>CAKPHY010000001.1 GCA_934162285.1 uncultured Bacilli bacterium
TTGCTTATTTCTCAAAGCGCATTAATAATATATCAAATTGCTCCTTTTAAGTCAATATCTTTTTTCGACTTTTTTTATTTTTATTTCTTTTTCGACTTTTTTTATTTTTATTTCTTTTTCGACTTTTTCTTCCTTATATTTTTTGCTATATTCTAGATTTTTATAGTTACTAAAATACTTTTCACCATCGATATAGCACTTTATTAATTCATCTAAAGCATTATTTATTACTTTATCTAACTCTGGTGGATAGTTCATTATTTTTTTGTGATATTTATATTCAAGTCGATCTAAAACTTTATATTCACCAGACGGAAAAATTCTTAAGTCTAAATCATAGTCTATATATTTTACGGTATTTTCTTCAATAATAAATGGCGAAGCAATATTACAATAGTAATATACGCCATCTTTTTTCATTTGCGCAATTATATTAAACCATTTATTTTTAAAAAAGTACATTACTGCTGGCTCTTTAGTCCGCCAGTAATTGCCACTTGATTCTATTACTTGAGTTCTATCATTACCAAAAACTATATAATCTTTTTCTATGGCTAAAACTACTGCTTCATCCCAAGCACGATGAACTTTTCCATTATGTTTATAACATTGAATTTGATATTTATCTCCTATACATATTTGTTTCATATTTCACTTCCGTAATTATTATAACCCATTTATGAGCAAAAGAAAAGAAATAAATTGCTCTATTTCTTTAATAAACTCAATGCTCCTTGTAATTGATCATCATTTTCATCAGTTGGGTCTTTAAAGTATTTTTCACTTAAATTAACTTCTTTATCTGGAGTTAGTCCTTGCCCGTTTATTACTTTTCCTTCTGATGTTAACCATTCTTTTATAGTTATTTTATATTTTGTTCCATCTTCTAAATCAATTACTTGTTGAACTGTTGATTTTCCAAATGATTTTGTTCCTACTAACGTAGCATTTTTTTGCTCTTTTAAAGCTGAAGCTAATAATTCTGAGGCCGAAGCACTAGCTCCATCTATTAAAACAATGATGTCATATTTTTTATCAGCAGTACCTGTTGAATATCTTTTAACTGTTGATTTTGCATCTTTTTCTTGATATATAACGTGACTTGAGTCTAATAATTCTGATAAGATTTCGGTTACTGTTGTTACATGGCCACCGGTATTACTGCGTACATCAATAATTAATGAGTCAATATTTTGACTTTCTAATTCTTCTAAAGCTTTTCTAAATTGACTTCCTGTATTGCTAGCAAAAATTGTTAGTCTTATATAACCAACTTTAGCTTTTCCCGATTCAAAAACTTTTCCTGATGCTGAAGTAATCTCCACTAAATCTCTTTTTATAGTAATATCTTGTGATTCACCATTTCGAACTATTGTTAAGGTTACACTTTCTTTGTTGTTTTGAATCATTTTAGTACGAAAGTCGGTTGTCGATAGATTAGCAATGCTTTCTTTATCCATATGGGTAATTATATCGCCTACTTGAACGCCCGCTTTTTCGGCACCTTTTCCAGCTAATACTGTGACAACTTCAACTTGCTTATTTTCATTTTGTTTTATTTCTACACCTAAGCCATAAAATTGTCCTTCTAATTCTACATCAAAATTAGTTGCAGCATCTTTATCAATATATGTAGAGTATGGATCATCTAAACCATCAATCATTCCAGCGATCGCATTATCAATTAATTCTTTAGATGTTATTGAACCATAATATTTATCTAACACAAAATTGTATTGTTCTATAAATCTTGTTATATCTTCATTTTGTTGATTAATTACTGGACAATTTTTATCTAACTTACTTATGGTAACTGTTACTGTTACTGTAACTAACGCTGTTATAAAGATTAGGATTAAAACTTCAAAAAAGTTAAATTTTAATTCGTCTGTTTTTATAACTTTTTTAGGTTTCTTTTCTTCTGAAGTCATATTAGGTACATTTTCCTTTTTTTCTTCCATATTTTCTCCTATTTTTTATCTGAATCTGTCTTTATTGATTTTAAATATTTTGTGATTTCTTCATAACCTTCGTATGCTTTTTCTATTTTAGCATCTTTTACATGAATTAAAGTTGTTCCTTTAAACTTAATTTCTGTTATACTTCCTTTAAAATTACTTGTTTCAGCAACAGAGCTAAGGTTATAGGCTTTATCTAAATCTACTGTATAGTATTTTAATGATTTAACAGATATTAAATATTCTATTGTATCTTTTTTATTTTCATCCTTATTATAAGCTAAGACATAATAATCATCATATTTTTGATTTAGCATGTTACCAACAATTACTTCCGAATAACTTATGCTTGGTTCTTTAGTTTCATCATCACTATTATTTTTATTTTCTTTTAATATGTTTACAAGCCATAGCATAGAAATTATAGCAACTATAGCTAGTAATATAACTAAAAATCTCGTTCCTTCATTTTCGAAATCTAATACTTTTTTCTTTTCTTCTTTTGCTGGAGTAGCTATATCATAAGCTACTTTTTTTTCTTGTTCTTTAAATTTGTTCTTTTTCATTTTTATATCACCAAATTAATTATACCATATAAAATAAAAAAAGATACAAATTTTTGTATCTATTTAGAAACAGGTAATGTTGCCATGGACTTAGCAATACTTACTAGTTCATCATTTGATAAATCTTCTGATACTACATAGTATTCTATACCATTACTGATCCAACTAATCGAGTTATCTTCTTTTACACCGAATACATCAGCTATTTGGTATAGTGTTCCTGACATAGGAATAGTTGTGTTATCTTCAGATATGGTTGCTGTTTCTTCTATTATAGTAAATTTTTTATCACCAGAGAAATTTAATATTACTCTTTCCCCGTCAGTCTTTTTTACCTTGTCTTGACTAGTTAAATATGTGTTATCTGGTATATATAATGGATATATTATATTACTCATTTCTTTAGTTATTTTTGGATCATAAGTTTTAGCTACTGTAAGATTTTTTTCAACATTAAATTCTTCATCGTCAACTTTTTCATTATAAGTAATGTTATTAAACTTTACTAATACTTGAACTTTATCATCTTGATCAACTACTTCTACTTTAGTTATTTGATTATTGTTGTCTAAATAAACTTTTTGATTAACTAATTTAGAATTATTAGAATAGTTTACTTTTGACTTAATCATGCTGCCTTCACTTATTTGTGTAGTTTTTGAATCGGTATCATTTTTTATATCTTGAATAACTGTTTGTAATAAGTAAGCTTGAGAATCGTTGTAAGGCCACTCACTTTGAAACTTGAAACTTTTATTTAAACTTGGTGTTAAAACATATACTCCTTCTTTATTCCTTAAAACTATTTGTTCATGATCATTAGCTTTGTTTTTCATACTAACACGGAAAAGATCATCTTTTTTGAATTTTATATCTAAGTTGTAATCATAGCTTTCTTCATTATTATATATTGTCATGTTAGCTTCTAAATGATAACTATCCACTTTTTTTAAAGAGTTTAGTAATTGTTTTTTAGGATCATTTGCTTTATTACAACCAACAACAATGAAGAAACTTACTAATAGTATTAAAAGCTTTAATTTTTTCAATTTTTCACCCCTATTTTGCTTTCAATTAATATTATTTTATTTTTTATTATTTATTCTGAATAATTTTATTTTTTTATTACAAAATATTAATAGAAAGGACGATTTTATGGAAACTTTACAAAAAATTTGTTTAACTTTGGTCATTATAGGTGCTATCAACTGGGGTAGCATTGGAATATTTAACTTTAATATTGTTGAAGCAATTTTTGGTACAGCAACACTTACTAAAATAATATATATTTTAGTTGGTATTGCTGGTTTAATGAATATTGGAATTTTGTTTTCAAGAATTGAATCAAAGTAAAAAGGACTACATAAAATTTGTAGTCCTTTCTAATTATTTTATTTTTAGAATTTTTATTTTAACTTTTTTAGTTTTAGCAACATATTCAACACGACTATCATTGCCTTCAACTTTTACTTCTACTTCGTATTCGCCTTCTGTGTAACCACTTAAATCAATATACGCTGTTACATCAGTTTCTTTGATTTGTTCAATTACACTTGATACACCTTTTAGTATTACAGTAACATTAGTGTCTTCACTAGAACTTGCTTGAACTTTATACTTATCTTCATTTAAGTTTTTATATTTTAAACCGACATTAGATAATTCGCGGTCACTTGTTGCATCTAAAGTTACATTAACAGTAATCGTTGAAATCGACATATAACGAACACCAGTTGGTTTAGCTATTTCTAATTTGTATTGTTGATCAGATTTAATATCACTTACATTAACTGAAACTTCAATATATTTTAAATCGGCTAAGGATTCACTTGAACCCCAAACTGTAATTTTAGACTCACTTGCAACTATAGATTTAATTGCATATCCAAAGGCTACTGTTCCTTTTGGAACAATCTTAATTGGAACTTCTTTAGAAGGTGATTTTATTACTACTTCAGCGCTTAACGTTTCAGGAACTATTTCAACATCAACAATTTCACCATTTTCATCATAAGCTACTAAGGGAACATTATCGATTGTTTGAGTACCAACTTCTTGAGTTGGTAATTTTTCTAAATTGATTAAAGCTTTAACAATTGCTACTTGATTTAATTTATATTCGGGACCTTTGACAATTACTTCCGAAGCACTTATCGTTACATTGTCAACGATCTTTTTTTCACCTAGCTTGCTTTGATTTATTAAATCGTATGTTACATTTTTAGTAGCTGATTCTTTTTGATAAATGATAATGGTAGCAGTACTTGGATTTACAGAATATTCTAAAGCTCGAAAATCTTGAGTATAGTTTATAGATACTTTATGAGTTCCTGGTTTTAAATCACTTAAATCAACAACGATATTTTGTGTACCTGATTGTTTAGCAAAATATAAATCGGATTTACCACCTATTAAAGTTACATCTACTTTATCTGGTAATCCTTCAATAACATAAGATTCTTGATTATACTCAGCAATTACGGGTACATCTTTTAAAACTTCAGCTGATGATTCACGCATAGAAATTTTTCTTTGGTCAACTGCAATAAAAAGAGCTACTGCAAATATTAAAGATATAAACAATAAAGTGTTGCTTTTAGAAAGCCAATTTTCGATTACTTTGCTTGACTTAGAAAAGCGTTCGCTTATAGCTAATATTAATTTGGTTATTGGAAATATAATTTTTCGATCAATAAATTTTATAATATTGCGAAGAGCATTATTCTTCTTCATTATTTTTGCCCTCCTCTTCATCTAAAATGATTGATTTCTTTGGTCTTAATTCTTCTAAAAGCATTAATTTGAAATCATCAAGTGTTAAATTGTAATGTAATTCACCATTCATTGCGATGGAAATTCTACCTGTTTCTTCAGAGACAATAACAGAAATACAATCTGTTATTTCAGAAATTCCTAAAGCAGCACGATGGCGTGTTCCTAGTCGTTTACTAATTTTTAAATTTTCACTGGTTGGAAAAACAGCTCCAGCACTTGTAATTCTATCTCCTTGAATAATAACACCACCATCATGAAGAGGGTTATTTGGGAAGAAGATTGAAATTAATAAATCACTAGAAATATCGGCATATAATTTTTTTGATTTTTCGATGTATTCATTTAGACTATTATCGCGTTCAAAAACAATTAAAGCACCGATACGAGCTTTTTTTAAATAGTCAACAGCTTGAACTACTTCATATACTACTTTTTCACGTTCATCAGCTGTCAACACTTTATGTCTTCCTAATAATTGACTACGACCTAATTGTTCTAAAACACTACGTATTTCGGGTTGAAATATTATAATTAAAGCTAATGGTCCCCAAGTTACAACATAGTTTAATAAAAATTTAATGGTTGTTAAATCTAATAAATTACCAATAATTGATAAAATAAATATTATTAAAATGCCTTTAAATAATAGGATCATTTTAACATTTTTGCGCAAACTTTTTAAACAATAATATATTACTAGCCATACTAATAATACATCAATAAATCCTTTTAATAGGGATATAAAATCATTAACTGTCATTTTATCCACTTCCTTATTCTGTTACTTCTACTTGTCCATCTTTAACAAGATATTCATATTTGCACTTTGATGTGTAATCGTCTTTACTTTTATATGTGTATTCATATTGGCTATGATTATTATCATAAGAAACTAAAATATAGCCATCCATTAAATTGGCATTAGTGCTAGGATCTAAAACTTCTTTTTTTAGCAATCCTTCATTATATAAAACTTCTAATTTGATTGCTACACATATGTTATCACCTATAGTAGCATTGTCAAAATGATTATTAAAATTAACGGTATTAATAGCTACGTACGTTCTTGTAGCATCAATAATAGTATTTTTTTGTACATCACTTAATTCCTTTCGTGAACTCGGAATTAAATTAGTATATACTGTTATAGAAATTGCCGACAAAATTCCAATTATTACAAGTACTGCTAATAATTCAACTAAGGTAAATCCATTTTTTTTCATTTTATCACCTATTAAATTATATCGTAAATTTTAAAAACGATCAACTTCTTATAGTGGCATTTTTGTAAAACAAAAAAGTTTAAGTAAAACTTAAACTTTCCAAACTGAGTCATTATCTTCATTAAAAAGAGGCTCTGTTTTTACTATGGTTTTATCTAAATCATTAATATTTCCTACAGCTTCATCAGAACTTTTGGTTGTATCTTGTTGTACTTCAATGTCAGATTTTTCTTGTTCAGGAACAACTATAGGTTCTTGAAGAATATTATCTTCAAAAGTCATTGGTTCAACTTTTTCATAATTTTCTTGATTATCCGCTATTTCATCATCTAACTGAAATACAGTATCAGAATTTTCTTTAATTTCAGTATTTAAAGTTTCTACAGGTTGATTATCTTCATTTGATGTTGTTAATTCTTTATCGTTTTTTTCTAAATTGATTGGCTCCAATTTTTGAGTTTTAGTAAGATTATTTTTGTTAATAACAAATTTATCTACAATATAGCCAATAGCTACTAAGATGATGGCTATTCCAATAATTATAAACCACCAAATATTTTCCACTATAAAGTCCAACATTTTTAATCCTCCTCTAAATAATTTTCACCTTTAAATGGTTCAACAAAAGATAAATCGCGATAGTTTTGTTGTCTTAAAACTTCATAAACGGCAACAGCTACACTATTAGATACATTAAGAGCACGTACTTTATCGCTCATAGGTATTCTCGCACAATGTTCTAAATCATGAGCTAATATTTCTTTAGGTATCCCGGTAGATTCTTTACCAAATATTAGGTAAATATTTTCATTTTGAGCATGAAAATCAAAATCGGAATGTGGCTTTTTGCCATATCTAGTAAAATAATAATATGTTCCTGGATTTTTAGACTTAAAATCTTCAAAATCATCATATAATGTGTATTCACATTCAGGAATATAATTTACTCCTGATCTTTTTAATTTAGATTCAGAAAAGACAAAACCAAATGGTCTTATTAAGTGCAAATGTACTTTGGTTGCAGCACATGTTCGCATAATATTTCCTGTATTTTGAGGAATTTCTGGTTCATATAAAACGACATTTATCATACTATCATTCCTATTCTTCAACTTTAATGTCATTAATTGTTACTTCTGGCAAAACAACATTATCATCAGCACATAATTTAGCAAAAGTTACTCTAAATTTGTTTAACTCTTTTATAATTGCATCAGGATATATTCGCTTACTATTTTTAATGGCGTTATAAACATCTAAGACATTAACAACACTACGATTATCAAATAAAGCATTAGAGAATGCTTGTGATAAAACAGATAAAGCAACATCAGGATACATTGCAGCAAGGCCGTATACACGTTTATAGGTACTTGTTGCACTTACAATCGCTTGCATCAACTCTTCTATAATATAATCGGTATAAGCAAAATTAGCACCAGTTTTAGCAGCTATTCTTGGAATTGTTCCAACTAAAATTTTAACAGTTGTTGGTTCATCTGGTTCTAAGACATCAATGCGATCAAAACGTCTTAAGAAAGCACGGTCACGAATGACATAAGCTTCATATTCTTCAGTTGTTGTTGCACCGATTGCTTTTATATCACCACGGTCTAAAGCTGGCTTTAAAATATTGGCTAAATCCATTGGTCCTGTACCACTACCACCTATCAAGGTATGAACTTCATCGATAAATAGTATCACTTTAGACATTCCTTTTAATTCTCTTACAAGAATAGAAATAGCCATTTCTTCTTTACCATCTTTAGTTATTTTTCCCAAAAGTGATGTAGAATTTATTTTAATTATGCGATAACCTTTTAAAGCATCGGGAACATCATTATTTTGAATTTTATATGCTAAACCTTCAACTATAGCTGTTTTACCAATACCAGCCTTACCTATTAATAATCCTGATTTATCTGGAGTTAATAAAATTATAATTAATTTTTTAATTTCATCATCACGAGCAATAGCAGGATTAGTAATATATTTTTTAGCTGTTAAATCTTCACCATAAGCTTTTACTACACTAAAATTAACTGTTTGAGAATCAATTTCATTATGAGGTTCATTATGAGGTTGATCATTAATATCTAATATTTCAATATTATCCATAATTATTTACCTATATATCCATTTTTTGTAAATGATTCTACAACTGCATCATAATTAGCAGCACCAACAATACGATTATGAGTATCAGATGCTACACCTTCTTTAAAGTAAACAGTTAATGGTGTAGAATTTGTATATACATATGTTGCTAATTTAGCACTTTGTTCATCAGTTAAAACATGTATGTTAATATAATTAACTTTTACATTGTAATTTTTAACTACTTCTTCCATTGTTGGCATATAAATTGCACAAGCACTACATTGATCAGATTCAATTACTAAAATAAAATCTTCTTTGTTTTCTACTTTTTTAGTTAATTCATCAAAAGTTAATTCAACTAAATTTGATTCTTCTTTAGCACCACATCCACACAATGTAAATGTCATTATAATTGTAAATAAAATCAATAATTTCTTTTTCATGTTTCTCCTCTTCTCTAATCTAATATTTACTAATTTATTATATAACAAAAAATAGTAAAAAAAAAGAGTTTTCAAAACTCTTTTAATCCAATATTATCATTTGTTCTGGCAATAAATATATTTCTTTATTTTTATCTAAAAGTTCATTTATGGTTAAATTTGTATCGTTTAATAATCCACTTAAAGTATCACCATTTTTAGTCATATAAAATTTAGTATCTTTAGTTGGAATGATTATTTCTTGATTAGGATATATATAATCATCTTTATTAAGACCATTTATTAACAAAAGTGTATTAACATCAATATTATAGCGACGAGCTATTTCATATAAGTTATCACCTTTTTTTATTGTATAAGTAATAAATCTATCTTTTTTAATTGATGGTACAATTATTTGATCACCAAAAGATGCACGATAATCTCCTCTAAAATCATTTATTTGTTTCAGTGTTTCTACATCAGTCGCAAAATAATTTGCTATTTTATCAAGCGTATCACCATAAGAAACGTTATATATTGTATACATATATTCACCTCATTTTATTATATGATAATCTGAATAAATGTTCATTAAAACAAATAAAAAAAGACCATAAGGTCTTATTTTTGACTACATAATATTGTAAAATCTACAGTAAAAGGTGAAGCGTTATATGTTTCTTTTGATGTTCCATATGGCCAATAATAATATAAATTTACGTCTGTTGCTGTACCAGCTGCTAATGAACCTGTAAGAGTATCTGATTCATTAAGCTTTGTCGCATGAGCTGAATCTTTATATAAATTTAAATTTGGATGATTTGATCCCGTTCCAATATTTGTAAATTTAGTTAATGTTATTTTATAATCTGCTGCTATACTTGAAGCAATTGAGATTTTTGCCGAACCTGATGATCCTGGATATAAACTACCTAAATTAATTTCAAAGGGATCTCCATCTTCACCAACATTATTAGCAGTACAATTCCATGCTAAGACAGTACCTGATGCAGTACCAGTTATTGTATTTTGATAGTAGGCATATGTTCCTGCTGCAAAACCAATGGCTAAAACTGCTAAAGCTGCTCCAGCATATAATATTTTATTACCTTTCATCATTTTTCCTCCTTTTAATTATGCTCCGCCATGAGGCTTTTGATCTTGTTGTGTACAAGTTACGTTTACAGTTATTTTAGCAGTTGATGCTGTTGATGGACCTTTTTCGGGTTGACCTTTTGGCCAAACCATATATAGGTTAACCGTGCCTGTTGCTGAACCACTTGATGTTGCATCTAATGTTGTAGAAGTTGTTGCTAGTTTACAAGTATCAGTTGCCGTGCCTGTTTTTGATAAACAATTAGCAGCTGATTGGTTAGTATTTGCTGTATAAAAATTGATGGCGCTTGGCAAGTTAGTAGCTCCGCTCAATTTAATATCAAATTTAGCTTTAAAATTCTTTAAACTTAAATTTACAGGAACGGTTTTTGTAACCCCTGGTTTTAAGTTTCCTAAATCTAAAGTAAATGCTGATTCACTTCCTCCTGCTTTACATTCCCATGCAACTATAGTTCCTTTTAATTGTCCGCCTATTGTACTTTGATAATAAGCATATGTTCCTGCTGACAACGCAATTGCAAATACCATCATGGCGATTCCTGCAATTAATTTTGATTTGTTTTTTTTGTCTGTATGATCTTTCATTTGTTTCCTCCTCTACTATCTATCTTACTTAAGTATTATACAATAAATTGTATTGATAGAGAATAGTTTAAACTATGCGTTAGGATTATGTTGCGTACCAACTACTTGAATTTTGAAACTTGCAGTTTTAGCTTCACTTGGACCTTTTTCGGCGGTACCAAGTGGCCAATTATAGTAAATTGTTACTGTGTCAGTTTTACCAGCAGATATTGCTCTAGTAATTGTATCACTTGACAAATCTAATTCACTTGTGTAACTTGCATCTGTATAGAATTTCATATTAGTTGGAATATTAGTAGCAGTATTAAAAGATACTACAGCATCTACACCTAAGCCACTAGCAGCAGCTGACATGTTTAATACTATTGTGCCAGTTACACCTGGTTTTAAATCACCTAAACTCGCAACAAACTCTTGGGCGTCGCCTTTTTCATTTACCGTAAAACTCCAAGGAGTTATCGTACCAGTAATTCTACCACCAATTGCACTTTGATAATAAGCGTATGTCCCTGCGGAAATTCCAGCAGCGGCAACAATTAAGGCAAGACCAGCAATGATTGATTTCTTTTCTTTACTCATTCCAGTTGGCTTTTTAGCTTCTGTAACTTTCTTTACTTCTTGCTTTGGCATTACTTTTTTTGTTTTAGTTTTTTCCATTTTACACTCCTCCACTAGGATCTTTTTGATGACCATTTATTGTCATATTAAACCAAGCTGTGCCTGGTATATACTTCTCGGCCGCTGATCCATACGGCCAATCGTAATATATTGTAATAACTGTCCTCTTCCCTGCAGTTAGGATGCCAGACAAAGTATCACCATCAAGGTTAATCTCTTGAGTCTTCGCTGAATCCGAATAAAACTTGAGATTTTCAGGAATATTGTTGGGATAATTGAATTTAATTGTATATTCAACATCAACATCACTATTTTCAGCACTTAGTATTACTTGAAAGAGTTTATCAATTCCTGGATATAAATTTCCTAAGTCAGTTGTGAATGATATGTTTTTATCATTAGCTTTAAATTCCCAACGTGCTAAAGTTATATTGGCTGTTCCTTTAACACTACTTACAAATCTTGCATAAGAAGTGGCAGCTAGAACGACAGCACCAATCATCAAGACTATACCTAAAGCAGTTAATATTTTATCTTTCATATTTCACCTACTTATTTGTCTGATAGATATTAGCAGCAATGCCAATAGTACCAGTTTTTCCAGCATAACAAGATGCACTGTTTAGTGTTGTATTCCAATATAATTTTAGTTTATAATGATGCTTTTGAGCCGAAATTAACGAAAAGTTTTGTACGGTTGACTTATTATTTGACAGTGTAATCTCAGTTTCAGTACTATTCGTATCATTTACTAAGAACAATTTGAAGAAAACTGGATTAGTACAGCCTGTCCCCCATGTTGGTGGCGTAAAAGTCAAGACATAACTTAGATATACTTCTGAAGTTTTGGCACTTGAATCTGTTCCTGAATAATTTTTGATATAAAATTCAATAGAATTTATTTCTGTGCTTGCTGGAACAAGATCAGTATGCGTACCGGCAGAAATTTCAATTTCACCGCTATAAGCAGCAGTTGAACCTGTTACAGCCCCAGTAATCTCAGTTTTATAATAAGCGTAGGCAATACCAATCCCTGAAGATATCATGACTACAGCTAAAAATACTAATATTATTAATACTTTTTTGTATTTCATGGTTCTTCCACCATCTTCCTCTTGGCGGCAAAGAACACTTCTAAAGCGATAAGAACTACTAATACAGATATAACTCCTGCAGGAGTTTGTAAGAACAATATTACTTTTCCTACTTTTGGGATACGTTTTATAACTTTTCCTTCAATATCCTTTAATTCAATTGGTTCGTCAGAAGAATTATTATAATCACCTTTGGTTGTAAATTTTTCACCATCTTTCGCAACAATACGGTGAGTTACAATCATATTTCTTTGGTGAAATGTTATAGGATCACCTACATTGTAATCTTTTAATTCTTTTATAATTATGACATCACCTGGATAATATGTTGGTTGCATACTACCAGTTAAAATTACTAAACCACTATAACCAAATATTTTTACAACTTCAACTTTAAATATAATTCTAAATACTAAAGTAAAAGCGCAAACTCCAATTACAATAACGGCAAAAATAGAAGAAAATACTTCTAATATTTTATGTAAGACACTTGGTTTTTCTGCCTTTGGTTCTACTTTTACTATCTTGTCTTTACTGTTTTTATTGTTAACGCTTTTTTTCATACTATCCCTCTAATTCAATGGCAACTACTTTGAATGTTAAGTTGTAATCTACTCCATGCATCAATCCAATATTAGTATCAGCTTCATTATCTTCACTGACCCACATCCACTCTAACTCGTATTTATCAGATTCTTTTGCGGATAGACTTATATCTTTTAATTGGATTTTATCATAATATTCCCAATTAGTACCTCCAATAATATATTTACCATTTTCTTTCAATCTATACTTTATGTTTACTTTGTAAGGATTTTCTTCACTTAATGACAAAGTATAACTAATACTTTTGTTTCTAGTGTTTTGAATTTCAAATTCATAAGAGCCACGGTCATAAGGAGCTATAACATCACGCTCATTAACAGAGAATACATTTAGTGTTTCAGACTTTTCCCAATCACCATCTTCATCACTTATTTTGATCAAGAACTTTTTAGGAGTTGGTTCGGGTGTAACTGGATGATGATTAGTTCCAAAATCAAAACCAATCTTAAAAAATGCTATACCAAACACACTCAAAAATAATAAAAGCAGTAAAAGTAATAACCACTTACGATTATTTTTCTTTTCTTCTTTTTTATTTTGTTCATTATTTTTATTTACTTTTTTTTGCTCCATAATAATCATTCTCCTGACGGAATAAAATTTAACCTTCGTTAAAAAATACTTTTTAAAATATTCTTTAACGAGGGTTAAACCCTTGTTGACACGTTCCCTGAATTAACCGTTTGGATTTACTTGATAACCAGTTACTGTTACAGGTAATGTTAAAGTTTGACCAGCAAATTCTGTTTCATCAGTTTCAGTATATAACCACTTCCAATAAATGTTTACAGTTTTTTGAGCACCTGCAGTAATAACATCACCACTAACGTTTGCTAATGGTTTTGTATATTGATCATCTGAATATAAAGCTAAGTTAGTTGGGATTTTATCTCCACTTAAGCCACCGAAGTTAGCATTATATGTAACATCAACATCACTACCTACTGCTGATAATACTAATGGGAATACACCATATGAACCTGGTTGAATTCTTTTTTCACCATCAACCTCAACTAAGTTATAAGCAGTACCATCTGCTAAGTTAACTGAAAAGTCTGATGTTCCACCATTTACCATGAAAGACCAATCAGCAGTTTTTAATGTTGCTGATCCACCAACTACAGTTTGGAAACGAGCAAATGCACCTACAAACAATCCAATAGCACAAGCAAACATAATTGCTGCTGCAATAAAGATTGTTTTATCGTTCTTCTTTGTTGATTTTTTCATTTTCTTCCTCCTTACCCTCATAAATAAATTATAATTTATATGTTAAATTTTGGCGTGTCCTTCCAAAATGAAACATCTAATATAATCTGCTTTAGGTTTCCTATCCTATCGCTATATTAAATATACAACATTTGTCGAACAAAGTCAATTAATGGTTAAAATATTTTACAATTATCATTGAAAGTTTTTGATGATCGCGCTTGTAATTGCATCGGCAATTTTTTCAGTTGAGTTAATTATCCAAAGAGCATCATCATAATTATCATGAAAACCAATTTCTAAGAGTATTCCATGGTTTACATTTTTTTCGTCAATTTCATACATCATTTTAAAATCAGTTCCAAATTTAACACCACTACGATAAGATGGTCCGGTATAAACTTTCATCAATTCTTGTTGAACAATATTAGCAAATATTAACATGTCCGATTCTCTTCTAGAAATATAAGAATCAATTCCACGAGCTTTACCTTCAAGAGGATAACCATTAGTACTAGCATTAGTGTGTAAGGCAATATAAAGATCAGATTTTAATTTGTTACTTTCTTTTACACGATCAGGTAAATCTTTTTCTTGTTCTGCTCTTACTACTCGGAAGTTTTTTTCTTTTAATTTTTTTTCTAATACTTTAGCTAAAACATTCATTTCTTCCATTTCAGTTCTATAACCTGCTCTTTTAACTCCTTGGTTTTGAGTTTGTCTAGAAGGACTTAAATAAATTAAAGGTCTTTGTTCTTTGATTTTAAAATCTATTTTTGATACTTCACTTTTTAAATTATTTTTAATGGCTATAGCAGTTATAATAGTATCTTTTTTTATAGTAATTGGTTGATCATACTTGATAGAATTTTCATCGGGAATAGTATTATCTAATGTATAATATATTTCACCATTATTAGGACTTTTTAAATCGATAGTAGTATCTTTAACTACTTCATTTTCATTGCTACTATAAACTTGTAATAATTTTTCTTGTTCTTTAACTTTAAAAGTTATTTTTTCTTCTTTTAAAATCATCTGGGAATTTTTATTTAAATATTTTACTTCTAAATTATAGTTCGTGTTTTCTTTTAATAATTCTTTTTTTACTAAATATTCGCATTTATTAATATTATTAAAAACTACTTTTTTATTTTGTTTTAATGTTAATAAACAATCAAGATTAGTTTCTATTTTTATATAGAAGTCTTCATATAAAATTGCTTCTTGATCTAAAGGATAAATTATTTTACTTTCATTAGATCTAGAATAATAAACTTTATTTATTAAAATATCATTTTGATATAATTCTAATTTAACATTATCAAAATTTAATTCTTCATTTTCTTTTATTTCTTTTAATGCAACGTCATTTTTTTTAATTAATATTTTATAGTTGCTATTTAATTTATTTTTAATTTCTACTTTATTATCATTTATTTCTATGTAAGCTATATTCCATTCTAATAATTCCCTTTTAGATTTTCTTAATTCCCTATTTTTATTATTATAAGATATTATTTGAATATACATTTTTTCTTTTAAGTTATTGATATTACTTAAATTTATCATGTTAGTATTAGTTTTTTTCACATCAATTAAGTTGTTTTTTTCATCATAAATATTAATTAAATAATAAGTAGCTTTTTTATCTTTATTAAAATATAAATTATTTAAAGTTACTTGATCATTTATATTTTGATAAAATTTTATATTTTTAATTTCTTTTTTATTAAAAATAACAATTAAAAAAGCTATGATACAGCTTAATACAATTAGTTTCTTTTTCATTTTATCACCTACTAATTGTATGCCTGTCCATAGCTTTTTATTTTATATAGTTAATTCATTTTGATCGACTTTAATTTCTAAAGTTGTACCTTCTTTTAATTCTCCAGATAACAACTTTTTAGCAATTAATGTTTCTAACTTTTCAGTTACATATCGTTTAATTGGTCTAGCTCCGTAAGCTTCATTATAAGAATGATCAATAATGAAATTAGCAGCTTCATCAGTTAATTTTAATGTTATTCTTTTATCTTTTAAACGAGCTTCTAAATCTTTAATTATTTTAGTTAATATTTCTTTAATAACATCTTTATTTAAAGCATTAAAAATAACTATTTCATCTATTCTATTTAAAAATTCTGGTTTAAAATTAGCTCGCAATTCATTCATAACTTTTTCACGATCATTATTTTCTAAAATGTGTTCGCTTCCTAAATTTGAAGTCATAATAATGATAGTGTTTTTAAAATCAACTGTACGACCTTGAGAATCAGTTAAACGTCCATCGTCTAATATTTGAAGTAATATATTAAATACATCTTTATGAGCTTTTTCTATTTCATCAAATAGAATGATACTATATGGATTTCTTCTAACAGCTTCGGTTAATTGACCACCTTCATCGTAACCTACATATCCGGGAGGCGCTCCAACTAATCTAGATACTGAAAAGCTTTCCATATATTCTGACATATCAATACGAATCATATGACGTTCATCATCAAATAGTTCATATGCTAATGTTTTAGCAACTTCAGTTTTACCAACACCAGTTGGTCCTAAGAAAATGAATGAACCAATTGGTCTATTAGGATCTTTAATGCCAGAACGAGCACGAATGATTGCTTCGCACACTAATTTTATAGCTTCATCTTGACCTTTAACGCGTTTAATCATATTAGTTTCTAAATTCATTAATTTTTCTTTTTCTGTTCCTACTAATTTACTTATAGGAATATTAGTCCATCTAGAAATTATTTCAGCAATTGATTCATCAGTAACAGTATCACTTAAAATTTGATATTTATCACTTTTTTTCAACTCTTCAATTTCTTTTTCTAACGTTGGAATTACACCATGACGCAACTTAGCAGCTGCTTCTAGGTCGTAATTATTTTCAGCTTGTTCTAAATTGAATTTTGCTTTTTCTAATTCTTCTTTTTTCTTACTGATTGTTTCGTTGATATTTTTTTCTTTTTCCCACTTACCACGTAGTTCAGATTCATCTTTCTTCAAGGTTTCTATTTGTTCTTTAATTTCAACTACACGTTTTTTAGAATCTTCATCATTATCTTTTTTAATAGCTTGAAGTTCTATTTGTAATTGCATTATTTTTCTAGTTAAGCGATCTAATTCTACTGGTGATGAATCCATTTGCACTTTGATAGTAGCACAAGCTTCATCAACTAAATCGATTGCTTTATCTGGCAAGAAACGATCAGTTATATAACGATCAGATAAGGTAGCAGCCGCAATTAAGGCACTGTCTTTTATATTAACACCATGATATACTTCAAAACGTTCTTTTAACCCACGCAAAATAGTAATAGTATCTAAAACATTAGGTTCAGTAACTAATACTTTTTGAAAACGACGTTCTAAAGCTCCATCTTTTTCTATGTATTTACGATATTCATTTAAAGTAGTAGCTCCAATACAATGAATTTCACCACGAGCAAGTAATGGTTTTAACATATTACCAGCATCCATAGCACCTTCCATAGCTCCAGCTCCTACTAACATATGAATTTCATCAATGAAAAGAATGATTTTGCCTTCACTTTTAGTTATTTCTTTTAAAACAGCTTTTAATCGTTCTTCAAATTCACCACGATATTTAGCACCAGCAATTAAAGCTCCCATATCTAATTCCCAAATAGTTTTATCTTTTAAGGAATTAGGTACATCGCCTTTTATTATTCTTAAAGCAAGTCCTTCTACAATAGCAGTTTTACCAACACCTGGTTCACCTATTAATACGGGATTGTTTTTAGTTTTTCTTGATAAAATACGGGTAATACTACGAATTTCTTCATCTCGACCAATGACGGGATCTATTTTTCCACTCTTGGCTGCATCTACAATATTACGGCCATATTTTTCTAAAACATTTTCAAGATTTTCTTGATATGGATTTTGATTCATAATTATCCCCTCCTAAAAAAATTATGTTGCTTTTTTTACAACATAATAATTATACCACACTATTAGCACTTGTCAATAGAGAGTGCTAATTTAAATAAATATTATTCATTTTTTCAGTTTTAAGGCTTGTCATTTCACCATGACCAGGATAAACAATTATATCTTCAGGATATTCTTTAATTTTATTAATTGACTCGATCATCAAATGTGGATTACTATCTAGCATATCAGTTCTCCCGATTGTTCCTTTAAATAGAAAGTCACCTGTAAACAAAATTTTTTCCTTTGGAAAATAGATTGATATTCCTGTATTGCTATGACCTTTAGTAGATATTATTTCAAAATTAAATGGATCAATGTTTATTATTCCAATATTATGACAATCATAAACAGGAATTTGATAATTTTTTTTAATTTCTTCTAAAGCACCAATGTGATCAAAGTGGTAATGCGTAATTATGATAGCTACTGGTATTAAATTTCCTATAGTGTTAATTATTTTACTAGCTTCTGCTCCCGGATCAATTATTAAACATTTATTAGTAGAAATGACGAGATAACAATTAGTTTGTAATTTGCCTACTATTATTCTTTTTACTTGCATAATTCTAAATTCAATACTTCTTCCAAATCAGAGATAACAGGATATTTAGATATTTTTTTAGTTTTTGAAAATTTAATACCTATACCACCATGTTCTTCCCAATCTTCTAAATTACCAGTAAAGTCGTCAATTAAAATTGAATCTTTAGCACAAACCATATCAGTTTTAGCTACTTCTTTGGGAACAACAATAATCGTTACATCTTTTAAAAATCTTCTTATAAATTTAATTTTAGCAATACTTTCTTTTTGACTAACAACATGGGTTAAAATAGAAACATCAAAAACATTTTCAGTTATAATTTTAGCGATTTTATGCATGCTATCATTTATTAATGGTGTTTTATTTAAAAGATCTTCCCAGTCAAGATTTTGATAAAAAAGCATGACACTATCTAAATTTTTTCGATCAATTTTTTGTTTATTCATCATTTCATAAGTTACTTCAATGGTATCAGAAATAACACCATCAAAATCAATGTATAAATTTTTCATGTTATCACCTATTTTGATTTTAGCATTTTTGTTACAAAAAAGGAAGTTTATTTTAAAACTTCCAATAATTCTGCTTTCTTCATAGCAGTAAATCCTTCGATTCCTTTTGCTTTTGCTAATTCACGTAATTCAGCAACTGTCATTTTAGAAATATCAGTTGTTTTTTTAGTTGCTTTTTCTTTTTTAGCAACAGCAGCTGTTTTTTCTTCTAAAGCTTTCTTTGAAATTTCAACTAATGAAGTGAATGCTTTTGGATTATCAATTGCTAATTCACTTAACATCTTACGGTTGAATACAACACCTGCTTTATTTAAACCATTGATGAATTTAGAATAACTAATTTCATTTTGACGGCAAGCAGCATTGATTCTTGTAATCCATAATTTACGGAAATCTCTTTTCTTTTGCTTACGATCACGGTATGCATATTTTCCAGAATGCATAACTTGTTCGGCTGCTGACTTATATAGTCTATGTTTACTTCCAAAGTATCCTTTGGCTTGATCCATTATTTTTTTGCGACGTGCACGATGAATAGTGCCACCTTTAACTCTTGTCATTTTTTAACCTCCTTACTTTGCTAAAACGTTTTTCAATCTTTTCATATCTGACTTATTCATATTTGAAGCAGATCTTGCTTTACGATTGAATGCAGCGTTTTTCTTTCCTGTATTGTGTCTAGAACCAGGCATACCTATTTTTACTGTTCCACCTGGACGAACATTAGCAACTTTTGCAGTTCCTTTATGTGTTTTAATTTTTGGCATAAAATTCCTCCTATTTTTCTTTTTTTGGCATTAATATCATTGTCATATATCTACCTTCTAATGTTGGCTTTTGTTCAACATCAGCAACATTACTTAAGGCTGTAGCAAATTTTAGTAAAACATCACGACCTAATTCAGGGTGAGCCATCTCACGACCTTTAAATCTAATTGAAGCTTTTACTTTATGGCCTTTAACTAAATATTTTGACGAATTATTAACACGAGTATTAAAATCATGAACATCAATTGTAACTGAAAGACGATATTCTTTTAATTCAAGATTATTTTCTCTTTGTTTTTTCATGTTTTCTTTTTGACGTTTTTTATTTTCATACTTAAATTTGTTATAATCCATTATTTTGCATACTTGAGGATTAGCATTAGGATTAATCAATACTAAATCAAAGCCTGCATATGTAGCCAACGTTAAAGCATCTTTAATATTTTTGATACCTAGTTGTTCTCCATTAGGACCTATAACCATTACTTCTTTTGCTCTGATCTGTTCATTTATAAACAAATCTCTTTCTTTACTAGCGATAAAATGACACCTCCAAATAAAAAGTGAATGCGAGAATGCATCCACTTAAAAACCACTAAATGATATTAGGCATGTTTCTTAACCCAAAGACTTAATCAATCGGGTGAGAAGTGGATACTTCTTCTTTCCTTTTTAAATACACCAGTATTATAAACAATATTATGTTTTTTGTCAACTAAATATGTTAATTTTTATTTTTTTTCAAGTTTTAACTTGAATATATTTATATTATAACAAAATTTTTTTAAATATCAACTAATTAAGTTGTATAATTTAAGTAGGAGGTAAATATGGATTGTTTATTTTGTAAAATTATCAAAGGTGATATTCCTTCATATAAGATTTATGAAGATGAATTAGTTTTAGCTTTTTTAGATATTAATCCTAAAAGTAATGGTCATACTTTAATTATACCTAAAAAACATTATACTGATTATTTAGAATTAGATAATGAAATTTATGAGCATATGTTAGAAGTAGGCCAAAAAATTCAAAAGGAAATTGCTGATAAATTAAAAGCAACAGGTTTTACATTTCTTTTTAATTATGGTGATACTCAAGAAGTTAAACATTTTCATTTACATATTATTCCTAAATATGAAAATAAAACTTTAGCTGATCCTAAAGATATATATGATTTATTAAAATAAAACTTCGGTTTTATTTTTTTATAAAAAAGAATCACTCTTTTATAATAAGTGATTCTCCTGTCATTTCTTCAGGTTTTGTTAGTTCTAATAATTCAAGTAACGTTGGAGCGATATCAGCTAAAATTCCTTTGCGCAAACTTTTAACATTAGTATTAAAAACTATTAAAGGTACTAGATTAGTTGTATGAGCTGTCATAGGATTTCCTGATTCATCAACCATTACTTCACAGTTACCATGATCGGCAGTAACGATCATGGCTCCATTTAACTCTTTTAACTTAGCAATTATTTTCCCTAGACAAACATCTAATGTTTCAACGGCTTTAACAGCAGCTTCATAATTTCCTGTATGACCAACCATATCACCATTAGCAAAATTTAAAATTACTAAATCAACTTTATCAAGATTTTCAAGTAATTTTTCTGTTACTTCATAAGCACTCATTTCAGGTTTTAAATCATATGTAGCTACTTTAGGTGATGGTATTAAAATTCTTGTGCAATCAGGTATTTCTTTATCTAAGCCACCATCAAAGAAATAAGTAACATGAGCATATTTTTCAGTTTCGGCAATTCTTAATTGTTTTAAACCTTTACTAGATACATAATCACCTAAGGTATTTTTTAGTTCATCTAACTTGAAAGCATTAGTTGTTATAACGTCATCACTGACTTTCATCATAGTAACTAATTTTATATTATTAAATTTTTTTACTTCCATTTCTTTAAAATTTGGATTAGTGATAGCATAAAATAATTCTCTTAGGCGATCTGGGCGATAGTTAAATACTATTAATCCATCATTATCTTCAATATTACCATTTTCTGATAATACAGCTGGTTTAATAAATTCATCAGTTATATCTAAACTATAATTATGATCAATTGCTTCGACATAACTTAGATAATGTTCCCCGTTTTTATTAACAATTGCATCATAAGCTAATTTAATTCTTTCCCAGCGATTATCACGATCCATAGCATAGAATCTACCAGATATGGTTGCTATTTCACCTATTTTAGTTTCTTTAATTTTATTATCTAAAATTTCAAAATATTTCTTTGATGATTTTGGTGAAGTATCGCGACCATCTGTAAATAAGTGATAATAAACATTATTGATATTTTCTTTTTTACACATATCAATAAGGGCTAGTAAGTGGTTAATGTGCGAATGAATACCACCATCACTTAAAAGACCAAATATATGCAATTTAGAATTATTTTTTTTGACATGATTCATAACTTCTAAGATTTGTTCATTATTAAAGAATTCTTGATTTTTGATTTTATTATTAATTAATTGTAATGGTTGATATACTATTCTGCCAGCACCAATATTTAAGTGACCAACCTCAGAATTACCCATTTGACCAATTGGTAAACCTACAACTTCACCACTGGCTTCAATAGTTGTATGAGGATAATTATTCCATAAATATTCAAAATTAGGTTTGTTAGCGTTTTTAAAAGCATTACCTAACGAATTTTCACTTAAACCTACTCCATCTAATATTGTTAAAACTACTGGTTTCATTAATTCATCTTCCTTCTATTTTATTAACTAGTATTTTTACGTCTTCAGGCATTTCTGTTGTTATAGTTATTCCTTTTTTTATTAATTTGAAATCAAAGCGATGGAATTTTTTTATTTCACCATCTAAATTTACACTTAAAACATTAGGAATTTCAGCTATAAAAGATAGTTCATCTATAAGTTCTTTATTTAAAAATTCTTCATGTTTACCTTGTAGTAATTTTAAAAGAATTTTTAAAAGTTTAAATTTAGTAACTTCACCTATTTCATATTTATCCAAAAAGCCATCAGTTAAAGAAGCCGTAGGAGCTATTTTAAAGCCACCGCCATAATACTTTCCGTTACAAAGGGTTAGCATAGCTATTTCTTTATTAGTAACTTGATCAACTTCAATTTTTTTTAATATTTCTTGAATTAAACCTATGATATAGGAAGCATGTCCAACAATGCGACGATTTTTTAAAGCATTTTCGCATACGCGAGCATCAAAACCTAATGAAGCTATATTTAAAAAATATTCATAATTTATTTGACCAATATCAATTTTAGTTGGACCTGTTATTTTTTCTTCTTTTAAAGTTCGAGCAAAATCATTACCACTACCTAATGGTATTACACCCATAATTGCTTTAGATCCAACAACTCCATTTAAAACAGAATTTAAAGTCCCATCGCCACCAACTGCATAAATTACTTTGGATTCTTCATTATTGCTTTTAAGGAAAGCATAATAATTTGTTTCAGCTGCATTACTAGGAACTATTATTTCACGGTTTTCTTTAGATGATATTCCTTCTATAAAATGTTTTATTTTACCTTTTCCTGAACTTGGATTAACTATAAATACTTCTTTCATACCTTATCCCCCTATTAATATTTTAACATAAATTAACGCAAAAAAGAAGATAATGTGCATTATCTAGTTTTTAACGGCATGAAATTCTAATCTTAGTTTATCAGCTATAGTAACAATAAATTCAGAGTTAGTTGGTTTAGCTTTATCTATATCAACACTATGACCAAATATTTCTTCCATAAGATTCCAATTACCACGATTCCAACTTACTTCAATCGCATGTCTTATCGCTCTTTCAACACGTGAAACGGTTGTATCAAATTTATCAGCTAGTTCTGGATATAATTCCTTAGTTATTCCACCTATTGTTTCCGGTCTTTCATATACGATACTTATACCTTCACGAATGTATTGATAGCCTTTAATATGTGAAGGAATTCCTAATTCGTGTAATATTTTAGTTATGGACATATGTAAATTATCCTTTTTAAAATCAATATTTTTAGTTTCAATATTAGTTTTAGTTGTTTCTAATATTCTTTTTTCTAAGTCACACAACTCAAAAGGTTTTAAAATGAAATAAGAAACTCCAAATTCAGCTACTTGTCTAATTACTTCACTGGCATTGTAAGAGGTTGCAACTATAACTTTCTTATCAATATGTCTTTTTTGCATTTCTTCTAAAACATATATTCCGTCTTTCTTAGGCATAATTAAGTCAAGAATCATAACATCAATTTCGTCTTTATGTTTTTCTAATTCAATTATTCCTTCTTCACCATTATATGCTTCATAAGTTATTTCAATATTTTTATCTTTAAAATACTCCTTAACCATTTCAATTAAATTAACATTATCGTCTATCATTAAGACTTTTATTTTATCCATTTTTTCCTCCTTATTTAATTTAATTATATTTTTTTTACTTGTCGAACCTTGTCTAAAAAATAAAAGGAAGTCATTTTTCAACAACTTCCTTCATTTTTAAAACTTTTTTATAATCAAGTGAGGCACCACCTACTAGGAATCCGCCTACGTTTGATATTTCATTTAATACTTCAATACTTTTTTCGTTGACACTACCACCATACAATACTATTGGATCAAAATTATAAATTTTCAAGGTTGTATCTTTAATATAGTTGATAGTTTCTTCAATTTCTCTTTTTTCTAGTATATCACCACTACCAATTGACCATAAAGGTTCATAGGCAATGATAACGTTTTTATATAAATTTTCATCAAGCTCTTTTAAATCATAAGTTATTTCTTTTTTTAGCACTCGAGTAGTTCTAAGCATTTCTCTTTCTTCTTTAGTTTCACCAATGCACAAAATAACTTTTAAATCATTAGCTAAAGCTTGTTTTATTTTTAAATTGATTAATTGATCAGATTCTGCTTGATCGCTTCTTCTTTCACTATTACCAATTATTACATATTTGCCACCAATACTTTTCAATTGAGTACAAGATGTTTCACCAGTATGAGAACCATTATCAAATTCACTTATTGTTTGTGAACCTATAGAATATTCATTACTGATAAAATATGGTAAAAAGATAGTTGGGGGAAAGAATATAACATCTAAATTATTTATTCTGCCTTTAATATTGTCAATGTAGTTTTTAACATCACTATAATTGAAGTTCATCTTAAAGTTTAAAGCAAGAATTTTACTCATCGACGTTTAGCACCTTCACTATTAGCTAAATGACCATATACTATTTGAAAATTTTCATATTGCCATTTAGTACAACCTAAGCTATTTTCTAAATTGCTTAAGGCTTTTTCTTTAGTTTCAATTTTGGTAATAATTTGTTTTTCTTTAACTCTATATTTTTCTAGGTATTCTTCATATTTAGATATTTTTATTTCATAGGCATTTTTTTCATAATAATCCATCTTATTTTTCAATGCTATACATTTATTGCTAAGAATTTCTATACTTTCTTTTAAAGACTGATATGATGAATCGTTTTCTAAAATATTTTTTCTAATTTTTATTATTTCTTTTTGAGGTGGATTATTTATGATGCGTAGATATTTTTTAAAATAATTATTTGTCGACATTCCCTTAGGAATATTCAAAAGGTTTGTCATTTTTTGTTTTACCATTTTGTTTTCTTGCTTATATAAATTCAGAATTCGATCGTAATAGCTTTGGTATGCTCTATACTGCTCACTTATAATACAATTCAATTCTTTAAGACGATTATCTATATCTAATTTAAGAATATCTAGGTCATCATTCATCTTGTTATAATTTGTAAGCATTTCTTGGCACTCTTTGTTGTATTCATTATCAATATTGCTTTCGCTGCAAACATATTCTCCTTCATAAATTGTTCGATTTCGCTTAGTATAAAGAGATTGAATTGTTCCTTTTGTTGTCTCAATTTTATATTGAAGACTTCTTATTTTTCTTTCGTATAGTGCTTTTAGCGAAAAATAATCTTTTTCTGTTGATGGTATTTTATTAATCTTAAAGTTAATTCGTGACCTAACATATTCAGAAACTTTTTTAGCTTGGGTTCTCATCCAACTATCTTCATCATAAGATTCATCTTCCTCATTATACTGTCTGAATCCTCGGCTTTTGGTTCTATCAGTTTGATTTCTAAAATCATAATAGTTTTGATTATGATACTCTTCTTCATAAGCACCAGCACTTCTTCGTGATTGATTTTCTGTTTGATTACTTCTCCTTCTTCGAGGATCGTATTCTTCTTGATATTGCTTTTTTTCTTGTTCGTAAGCTTTTTGATATTCTTGTTCCGCACTATTGGTTTTATTTAAATGCCATAAGTATGTAGTTTGACCCTCTTCATTAGCTTTTTTCACAATTTTTTTAACAGAATCAATAGTACCATTAAAATTTTGTAATACTTCAGTGGCTTTAGCACCTAATTCTCGATTATCATGAAATGTATCAGGATGGATTATTGTTGGCACTGTTCGTGATAAACCATTAAAGTCAAATTTTAAAAGATCAACATCTTGTGTTGTTAATGTTTCATAATCGTCTTTGATGATGTTAAATGATTTTTCGTTTTTTTCAATAAGATTATTTATTTGAATAAATTTAATTATGTTATTTAAATTATTAATAGTTTTTTCTACTTGTAATTCTAAATCATAAAGTTTTTCCATTTGAGTCACCCTATTCTATTAAAATTCTATCACATATTAAACTTTTTGACAATAAAAAAAAGGCAAATTATTTGCCTTCTACGATTTCTAAAATAACCATTAAAGCGTCATCGCCACGACGTTCGTCTAATTTTAAGATACGAGTATAACCACCGTTACGATCTTTAAATCTTACGCTTAAGTCATTAAATACTTTTTTAACAGCTTCATTATCATTTTGTAAGAAAGCTAATGCTTTTCTACGAGATACTAATGAACCATTTTTTCCATAACTAATCATTTTATCGAAGCAACCTCTAACTTCTTTAGCACGAGTTTCTGTTGTTTCAATTTTTTCATTCATGATTAAGTCTTTTGTTAAATTAGCTAGCATGCTACGACGATGCTTACTAGTGCGTCCTAATTTTCTGTACACTTAGTATACCTCCCTTAATCTTCATCACGGAATTTAAGTCCCATATCTTTAATTTTGTCAATAACTTCTTTTAAAGATTTTTTACCTAAATTACGAATTTTCATCATTTCTAATTCGGATTTTTCAGTTAAATCTCCTAATGTAGAAATTCCGGCTCTCTTTAAGCAATTATAAGCACGTACTGAGAAATCTAAATCATCAATTGATGTTTCAAGCTTTTTCTGTTTGCTATCTTCTTGTTTAGCATTCATAATACCAGTCATATCAGCGATTTCACTGATGTTTGTAATAATATTTAAATGTTCAATTAAGATTTTAGCTCCTAAGGCCATTGCATCTTCTGGACGTAATGATCCATTAGTATAAACATTCATGATTAACTTATCATAATTTGCATCTTGACCAACACGAGCAGCTTCAACTTCATAGTTGATTCTTGTTATTGGAGAAAATAATGCATCAATTGGAATATAACCAATTTTACTATTATCAGCATATTCTTTATTTTCATTGGCTGGAACATAACCACGACCATTAGCAATTATTAATTCCATATCTAACTTTCCACCTTTTGCTAAAGTCGCAATTTCTTGATCCTTATTAATTATTTCAACATCTGAATCGCATACAATATCAGCAGCAGTTACTACTCTTTCTTCAGAAACATTAATATGACATACTTTTGTTTCTTCTGAATGATTTTTTACAACAACATTTTTTAAATTTAAAACGATTGTTGTTACATCTTCAACTACGCTTTCGATTGTTTGGAATTCATGCATTACACCATCAATTTTGATAGCTACAATTGCACTACCAGGCATGCTTGAAAGCATAACTCTTCTTAAAGCATTACCTAAAGTAATTCCAAAACCTCTTTCTAAAGGTTCTAATTCAAATTTTCCATAATTACTATTCTCTACATATTCTGCAATTTTATATATAGGCTTTTCAAAATTTAACATGTTTCCATCCTCCTTTTTTTATTTATACTATCCACGTGGACGTTTTGGTGGACGACATCCGTTGTGTGGAATAGGTGTTACATCAGAGATGGTAGTTATTTCTAGTCCAGCAGTTTGTAATGAACGAATTGCTGTTTCACGACCAGAGCCTAAGCCCTTAGCAAATACTTCAACTTTACGCATTCCCATATCATATGCAGTCTTTCCTGCAGCTTCTGCAGCCATACCAGCAGCAAATGGTGTTGATTTTTTGCTTCCTTTAAATCCTAAAGTACCAGCTGAAGCCCAACTAATTGCGTTTCCTGCTTCATCACATATTGTAACAATTGTGTTATTAAATGTTGAATGAATGTAAGCTTGACCTTGTGGTACATTCTTTTTAACTTTACGTTTTCTTGGTTTATAAGCCATTTATATAACCTCCTTTAATTAGTTACGATTATTTTTTCTTATTTGCAACTACTTTTCCTTTACCTTTACGTGTTCTAGCATTTCTGTTAGTTCTTTGACCACGAACTGGTAATCCTTTTTTATGACGAGTTCCTTCGTATGAGTTAATTTCCATCTTTGTTTTGATGTTCATATTAACTTCACGTCTTAACTCACCTTCAGTTTGATATTTATTTACTTCATCACGAATACGTGAGATTTCTTCATTTGTTAGATCTTCTGCTTTTTTATCTTTATCAACATTTGCAGCTTCTAATATTTTATTTGATAAACTTCTGCCGATACCATAAATATATGTTAAGGCAATTTCAACTCTCTTATTATTTGGTATATCTACACCTTTAATACGTGCCATAAAACACCTCCTATTTTAACCTTGTTTTTGTTTATGCTTTGGATTTTCGCATATAACATATACTTTTCCTTTACGTCTTACTATCTTACATTTAGGACAGATAGGTTTTACTGATGGTTTAATTTTCATCTAAATCCCTCCTACTTTCTATAGGTTATACGCCCACGTGTTAAATCATATAGCGAGATCGCTACTGTTACTGTATCACCTGGTGAAATACGAATATTATTTACTCGCATTTTACCAGAAACCTGGGCTATTACAGTATGTTTATTTTCTAATTCTATTCTAAAATCGCCTCTAGGTAAAACATCTATTACTTTACCTTCAACTTCAATTACGTCATCCTTTGCCATTTTATCACCTCTTTGTTAATATTGTATATCCGTCTTTTTCAACTACTACTGTATGTTCGAAATGAGCAGACGGTTTACCATCCGCGGTAATAATTGTCCAATCATCATCGAGAATATATATATCTGGTGTTCCTAAATTCAGCATTGGTTCAACTGCAATCGTCATACCAGCTTTTAAAATAGGTCCTTTCCCTGGTGTTCCATAATTTGGTACATCTGGATCTTCGTGAACTACTTCACCAACTCCATGTCCAACTAATTCTTTAACTACACCAAGTTTATATTTTTTTGCATATGTTGCAATTGCATTACCGATGTCTCCAATATGAGCTCCTTCTTTAACTACACTTAAACCTTCAAATAAAGATTGTTCAGTGTGTTTTAATAGTTCTTCTTTTTCTTTACTAATTGTTCCTACAGGATATGTCCAAGCTGAATCTCCATGATAGCCTTTATAACATGCACCAATATCAACAGAGATTATATCTCCATTTTTTAATTTTCTTTTACTTGGAATACCATGAACAACTTCATCATTGATTGATGTACAAATTGTTGCTGGAAATCCTTCATAATTTAAGAAAGATGGTGTTGCGTCTTGGCTAATAATGAAATCATAAGCTAATTTATCTAATTCCTTAGTAGTAATACCTGGTTTTATAAATGGCTTTAAATAATTGTGAGTTGCCCCAACAATTGATCCAGCTTTTTTCATTAATTCAATTTCGCGCTCTGACTTAATTGTAATCATTTCTAATCCTGACTATCTAGTATATTTTTGACATCTGCAAATGTATCTTCTTTTTTATCATGTGATTTTATAATATATAAGCAATTTTGATTACGATAGTAATCCAATAAACCTTGAACGTTATTTAAATAAGTATTAAATCTTACTTTGAATGATTCTTCATTATCATCACTTCTGCCTTGTAATTCGACATTACAATTATCACATAAGTTAGCATTCTTTGGTTTCATTTCAGAATATTTATTATAAATCTTACCACATTTTGGACAAGATAGGCGTCCAAGTGTTCTTTCTAGAGCAACTTGCTCTTCTACTTCTATATTAATTACAACATAATTGCTAAAAAATTTATCTAATATTTTGGCTTGATTTAAAGTTCTTGGAAAGCCATCCAAGACAACAGCAACATTACCTAATTCTTTTAATTTAGCTTGAAGTAATTTAGCTGTTGTTTCATCATCAATTAAAATTCCTTTAGAGATTTTTTCATGAATTTCACGATTTAATTCTGTTGAATCATCTAAATCTCTAAATAATTGACCCATGGAAATATGTTTATATCCATATTCACGAACTAACAATTCACATTGAGTTCCTTTACCAGCAGCTGGAGCACCATATAAAATAATGTTTTTCATTTATCTTCTCCCTTTTGTATAATTTCTGCTTAATATTAAACTTTCTAATTGTTTGTAAGTTTCTAAGGCAACACCGACAACTATTAATAATCCTGTACCACCTAAGGCAATACTACTGCTTAAACCAGTTATCCAAACAAATATTGTTGGTAATGCTGCTAATAAAGCAAGTAATGCAGCTCCGACAAAAGTTATATGATTTATTACATTTTTAATATAGGTAATTGTTGTTTCACCTGGACGCACACCTGGAATATAGCCACCATTTTTTTGTAAATTTTCAGCCATATCTTTTGGTTTTAATTGTGCATAAGTGTAAAAGTAAGAAAAACCAAATATTAATAAAATATAAAGTATAAATCCTGTTGGTGAAGTTGTTGATAACCACTTTTCAGTGAATGTTGTTATCTTTTCAACTTTGAAAAATTGAGCAATAAATGCTGGCATTTGTAATAATGCTGATGCAAATATTACGGGAATAACTCCAGCAGAATTTAAACGGAATGGAATATAACTTTGTTTTCCTCCAACAGCCGTTGATTTATTGGCATATTGGATTGGTACTCTTCTTTCAGCATTTTCTTCAAAAACTACTGCAAGAACAATGAAAATATATAACAAGATATAAACAACAAATTTTATAATACCTGCTACTGTTGCACCTTCCATAAATATTTGGTAGGCTTGAACAAAGGTATTTGGTAAAGTCATTAAAATACCTGCCATGATAATCATTGAAATACCATTGCCGATTCCTTTTTGAGTCATTTGATCACCTAGCCATAATAGCAAAGATGTACCTGCTGTCATAACTAAAGCGAACTTTAAGTATTGTTCAAATGAACCTCCTTGAATAATTGCAAATGAGAACATATATCCTTGGATAAATGCCATTGCAATTCCCAAGTAACGGGTAATTTTATTTAATTTTACTTGACCTGTATGTCCTTCTTTGGCTAAGTCAGCTAAATATGGAATAATATCCATTTGTAATAACTGAATTATGAAAGAAGCAGTAATGTATGGAGATACTCCTAAAGCAAAAATTGAAAATTGCTCTAAAGCGCCACCACCCATTACATTTAATAGTTGAAAATATTTTAATGTACTTAATCCTAATTGCGCTTTATTTATTCCTGGAATAACTATTGCTGTTCCTAATTTAAAAATAAATAAGGCAAATAGAGTAAAATATATTTTCTTTCTTATATCTTTATTTTTGGGATTAAATATTTGCTTTAATGTTGCAAACATATTAGATCACCTCTGCTTTTCCACCTATTTTTTCGATTTCTCTTAAGGCAGCATCAGAGAATTTGTTAGCTTTAACTGTGATCTTCTTTGTTAAAGTTCCATTGCCTAAAACCTTAACTCCGTCTAATTGTTTTTTAATAAGTCCCATTTCTTTTAATAATTCCGGTGTTACTACAGCACCTTCTTCAAATTTATCTAAATCACTTAAATTAATAACTGCATATCTTGTTTTAAATAATGCATTTTTGAATCCACGTTTTGGTAAACGACGGAATAATGGTAATTGGCCACCTTCGAAGCCTGGACGAACGCCGCCACCGCTTCTAGCATTTTGACCTTTATGACCTTTTCCTGAAGTTTTTCCTAAACCTGATCCTGGTCCACGACCAACTCTTTTACGAGTTTGTTTAGCACCAACTGGTGCATACATACAATTTAATTTCATTATAATTCCTCAACTTTCTTACCACGAAGTTTAGCAACTTCTTCAGTAGTTTTTTGAGCAGCTAATGCCTTTAATGTTGCACGAGCCATATTAATTTTAGTGTTTGAACCTAATGATTTAGATAATACATCTTTAACGCCTGCTAATTCTAGTACGGCGCGAACTGGACCACCTGCTTTAACTCCAGTACCTTCGGCAGCAGGTTTTAACATAACTTTACTAGCGCCTTCAACACCGTAAGCTTCATGTGGAATAGTACGACCATCAACGATTGAAACTTTAACGATATCTTTTGCTGCAGCTGCACTGGCTTTTTTAATTGCATCTGGAACTTCGTTTGCTTTTCCAGTACCAATTCCTACTAAGCCATTACGATTTCCAACTGCAACAGTCGCTGAAAAACGGAAATGACGACCACCTTTTGTTACTTTCGTAACACGACCAATATTGATTATTTCTTCATCATATTGTTTTTGACGTGGTTCTCTTTTAGCTTTTTCCATTGTTTTCCTCCTTTTAGAATTCTAATCCATTTTCACGTGCTGCTTCTGCTAAAGCTTTAACACGTCCATGATAAAGGTAGCCACCTCTATCAAATACTACTTTAGTTATTTTTGCTTCTTTTGCTCTTTTAGCAAGAAGAACGCCAACTTGAATAGCAGCTTCTACATTGCTACCATTTTCAAGTTTTAATTCTTTATCGATAGAAGAAGCACTAACTAATGTACGAGCATTTTCGTCATCAATAATTTGTGCAAAAATGTTAGCATTTGATCTATATACATTTAAACGTGGAACACTTGGAGTGCCTACTACATTTTTTCTTACACGATCATGTCTTAATTTTCGCATTTCATTACGAGATTCTTTTTTAATCATGAGTATTACTCTCCTTTACTTAATTAAGCCGCTTTTTTACCGACTTTACGACGAATTACTTCGCCACTATAACGAATACCTTTTCCCTTATATGGTTCTGGTTTTCTAATTTTTCTAATGTTAGCAGCATATTCGCCTACAAGACATTTATCAATACCTCTTATAAATAATTCAGTGTTGCTTGGAGATTCCAATTTAATGCCTTCAGGAATATCTACTTCAACTGGATGTGAGAATCCAGCAGTTATAACTAATTGGTTACCTTTTAGAGCAAAACGATATCCTACACCTACAGCTTCTAATTTCTTTTCAAAACCATCTGTAACACCAATAATAGCATTATGAAGATTGGCATTAACTGTACCATGTAAATTTTTAATTGTATCATTATCTCTAGTAACGATAGCTTCTGTTCCATGTATATTAACATTAATTCCATTTGGAACTACAACGTTTAACTCACCTTTTGGTCCAGCAACATGAACGTTACCTTCACCAACAGTGATAGTTACAGAAGCTGGTATAGTTAAAATTTTATTACCTATACGACTCATAATATCTCTCCATTTCTACCAGATATAAGCTAATACTTCGCCGCCAAGATTTTCTTTTCTTGCATTTTTATCAGTCATTAAACCTTTTGATGTTGATAATATTGCAATACCTAAACCATTTAATACTTTTGGCACCTCATCAGCTTTAACGTAAACACGTAATCCTGGTTTTGAGATTCTCTTTAAGCCAGTGATAACACGTTCTCTTTTTTCTGTATATCTTAAACTTAAGACAATAGTATTTTGAACACTATTTTTCTTAATTTTGTAATCATTTATAAACCCTTCTTCTTTTAAAATACGGGCAATTTCTTCTTTTAGTTTTGAAGCGGGTACTTCAACTTCTTTATCGCGCATTTGATTTGCATTACGAACTCTTGTAAGCATATCTGCGATTGGATCTGTTACCATATATATCCTCCCTTCATTATCCTACCAGCTAGATTTTTTCATTCCTGGTATTTGTCCTTTATAAGCTAACTCTCTAAAACAGATACGACAAATGCCATATTTACTAAGAACTGCATGTGGTCTTCCACAACGAGTGCATCGTGTGTAAGCACGTGTAGAGAACTTAGGTTTACGGTTAGCTTTTATAATCATGCTTTTTTTAGCCATAAATTCCTCCTAATTATAGTTATTTTTTAAACGGCATCCCAAAGCCTTTTAATAAATCATACGCTTCTTCATTTGACTTAGCTGTTGTTACAAATACAACGTCCATTCCACGTACTTTAACTACGTTATCGTATTCAATTTCAGAAAAAATTAATTGTTCTGTTAATCCTAATGTATAGTTTCCTCTACCATCGAATGATTTTGGAGAAATACCTCTAAAATCTCTTACACGTGGTAATGCTATACGAATTAATTTTTCTAAGAAGTTATACATATTTTCACCTCTTAGAGTAACTTTACAACCAATTGATTGTCCGGCTCTTAATTTGAAACCAGCAATTGCTTTTTTAGCTTTTGTTGCAACTGGTTTTTGACCTGTAATTAATTCTAATTCATTCATTGCAGCTTCTAATAATTTTGAATTAGTTGTTGCATCTCCTGTACCAATATTTACTACAATCTTTTCAAGTTTTGGAACATTCATTACAGTTGTATATTTATATTTTTCCATCATTGAAGGTACGATTTCTTTTGTATATTTTTCTTTTAGGTGGTTCATAAATACCCTCCTTCCAATTAATCAAGGCTTTCATTAGAAGTGCGTGCAATTCTAATCTTCTTGCCTTTTTTATCTACAGTATGACCGATACGAGTAGGTTTATTTGTTTTTGGATCAATTAACATTACATTTGATGCATGAATTGGTGCTTCGCGATCAACGATACTACCTTCTCTTTGTCCATTTGGTTTCAAATGTTTCTTACGAATATTAACGCCTTCAACAACAACTCTGTTTTCATCACGAAGGATTTGAGTAATTTTACCTTGTTTTCCCTTTGATGATCCAGAAATAACTACTACTTTATCTCCAGTTTTAAAGTTCATGTTTTACCTCCTTTAAGGTTATAATACTTCTTTTGCTAGTGATACGATCTTCATATAATCTTTATCACGTAATTCACGAGCAACTGGTCCAAATACACGAGTTCCAACTGGGCTCTTATCGTCTTTAATTATAACGCAAGCGTTATCGTCAAATTTTATATAAGATCCATCGGCTCTTCTAAGACCAAATTTACTTCTAACAACTACAGCTTTTACAACTTTACCCTTGCGAACTGTACCATTAGGAGTAGCTTTTTTAATAGCCCCTACGACTACATCTCCAATATTTCCTGTTTTAACTTTGCTTCCTCCAAGAACACGGATAACAGATAGTTCACGTGCTCCTGAGTTATCAGCAACTTTCAAACGACTTTCTGGTTGAATCATAATTAATCCTCCTATCGTTTACAATTATAGAATAATTGCTTTTTCTACAACTTCTACTAGACGGAAATGCTTTGTTTTTGAAAGCGGTCTAGTTTCAGCTATACGTACTATATCACCAGTTTGTGCAACACAGTTTTCATCATGTGCAGCATATTTTTTAGAGTATTTAACACGTTTTCCATATTTTGAATTAACTTTGTAAGTTTCAACTAATACTGTAATAGTTTTATCACACTTGTTGCTAACAACTTTACCAACTAATTCTCTTGCGTTTTTCTTTTCCATAAATACCTCCATTATTTTTCACGTTCACGTAAGATTGTTTTCATACGTGCAACTAACTTTCTTAGTTCTCTAATTCTTGAAGGTTTTTCTAAATTACCTGACGCTTGGCTCATACGCAAATTAAATAATTCTTCTTTTGATTCAGCAATCTTCTTATTTAATTCTTCATTGCTTAATGCTCTAATATCTTTATTATTCATGCGCTTCACCATCTTTCTTTACAAATTTACATCTAATTGGTAATTTATGCATTGCTAAACGTAATGCTTCACGAGCTGTTGCTTCGTCAACTTCACCAATTTCAAACATAATTTTATTTTTCTTAACAACTGCAACCCATACTTCTGGTTGACCTTTACCTTTACCCATACGAGTTTCTAAAGGAATTTTAGTTAATGATAAGTGTGGGAAAATATTTATCCAAACTTTTCCACCACGTTTCATATAACGAGTCATAGCAACACGAGCTGCTTCAATTTGTTGTTGTGTAATCCATGCACCTTCTAAGGCCATAAGACCATATTCACCAAAGTGTAATTCTGTATTACCTTTAGCTACACCGTCATATCTTAAACGATGAGGACGACGGTACTTAGTTCTTTTTGGTATTACTGCCATGTTCTTTTCCCCCTTCGTTTTTCTTAGCTAAGATTTCGCCTTTATAGATCCAAACCTTAACACCGATTTTTCCATATGTTGTATCTGCTTCTACATGAGCATAATCAACATCAGCTCTTAAAGTATGAAGTGGAATATTTCCTTCAGTATAACCTTCAGTTCTTGCCATATCAGCTCCGCCTAAACGTCCTGAAACAGCAGTTTTAATTCCTTTTGCTCCAGCCTTCATAGTATTACGAATTGCTCTTTTTTGAGAAACTCTGAATGAAACTCTGTTTTCAATTTGATGAGCAATTCCTTCAGCAACTAGTCTTGCATTTAAATCTGGATTCTTAACTTCCATAATAGAAATTGAAATATCTTCTTTAACTAGTTTTGATAATTCTTTTTTGATCTTTTCGATTTCTTCACCACTGTGTCCGATTACTACACCTGGCTTAGCAGTATTAATAATTACTTCTGTTTTTCCGTTACTTCTTTCAATAACGATACTTGCAACAGCAGCATCTTTTAATTTTGCGTATAAAAACTTACGGATCTTAACATCGTTTTCTAGGAATTTTGCAAAATCTTTATTTCCTGCATACCACTTTGATTCCCAAGTCTTATTAATTCCCATTCTAAGTCCTATTGGACTAACTTTTTGACCCACGAGTTTACCTCCTTTATCTAATTTCTATCACTAACAACGATTGTTATGTGACTTGTTCTTTTCTTAATTGGTTCAACGTGTCCACGTGATCCAAATCTCATTCTTTTTAAGGTTCTACCTTCATTTATGAAGGCTTCTTTTACATATAAATTATCTTTATTTAATCCTAAATTATTTTCAGCATTAGCTGTAGCAGAAATTAATACTTTACGAATTAATCTAGCTGATTCTTTATTTAAATTTTTAAGAATAATGTCAGCTTCTTTTACTGATTTTCCTCTGATTAAATCGATAACTAAGCGTGCTTTACGAGGTACAGTTCTTACCTCTTTTGCAGTAGCTCTAGCTTCCATTTCTGAAACCTCCTATCTTCTATTTACTTTCTTTATCGGTTCCGTGTCCACCAAACTTACGAGTAAGTGCAAATTCACCTAATTTGTGGCCTACCATATCTTCTGTTACATAAACTGGAATAAATTCTTTTCCATTATGAACTGCAAATGTATGACCAATGAAATCAGGGAATATAGTAGAACGACGTGACCATGTTTTAATAACTTCTTTTTTACCACTTTCATTTAAAGCTTTAACTTTTTTCATTAAAGATTCATCTGCAAATGGTCCTTTTTTTAAACTTCTAGCCATTTATATCATCCTTTCACTATTTTTTACGACGACGTACTATTAACTTATTAGAAGCTTTTTTATTCTTACGTGTCTTGTAACCAAGTGCTGGCTTACCCCATGGAGTAACAGGTCCTTTACGTCCGATTGGTGCACGACCTTCACCACCACCGTGTGGGTGATCGTTAGGGTTCATAACAGAACCACGAACAGTTGGTTTAATACCCATGTGACGTTTGCGTCCAGCTTTTCCAATGTTTACTAGTTCGTGATCTAAGTTTCCTACTACACCAATAGTAGCACGACAAATTCCTAATACTTTACGAACTTCGCCACTATTTAAACGGATAAGTACATACTTTCCTTCACTACCTAATATTTGAACACTTGAACCAGCTGATCTTGCAAGTTGTCCACCTTTTCCAGGTTTTAATTCAACATTATGTACTAATGTACCTTCTGGAATTTTATTTAATGGTAAATTGTTACCTACTTTAATATCAGCATTTTCGCCGCTTTCGATTTTATCTCCAACTTTAATTCCGTTTGGAGCTAATATGTATCTTTTTTCGCCATCGGCATATGTAATTAAGGCAATGTTTGCTGTTCTGTTTGGATCATATTCGATAGAACTTACAGTTCCAACAATGCCATCTTTTAAACGTTTGAAATCAATTAAACGGTATTTTCTTTTTGCGCCACCACCACGGTGTCTTAAAGTAATTTTACCTTGATTATTACGTCCGCCATTTTTCTTTAATGTAATAACTAATGATTTTTCAGGAGTGGCCTTTGTAAGAACATCATTGATTAATGTTGACATGCCACGTTGACCGTTAGTCATTGACTTATAATTTTTTACTGGCATACTTTTCCTCCTTCAAGATTAGTTAAGTTCGATTGAACTTCCTTCTTTTAACTTAACAATTGCTTTTTTAACTTTGTTAGTTTTTCCAGTATAACGACCAACTCTTCTATCTTTTGGTCTTACTGTTACAGTGTTAACACTTGCAACTTTTACTTTGAATACTTCTTCAATTGCTTGTTTAATTTGTATTTTATTAGCTTTAACATCTACACTAAATGTATATGTGTTAGCATTTTGTGCTAAATCTGAACTTTTTTCAGTTATGATTTTGCCTTTAATAATATCGCGTGCGTTACTCATTATTTTAAAGCCTCCTCAATATTTTTAAGAGCAGTTTCAGTTATGATTAATTTATCAGCACTTACTACATCTAAAGTATTGATTTCATTAGCTTCTAATAAAATAACATTATTTAAATTACGAGTTGCTAAGATTAAGTTATCATTTAATTCATCAACAACAATTAAAGTTTTCTTAGTTGCTCCTAATGTATTTAATAAATTCTTAACTTCTTTTGTTTTATTACTTTCTAAAGCAAAATTATCAACAACGATTAATTCGCTTCCTAATACTTTATATGAAAGAGCTGATTTTAATGCTAAACGTCTTTCTTTCTTATTCATTTTAACTTTGTATGAACGTGGATGTGGTCCGAATACAATTCCACCACCTGGCCAGTTAGGAGATCTACGACTTCCTTGACGAGCACGTCCAGTACCTTTTTGACGCCATGGTTTTGCGCCACCACCACTCACTTCGCTGCGAGTTTTAGTGCTAGCAGTTCCTTGACGTAAAGATGCTTGTGATAAAACGATGGCATCATATAATACAGCATCATTTGGTTCAATTGCCCAAATTTCTGTATTTAATGTTACATCTTTAACTTTATCACCTTTAGTATTTAATACAGATACTTTACTCATTTATTTGCCCTCCTACTCGTTTACACTTTCTGAAGTTTCGTTTTCTACTGCTTCTGCAGCTTCTTCTTTAACTTCTTCTACAGCATCAACAACAGTTTCATAGCAAACCAATTCTTCTGCTTCATTAACTTTTCCTGGAGTTTTTGTAGATGTTTTAATAAATACTAATGATTGTTTAGCACCTGGAATATTTCCTTTTACTAAAATTACATTTTCTTTAGCATCTACAGCAACTATTTCTAAGTTTTGAATTGTTACTGTTAATTGACCCATATGGCCTGGTAATTTTTTACCTGGTATAACTCTCATTGGTCTCATTGTTCCTAATGAACCTGGTCTTCTATGATAATGTGAACCATGTCCCATAGGTCCTCTTGATTGACCATGACGTTTAATAACGCCTTGGAACCCTTTACCTTTAGTAGTTCCTGTTACATCAACAACTTCACCTTCAGTAAAGATATCAACTTTGATTTCTTGACCAAGTGTATAGTTATTTACGTCTACACCTTTGATTTCTTTAAAGAAGCGCTTAGGTGTTGTGTTTGCTTTATTAGTGTGACCTAATGAAGCTTTTGTTGCTAACTTTTCGCGTTTAGTATCAAAACCTAATTGAATAGCTTCATAACCATCGTTTTCTTTTGTCTTAATTTGTGTTACCACATTTGGTTCAACTGAAACAACTGTTACTGGTATCAATTTTCCTGATTTTGTAAACACTTGAGTCATTCCGATCTTACGACCTAAGATTCCTTTCATTTCCATATTTCCTCCTATAATTTGATTTGAATATCAACACCGCTTGGAATATCTAAGTGTGCTAAAGCATCTACAGTTTCCTTGCTTGGGTTAATGATATCAATTAATCTCTTGTGTGTTCTTTTTTCAAATTGTTCACGTGAATCTTTATATTTGTGAACAGCTCTCAAAATAGTGATTTTTTCGATTTCAGTTGGTAGTGGAATTGGTCCTACTACTTCGCCTCCAGTTCTTTTCACTGTTTCGATAATTTTGCCACAAGCTGTGTCTAATGTCTTGTGTTCAAATGCTTTTAATCTGATTCGAACTTTAGTTTTTGACATATTATCCTCCCTTCGCCTATATCTAGTATAGACTCGCTCCGTACGAAAACCTAATATATCCGGTTTTATCAACTAATAAATAAACAACTTAACCGGGTGTATCAGCAACCTCGCACATCCTCGCGTGCCACACGACTAAGATTATACACAATTAACATATTATTTGCAAGCATTTTTTACTTTTTTTTACAAAAATTTTTTTTAATTTTAAAATATGAAAAAAAGAAAGCAATTTTTTTATGCTTTCCTTATTATATATATTATTTATTATTTTCTTTTTCAAGTTCTTTATATGCTACTTTACCAACCAATGTTCGTGGTAAACTATCACGATATTCAAAATAATATGGCATCGTGTATTTAGCAAGATTTCTTTGACAATGTTCTTCAATATCTTTTTTTAATTCATTGGTTAAAGTTATTCCTTCATTTAATACTATATAAGCTTTAGCTACTTGAACTTTGTGAGGATGACTTACACCAATTACTGTTGATGTTAAAACCGCAGGATGTTCATTTATTACTTTTTCAACATGACTTGGGTATATATTATAACCAGACGATATTATCACTCTTTTTAATCTTTGTTTAAAATAAACAAAACCATCTTCATCCATAGAACCAATATCTCCAGTATGAAGCCAAACGTGACCATCTTCATGAGTTCTTAAAGTCTGCATTGTTTCTTCTAAATTATTTAAATATCCAACCATTACTGAAGGCCCTGATATACATATTTCACCATCAGTATTAGTTGGTGCTTCATCATGAGTTCCGTTAATTACTATTTTAAAATATGTATCTGGGAAAGGAATACCAATACTTCCTTTACGATAATAATTATCTGGTGTTAAACATGTTGCCCCAGCACTTTCTGTTAAACCATAGCCTTCTCTAACAATAGCAGTACTACCATGTTCATTTAAAAATTTATCAACTCTTTCTTTTAAGGTTGGATCTAATGAATCACCACCACAAATAGCATTAGTAACTGTCGCTAACTCATTAGGACCAAAGTCGCCTCTTGTTAGGGAATCAAATAAAGTTGGTACACCAGCTATAAAATTAGGATGATATTTACGAATTAGATTTACAAATTTCTTAGAAGAAAATTCTGGTATTAATATGCATTTCATTCCTCCTACTAGTGGTGTATGAATACATACACTTAACCCAAAGCCATGAAAAATAGGCATTATAGCTAGAATAGATTCACCTGGCTTAGCATGGCACATAGCAAGAGCTTGAACCGCTACAGCATTAAAATTTTTATTTGACAACATTATTCCTTTAGGGGTTCCAGTTGTACCACCACTATAAAGGATAGCAGCAATACTATCTGGGGTTTTGTGACATTTATAAGTTCCCGTGTATTTTTTCCCAGCTTCAATAAATTTACGCCAACTAATAATATTATCTCTTTCAATTTTAACATTTATTTTGCGACCTTTGGTAAGCCAATAAAAGAAAGTCATTGATCTACCAAAATCATTGGCTGCTGAGACAACCACTACTTTTTCTAAATGAGTATTATCAATTATTTCCATTACTTTATTATAAGCAATATCAATAGTAATTAAAAAGTTACTATCTGAAATATTTAAATAAAATTCAATTTCTTTTTCAGCTGATAGTGGATGAATCATATTAGCTGTTGCTCCGATCATATTAACAGCATAGAAGGCCATTAATCCTTGAGGAGTATTGGGCATACAAATAGTAACACGATCGTTTTCTTTAACACCTTGCATTTTTAAAGCTTTTGCAACTTCAATAATGCGTTCATAAAATTCTTTAAAAGTGACACTCATGCCATAATATTCATAAGCAATATTATTAGGATATTTATTAACTGTATTTTCTAAAAATTCAACGATTGTTCCTTGAGGATATACTAAATTAGGTTTTACGTCACCATAAAATTTTTTCCATGGATTATTTAATGATTCAGTACTATTTTCTCTTCTTTTCTTGAATAATCTTTTCACTTATTTTTTCCTCCAACATTTCGGGATGTTCTAATATATATTCAAACATTTTAAATGATTTTACGAAGTAAAAACCATCGCCAATTCTTTCATCTAAGTTTATGCCAAAATCACAAAAATCATGTATTTCAATTTCGCCTTTTTCATTAACATATGGTTCTTTTTTGATTTCACCTATTGTTATTAAAAGAGAGGTTGTACCAATATCTGGAAGATTATGATAAATAGCTCCACCTTCAATACTTCCTAAATTAGAAATAAGTGCACTACTATAATAGATTAGATTTTCTGTTAAACTACTAGGTAGAAGATCGTGGCGATCCATAAATTTTACAATACCGGCAACTATATTAAATAACCATTTAGGTAATTTAGCTAAAAAAGTAATTGCTCCATCGGTTGTATTATCTTTTTTATTTCTTAAATTTGATACATATTTATTAATTTTTTTATGAATTGTATTTATATTGTCATCATCTTCAACTTTTAAAACAACCATATTTTCTTTTGATTCATCAGTAAATTCTACTTTAGCAACAAAAGCAAGACGAATATCTTTATGATCATAATAATTATTGTTTATTACAAAACGATTTAATAAAGGACGATTATATATGGTTTTAGCAAATGCTGTTAAAAAAGCATGAAAATAAGTAAATCTTTCATCAGGATTTTCATTTTTCTTTTTTTCCATATATTTTACTAAATTAGTAACATCTATTTTTTGATTTATAAAGACATCAGCATCGCAACGCAGAGGTTTTATTCGCAGTAAAAATTTTTGAAAAGCTCCTGCATCTCTAACTTTATAGCCATCTCTTCTATCACCAAATCTTTTTTTCATATTAATTCCTCCACTATAATTTCACTATTTTTGATTATAGCATAAATAGACTTTTTTTGTAAAATTAATCGACATCATGTATGAAAAAAAGCACTAATGTGCTTAATTTATAGTTTTACCATTTACATATATTTTATATCCATTAAAATCAATATTGGAATTACTTGAATCTTCATTATTAAAACTTGTTAAATAGGTATCACCTAAAAGTTTTATTTTTGATGTTTTATCTAGAGTTAGTTCTAAACTTTTAGCTGTATTACTACCATTGATAATTCCTTCAAAAGTAGAGTTGTTTTTTAAAGATATGTTTAAAGTAGAAATTTTATCAACAACGATATTTCCTTTAATTTTTTGATTAGTAGCATTTAATATTACATCCCCACCATTAGAATTATTGTTTCCCCAAGAATCACTTTGAATTCTTAAAAAGTTACCTGAAGTATCATTATTTATGATAGTGTTATTTTCTAGTGTTATTGTTGATGATGTATTGGTTACATAAAAAGTGTCACCTTTATTAGTGGTAATAGTGCTATCTTTAGCTGTAAATTCTGAATTCCCGGTAGCAGCGTCTCCACTCATTGATTGATATAAAAAGATATTTTTATAGGTTGTTGATTTTCCATTCAATGTTGTATTAGTATCTTCAAGAGTACAAGAATTTAATGTTACTTTATTTTTTCCTTCAATTACAACGCCTTCAGAAGCTGTCGCAATTAAATTTGCATTGGTTACTGTTATATCAGCGGTTGAATAAATAGTTGGGGATCCTTTACCTGTAGTTTTATATGTGCCTTCATTAACAGTTACTGTTCCACCACCACGATCACTTCTTATAGCAGCACTTGATGTACCTGCAGTTGCTATTTCTAAATTGGTAGCTTCCATTATTCCTCCACCCGTAGTCATAATGCCACCAGAGTTATCTTTAGTAGTAGTTATTTTAGAATTTTTAATAATTACTTTAGTTCCATCACTACTACTATTATTTGTTGTTGCTGAACCACCATAACTAAATACACCATTAGCACCGGTTGCACTTGTTTCGATAGTAACATTTTCCAAAGTTAATGTTGCTTTATCTTTAGCTAAAACTGCTGAATTAGTTCCATAAAAACTGGTATTATCACCACCATCTGAATCTCCTGTTTTAGAAACAGTGATATTAGATATGTTAGCATCTGCTGTTACTAAAATAGCATTTTCTAAAGCTGAAGAAGATGTATAATTACCACTTGTAATAGTTGTTTCTTCTTTTATTTCAGTATTTGCTGTATAGTTAGTATTGGTTTGATTATTAGGATTATTTGAATTATTTGGATTATTACTTTTACTATTCATTGCTAATAGTGAACTTCCATATGTTAAAATAATCGTCAAGATAATTATCGATAATCCATATATTGTTTTTTTATCATTACTAGAAAATGTTTCTAAAGCTGTTTTAGAATTAAAATTTGACATTATTAAATACATTATTGTTGCTGATAAAATTAAACTTTCAATACCAAATAATACATAATAAGTTATATCTAAAGAAGTTGATTGATTTGGCATTTGTTGTTTTTCATTACTAGATTCACTAGGTTTATTATTGGCTTCAGTATTATCACCAGCTGGCTTCTCTGGTGGATTTGAACCATTGCCTGAATCTGGCATTTCTGGTGGTTGATTATCATTTGACATTTCCGGTGATTGATTATCGCCACTTCCAGAATTTGGCATTTCTGGTCTTTCACCACCCATTTCAGGCATACTATTTTTATTATTAGTTTGAGCTAAATTAACTGTTAAAACCAATGAAGCAATCATTAATATTATAAGAATTATACTTACAATATTTTTTGTTTTTTTATGCATTTTTCCTCCTTATTTATAGTAATTTATTTGTTTATCTATTTTTAAATCATTTTGTTGATTAATTTCTAATATTTCACCAATATCTAAAACATTTTCAATAATACCATAAAGGTCATTATAATTAGGGTTTTGATATAATGAATAATTAGTGTCATTAAAGTTCATGCTGATAATTATTGTTTTAAAACTTTTGGGAGCATTAAAGCTAATTTGATCGTTTTCACTTTTTAAAGTTATAAGTGTATCTTTAGGAATGATTGAGTTTAAACTAAAAGCTAAAGTATTGGCTTTAGAAGTAGATTCTAGTAATTCAATCATATCTGTTCCTAGAGCAATTACTACACCACCATTTATAGTGTAACCATCATCTGTATCAATTCCTGAATCACCGTCTTTATCACTTCCTATTACAAATATTTCGCCACCATTTATTACAAGATCTTGATTAGAATCTATACCATCACCATTAGCATTGATGTAAAATTTACCACCATTTATAGTAATGGTTGCTCCATCTCCTCCGGCATTAATGCCATCATCGTTAGATGTTATTTGATATATTCCATCATTAAAGGTAATTGTTTGTGTTTCAGTAGCAATGCCTTCACCTTCATTTTGATTACCATTTACAATTAAGGTACCACTACCATTAAATTCTAATGGAGCATTACTGAAAATACAGCCATCGTATTCGGAATTACCACCATCACTTAATTTATTAATTGATTGATCAGCTAAAGTTATTGTTATCTTTTTAGCATTTAAACCAATAATAGTAGCTGTTTTAGAATTATTTATTTCAACATTATCTAAAATTAATTCTACTTCATCTTCGGTGTCGATTATTACCGAATTACTAAATGTGCCACTTAAAGTATAACTTCCTCCTTCGGTTATTGTGATGTCACTTTTTTCTTCACCTAAATTAACATTTTTATATGCAATAATATTGCTCTTATCTAAAATTACTTTATCTTTAGAAGTTTGATCTTTTATATTATTCTGAGTAGGAATTGTTAAAGCTAAAGCAATTGCTACTAAGAAAGCTTCTAAAATAAAGATAATTATTTTATCTTTATTTTTAGTAAAATTTTTATTCATTATAACATTTACTAAAAATGATAAAGATAGTGATAATATTAATATTAATAGTAATAATAATCTAGAACTCTTATCTATTAATATTATTCCAATTAAGGATAAAACTAATATTATTGAAACTATAATATTTTTCATTCTTTCTCCTTTCTGTTTTCATTTTAATATTCTAATATTAAATAAACATTAAAAAATAAAAAAAGTTTTATTTTTTGAATAAAACTTTAAATGTTGTAACTTCATCTTTTGATGCAGCACTTATTATACCTTTATGATTTAAAACAATATTTTTTGCAATAGCTAAACCCAAGCCATATCTTCCTTCTTTACGATTTCTTGATTTATCTACACGATAAAATCTTTCAAATATTTTTTCTTCTTCACCTTTAGGAATTTCTGATCCTTCATTTTGAATAGTTAATATTATATTTTCGTTTGCTTCCAATTTTATTTTAATTGTACTATTTTTTTTAGCATGTTTAATTGCATTATCTAGGAGTATTTCAACTAATTGCTTAATGCTTCCTTCATCTAAAGTCATCATTATATTAGGTTCAATATTATATTCTAATTTTAAATGACTTTCATAAGCTTTACCTTCAAAAGTTAATGTTTGAAGTTCAATTATTTTAGATAAATTGGCTTCTTCAAACTTATATGTTTCTTGATATTCTGAATGAGCCAGCTCTAACAAATTGTTTATCAGCCTATTCATGCGTTCTGATTCAACATTGATATTTTTAAGCCACTTTTCATTATAGTTTTCTTCTAAAGCTTCACTACTAGCTATTATAACTGAAAGGGGTGTTTTTAATTCATGGGAAGCATCGGCAATAAATTGTTTTTGTTTATTAAATGTTTCTTCAACTGGTTTAATAATCCAACTAGTTATTTTTTTAGATATAAAATAGTTTATAATTTCTAATATTAAAAAGATTAGTAAAGAAATATTTAAAGAAACTAAAAGATTATTTTTGATTTTACTATTATCTAAAATAACTAAGGAATTATTGGCTTGATAAGCATACGAATAATTAGCAAAATATAAACATCCAATATAAGTTGATTTTATATTTTTTTTAGAAAGTATTTCTTTAGCAATATTTATTATTTTAACTTCTAATTCATTATTAGAGTGATTTATAACTTCTTTTATATTATTGTTTTCATCTAAAAGAACAGTATAAATTGTTTGATCTAAAAACTTTATATTTTCTTTTGGTTCTTTATCTAACATTAAAGGAGGATCTTTTTTTTCAGTTTCTTGAGTCATTTTTAAATTGTTACTTATGTTATTTTTTTCTTCTAAATATTTTTGACTATTAAAAACAATAATAAAAGTTAAAATGCTTATTGTTAAGATTAGAAAAATAGTATAAAAAACTTTATTTTGAAGATTTTTCATTTTCTTCCTCCAATTTATAACCTAAGCCACGCACAGCTTTAATATTAACATTAGAACCAATCGCTTTTAATTTTTTTCTTATGAATGATAAATATGCTTCTAGATTATTGGATTCGATTTCATTTTCAATTCCCCATACTTTATCATAGATTTGATCTTTAGATATTATTTGATTAGGATTTTTCATGAAGTTTTCTAATAGTTGTAGTTCTTTACAAACTAATAAAACAAATTCATTAGTTTTAATACATTTTAAAGTTGATGTTTTGATATCTAATTCTAAATCAGCATAAGATATATTTTTGGTTTTATTAATATTTAATTGAATGTTAATACGCGCTAATAATTCATCTATATGAAATGGTTTTGTTAAATAGTCATTGGCACCATTTTCTAAACCATTTAATTTATCTTCTAAAGTTGATTTAGCTGTTAACATAATTATTTTACTATCAATTTCTTTTTCTCTTAATGTTTTTAGAATTTCAAAACCATTTTTATTAGGTAACATTACATCTAATATAATCAAATCATAAGCATTAGTTAAAGCTTTATATAATCCTTCTTCACCATCGGTTGCAATATCTACTAAAAATTTTTCACTTTTTAATTTTGATGCAATGGCATCAGCTAAATTAAATTCATCTTCAATTATTAATAATCGCATTTTTGATCACCTTTTTCATTTTAGATCTTTTTTATTAAATAAATATTAAAAATAGCAAAAAAGCACACTAAAGTGCTTTATATATTTCTTAGTATTCCAAACATTATTGTTATAAAAAGTAAGATGTAAGTAATAAATTTAGGAATTTGGATTTTTTTAAAGTTACAAATATACGCAAATTCATTATATAAGTAATAAACAATAAATGCTGGTAGTAATATAAATACTAATTGGTTATAATTGAAAGCTTTTTGAAATTCACCTTCAAAAATAGCAAAAAAGCATCTAGTTATACCACAGCCTGGACATAATAAATTTGTTAATTTGTTAAATAGACAAGGAATACCAATATGAAATTTATTAAAGATAAAGTAATAAGTAACGGCTATTAAAATTAAACCAAAATTAAATAATAGTCTTTTTTTTAGTCTATACTGCAAATTCATTTAAATCATTTTGAATTAAGCACCATGCTACAAATTCTAAACCAAAAATAGAAAGTAATAGATATAAAACACTATTATCACTTTTATTTCCTTTATTATATTTTTGTGATGCTGCGTATAGTCTTTGAGCTGTTTTATAAATCCAGATTAAACCATAAATATTACATGTTAAAATTGATAATAATACTACTGTTCCACCTGATGTTGTATCGCCATCATTTGCTACAATGTTCATATCATCTTGCATTTGTGACATCCATATTAAGCCATAAATTCCACATGTTACAATCGATAATATAATTGCAGTTACTAGATCTCTTTTTGGGATTTGAGGTGCAGCAAAATTTTGATTATTTGCTTGTTCTCTACTGGCTCCACAATTTGGACAGAATCTTTCATTATCTTCTAATTTTACTCCACAATTTTTACAAAACATAGTTTCAACTCCTTTTCTGTGATTAAGATATCATTTTTAGGGTATTTTGTCAATTTTACAAATTTAGTCTTTATAGTATTTAATGGTAAAAGTAGTTTTATCATTTTCTTTAGAACTTACACTTATTTTACCATTATTTTTTTCTATTATTGTTTTAGCTAAAGAAAGTCCAATACCAAAACTATCTTCGTTAGAATTTTCACCTTTATAGAAACGATCAAATATATGTTTTATGTCTTTATCATTAATTCCTATTCCATAATTTATTATTTCTATTTTAGAATATAATTTTTCATCGGAAGCATTTATGATAATGTTTTTATCTTTGAAAGAATGTTCAATACTATTTTTAACAATATTAGTAAGAGCTTCTACTTGCCAATTAAAATCACAATAAATATTAAAGTCATTTTTAATATTTAAATCAATCTTAATATTTTTTAAATCACTTAAAGTTGATACATTATTAACTACTTTATTAACAATTAATTTAATATTATTAAAATCATTATTATAATTAACGGCGTTAATATCAAATCTTGATAATTTTAATAAAGATTTAACTAAAAAATTTATATTATTTATTTCTCTATTTATATCATTTATAAAATCATTTCTAACATTAGCATCCATATCGGGATCATCTATTATATTATCAAGCATAATACTTATCGACGTAAGTGGGGTTTTTAGTTGATGAGAAATGTCCTCAATTGATTTTTTTATATTATCTTTATCTTTATTAGAATTATATGCTTCTTCTTTTAGCATAACAGTTGTTTTATATATTTCATTTTTTAAAATTGATAATTCATCTTCAGTATTATTATCTATATTTAGATAATAGTTTTTTCGATTTATTTGTTCAATTAAATTAGTAATTTCTTTTATTTTTTTACTTTGATTTTTTTTATTTATAAAAGATATTAAGATAAATAAAATAATAAAAATAATTATAATAGTATTATTGATTATTAAACTTTGAATATAATCTTTTTTACTATTTAATATGAGATAATCATCATCAATATCAATTCCATATTCTTTTAAAACATTTTGAGAAATTACTTTACCATCTAGTATTTCTATTATATCTTTATTATTAACTAAGGGATATTTAATACTAACTTGATATATAATGCTATTTAATGTTTGATTATATCTGATTCTATTTTTATCGTTTAATTTTATATAAAAGATATTAAAGGCAAGGATAAAACTTAATATTATTAATACATAACTAATTATAATCTTTTTACTTTTCTTCATTTTCGATTCTATAACCTATTCCTTTAATCGTGATTATGATATCATTACCTATTTTTTCTCTTATTCTTTTCAAATAAACTGTTATGGTATTATCATTTACGTCATTGCCTGTTAAGTTATAAATATATTCGATTAAATAGTTTCTAGTAACAGCTTTGTTTAGATTAGAAAATAGTAAATATAAAATTTTTAATTCTAAAGAAGTTAAGTTAACAATCTCATTATTTTTATATACTTGCATTTTATCCATATCAAATTTAATATTTTTTACTTCAATAATTCTTGCATTTTTAGATAATATTTTATTTATTCTAGCTATTAATTCTCGTGTAGAAAATGGTTTAGTTATATAGTCATTAGCACCTATTTCTAAGCCTTTGACAATATCATCTTCACTATCTTTTGCTGTTAAAAAAATTGTTGGAATATTTAATTTTTTTATGGTGTCTAGATATAAATCAAAACCATTACCATCAGGTAAACTAACATCTAATACTATTAACTGGGGTTGATAATTATTAATAAGATATTTACTAGAATTAATAGAATTAGCTATTTCACATTCATAGCCATTACTTTTAAAAGCGTATTCTAGTCCTTTACAAATTGTTGAATTATCTTCGATCAATAATATTTTCATTATTTCACTTCCTTAAACTCATTATAGCAATAAATAAGAGACTAAACTAGCCTCTTATTAAATATTTTCATTTCTTATTGTTTCGATGATGTTATTATTTTTTACTTTATTAACAGAATATTTCATTAAAGTAAATATAAGAATAAACACAACACTGATACTAATAATAATTCCTTTGTAAGGTAAAACATAGTTGAATTCTATTTCACCAATTAAAACTTTATAAATTACATAAGAAATTGCTATTCCGATTGGTAAACCAATAAGTAATGATTTAATGCAATAGAAGAAACTTTCTAAGAATATCATTCTATTGAATTCATGATTAGTCATACCTATACTTTTAAGCATTGCAAATTCACTTTTTCTTAGTTCAATATTAGTAGTAATAGTATTAAAGATATTAGTAACTCCAATTAAAGCTATTACAATAATAAATCCATATAAAAATATAGCAACAATTAAATAAATATTATTCATAGATTTAAAGGTACTATCAATATTTGCTATACTATAATTATCAAAGTTTGCAAGCATTTTAGTAATTTCGTCTTGAAGCGTATCAGGATTATCACAATTAATAAATATAGATATTTGATCTCTTTTCGGTAAGGTATCCATTACTTCATCACTGACGATTAAAATAGCATCACTATAATAATTTTCGTATCCCATTGGTCTTATATCGGTAACTTTAGCAATTTCAATATCAAAGTCTTTTTCGGTTTCCTCGATCATTATTTTACTATTAATAATGTCACCAATCTTAATATCAAAAATAGAATAGCTTACTTTTTTAGCTTCATCGTCTTCGATAATCTTAATAATATCATTATTAATTAATATTCCTTTATTCTTAACTTTTTCATAATCAAGATTTAGCTTATCAACATATTTTTTATATTCTTTCTCACCAACGCTTAGCACAGTCAATGTTTTATTCTTAGCTTCATTACCATCATAACTATTATATTTAACTGCATCATTGGTATATTTTAAGTTTGCTTCTAACATAGAAGTGCGGATGACTGAATAATCTTTAATTCCTTCTAATTTGGTAATATTTTCTATTTGGTCATAGTTACTTAAAGCATCTTTAAAGATATAAACATTTAAATTATAAGTATATTCACCAAACTCCATTTTAACAACGTTGAAAGCCATGTTTATAAAGTATGATAATGCGACATAAACAGCTACACATAATACTATGGATATAACTGTAGTTCGATATTTTTTCTTATTTCTTTTTATATTTTTATAAGATATTACACCACCGATTCCAAATAGTTTTTTTATTAGTTTTGGTGTTTTTAATTTTTTAGGATTGATTTTAATAGAACAACTATTTCTAATTGCTGCTATTGGGGATGTTTTAGATGCGATCTTTGATGCTTTTCTAGATGATAAGAAAATAGTAATGATACTTAATATTATAGAAAAAATAATTGCTAAAATTGATACTCTAAAGATTAAAAATCCTTCTATTACCATGGAATTTCCAATAAGAGCATTGACTACTTTAATTAGAATGAAGGAAGCAAGTATTCCACTTAATATTCCGAGTGGAATACCAATTATGGATAATAAGAAAGCTTCATAATAAACATTTTTTTTAATTTGTTTACTTGTTGCTCCAACACTAGCAAGCATACCATATTGTTTTATTTTTTCGGTTATCGAAATGTTAAAACTATTTTTAATGCAAAAAACGGAAGTAAATATTACTATAATTATAACTACAATAGCTAAGTTAATAATTACTTTCATTGTATCATCATTAAATGAGAAAGTTTCTAGTTCAATTAAATGCTCATTTATACCAAAACTATATTTAGGATTTTCTAAATCGCCAACAATATTCTGTGTTGTTTTTCGGTAATCTTTAAGTGCATCTTTAGTATATCTTGCATAAATGTCATAAGTACCGCTTACACTATTAGATTTGAAAGTAACGAAAGTATAACCGGGAGCAGTGTAATATTCAAAACTTGGTCTTTCGACGATACCAACTATTTTATAAGTTTTAGGGGTTGTATTTACTATTTCTTCTTCTGTTTCATTATTAAAGGGATTGCTTTGATTTAAGCTATATCCTTCACTTACACGATCACCAACATTTAATGTAATTGTTTCCCCTATCTCAAGGGTAAGGCGACCATTAGTTTTTAAGTGTCTAGGGATAACTATTTCGGTATCGTTTTTAGGTAATTCGCCACTTATTAGTTGAAGTCTAGTGTTTTTAAAAGCATTTTTATCCATTTCTATTATGTAGGCATAGGGCTTATATTTATTTTTGACGCCATCAAGTTTAGCATATCCTATACCGTTAGTAACATAATAGGATTCAATACTTCTATTATTATCAAAATATTTTAAATCTTCTAAAGGAACATTATTAAAACTAATATGATAATCGCCTTTTCTTGTTTTTTCATAATTAATCATGCTTTCTTTAAAGCTTGATACCATTGAAGAAACGGCTGTAATTAAAGCAACACTAAGGATTATTCCTATAATAGTAACAATGCTTCTTTTTTTATTCAGAATTAAATTTTTATATGTTAATTTGTTTAAGAGTTTCACAATTATGCCTCCTTAACAATTTTTCCATCTTCAATTTTAATTATTCTATCAGCTATCTCAGCTAATTCTAAATTATGAGTAATCATAATAATAGTTTGATTTAATTCTTTATTAGATTTTCTAAGTAATTCAACAATCTCTTCACTAGCTTTAGAATCTAAATTTCCTGTAGGTTCATCAGCTAAAATTATAGATGGTTTTGTTATTAAAGCACGACCTATAGAAGTTCTTTGTTGTTGTCCACCAGATAATTGATTTGGCAAATGATGACGTCTTCTTTCTAATCCTAAAAGAATTAACATTTCATTTAAATCTATTCTATTTACACTTCTTCCATCAAGTTCTAAAGGTAAAGATATATTTTCTTCAACATCTAATATAGGTATTAAATTATAAAATTGATATATTAATCCAATTTGTCTTCTTCTAAATATAGCAAGTTTATCATCATTCATACTAAAAATATCTTTATCATTAATATAAACTTTTCCACTAGTAGGTCTATCTACGCCACCTATTAAGTGAAGAAGTGTACTTTTACCACTACCAGAAGCACCAACTATAGCCACAAATTCACCTTTCTTAACACTAAAAGATACATTATCTAAAGCAACAACTTTAGTGCTATCTTTCCCGTATACTTTTGTTAAATTTTCAACTTTTAATATTTCCATATATTTTTTCCTTTCATTCAATATAATTATATGACTCTATAAGTGACATCTAAATGACAAAAATAAAAGATCAAAATTATTTTGATCTTAATTAAATATTTATTGGAATTTTCTTGTTAATAATTGAAAGAAAGTTGTTTTATTTATATCTTCATTAACAGTTAATTCAACTACTTCATAAGAATTATTAATTCTTACTTTCATTGTTCCTACTTTGTCACCTTTTTTTATTGGATCTTTTATATTGTTTACATCAATTGTCAAATCTATTTTAGGATCTTCGTCCATTTTATTTTTCAAAAATGTTACTTTTTTACTTGGTACTATCTCAACTTCATCTATCAATTTCTAATATTATATTTCCACTATTTAAATATGTAATTACATTTTTATGTCCTAGTAATTCTATTTCTAGGACGATATTTTCACATTTATCATTTTTATTCGATTGCTTCAAATAAACTTGTATTTTCTAAACTAGGATAATATTTGTATAATGTTTCTTTTAAGTATTTTCCTTTTTCTAATAAATGGCTATATTTTTTGATATTACTATCCTTTCCTTCAAAACATATACTTTCAAATACTCTTGCCATATCTTCCGCTGGAAAAGTGTGACTATAATAATCTACGAAGTAAACATTATCATCAGCAGTCACTCCTATAGTATATTCAGTTCTGTTAGTTACTTTGTATGAATAAGAGTACTCATATTTTTTCGGATTAAATGTCGACCATTCAGAAAAATACTCTCCTTTTGATTTTAATTTGTTTTCTATAGTGTGCATTAGTTCATGACATACATAGGTTTCTAGTGGTATTTGGGATATATTTAGAGCTATTAAATACATATTTTCATATACACTTGTGTAACCAGCTGGATCAAAGTTTTGAGATGAAGCATCTGCCGGTTTTAACTCTCCAGTTAAATATATATTTAAACCTTTATAGTCATTTTCATATAAAGAATCATAAAAATCCTTTGTTAGTTTACTAAGTATATTTTCCACAGTATTGATACTACTATAAATACCTCCTAATTCATCATATTCTTTTGCTAAAAAATCTGGAGACTTTATTATGGCTTTATCTTTTATGTAAAGATTAACATTATATTTATTTTTAATATCATTTATTTTATTTGTTAATTCATTGTTAATTTCATTAATATATTCTTCTGTAGTAAAAGATTTAAATGTATAGTTTTCATCTATAATATAGTAATCATATTTATTATTTATTAATTTTAAGAATATTTTATTATCAACTATACTTATACTTGATACGTTTTTAACATTATATGTTTTAATTTCATCTTTAGTTAAATTAATTATTTCTAGTCTTTCTAGATTGTTATTATAAACATATAGATTATTATTATATAAATAATTTATGTAGGAATTTTCTCTATTTATGCTAATAGCATACTCATTGTATTTATTACTTACTAAATCATATACTTTTACTTTATCATTAGATATAGTATAAATACCATTTTCATATTTAGAATATGCTGTTAGTTTATTTTCTTCACATGTATTATTCTTAACATTACATATTATATTTTTATTTGTATCAAAATTGCTATATAGCAAATATATGTTGCCTTTTATATTAACATTATCTATTAGTTCATATCCTTCATAATCTTTACTAAGTGAAAATATTTCTTTTTCATTTTTATCATATATTTTTCCATTGGTATTAATACTATAATAATTATTGCCATAGTAAGCTATGTTTATGCCTTTTAATGTTAATTCTAATTTCCCTTTGCTATTATATAAATATGTATTTTCATTGTTTGTACATCCTATTAAATCATTATATTTTTTACATTCGTAATAATTTATATTATCTAATAGTTTTTCTTTTTCACCACTATAAATATTATATTTATATAGTACTTTATTATCTTCAATTCCATATATATAATATATTTCTTTATCATCAATAACATCAGAATTAATATTATCGTTTTCGTTTTCTTTTAGTGTTACTGCATGTACATTATCAGTTATTAAGTCTCCCTTTATTTCTATATTATTTTCTATGCTTTTATTTAGAGATACTTTTTTATAGATTATTATAGCTAATAATATAACAATTAACATTATTAATATTTTAATTATCTTTTTCATTACTTTCATATTATCACCAATAATATTATAGCAAAAATAGCAAAGTAATGTTTTAATACTTTGCTATTTTTGTGTAAAGTTTATACTTTTATTGATGATTTTTATAATAATCTTCTTTTAACATTTCAGATTCTTTTTTATATTATTTTGATCTTAATTAAATATTAATTTGAATTTTCTTGTTAATAATTGAAAGAAAGTTATTTTATTTATATCTTCATTAACAGTTAATTCAACTACTTCATAAGAATTATTAATTCTTACTTTCATTGTTCCTACTTTGTCACCTTTTTTTATTGGAGCTTTTATATTGTTTAAATCAATTGTCAAATCTATTTTAGGATCTTCATCCATTTTATTTTTCAAAAATGTTACTTTTTTACTTGGTACTATCTCAACTTCATCTTTGTATCCTTTTTCAACTTTAGCTTTTTTTAAAACTTTGTCGGTATTTATAGCAGTACCAAGTTCATATTGAGCATAGGCGTAATCTAACATTTCGCTTGCTTCCTTATTTCTTAATTCGCTTGATGGTTCATCTAATACTATAGCTAAGATACGCATATTATTTTTTTTAGCTGTTGCTACTAAACAATATCCTGCTGTTTTAGTATATCCAGTTTTTAAACCATCAACACCGTCATAAAATCTAACTAGTTTATTAGTATTAACTAACCATAATCTTCTATTGGTATTTTCTCTTAAATAACTTTCATATAAAGATGTATATTTAAATATTTCTTCATGCTTTACTAATTCTAAAGCTATTTTAGCTAAATCATTAGCAGTTGTATAGTGTCCTTCAGTTGTTAAGCCGTGAGAATTTTTAAATACTGTATTAGTTAAACCTAATTCTTTTGCTCTTTTATTCATAAGACTAACAAAATTTTCTTCAGTTCCAGCTATTTTTTCAGCTAAAGCAACTACAGCATCATTACCGCTCGCGATAGCTATTCCTTTAAAAAGATCTTCAACGGTCATTCTTTCATTGGTTTCTAATAGTATTTGACTTCCACCCATACTAGATGCATGAGCACTTACAGTTACTACTTGATTCCAAGATAAAACACTTTTGTCAATTGCTTCGACGATCAAAAGCATTGACATCATTTTAGTTAAAGATGCTGGTTCTAATTTTTCGTGGGGATTTTTTGAAAATATTATTTCACCTGTGCTTGCTTCTAAAAGCAATGCTGCTCTAGCATTTGTTGCTAAAGTTACCTCAGCACGAACAAAAAAAGGAATAAAACACAATAAAATTAATATAAATTTTTTCACATTCCACCTCATTTAAAAATATGAAAAAAAATAGTAAAAATTACTATTCTTTTAATAAACTTATATGCTTTATTGTTATGCAGTGGCTTTTTTTATGTATATATAGCACATATCATCTTGATAATACAAATCATATTCTTCCATTTCATCAAGAAAATAATGTAATTGGTTGACTTTATATGTTAGTATTACATCAAAATCATAATGTTCTAACAATTCACGGGTATTTTCTCTTACTTCGCCTATTTTTAAAGAGTTTGGTAATATTTCTGAACTAAATACATCACCTAGACCATATGAAAATATTTTTACATCATCAAGTAAATTGTATTGATCTAGTTTATATAATAGATAGCCACCACCACCAAAATCATTAAATAGTCTTTTAGGTTTTAATTCGCCTATTTTTTTTACAGCTTCGTCACTATAGTATCCATCATTATCAATAACACCAACTGTTTTAAGAGTTTTTATTTGCTTATATCCTGCTAATGTACACGTAGCTACTAATAATAAGCAAAAACAAATGTAAATTGGTTTTTCTAACTTTCTGAATGGTTTTTTTAAAGTTTCATACACCTCATTGCTTACAAAGAAATATTTTCCTAAATTCCACATTGAATAGATTGCATACATTCCTATAAATCTTTGGCTTTTCAAACACATATAAAAGAAAAGTAATTGAAATGCAATTTCATAGAATTTCATTTTATGTTTTGTTAATATTAGATTAAAGATAGGAATAGCTATTATTATGAAAATATACATCCCGAAAAGGCCGTGGAAATCTGGGCTCATCCATTCTACAATATTATTTAACATGTTATTATCAGCCATGTTAGTAAATGGATATAGGATCATTTTATATCCAAATGGATTTAAACAACTAGCAATTAATGTTAATATTAATACTTTTATTAACGTTTGAATTTGAGTTTTTGAAAGATTATTAGATGACCAACGTTCTTCTTTAAATTTAAATATTTTTAAAAATAGTTCACATAATAGAACACCTATTATAAAGATATATGATAAAGAAGAAGAGCCACCATGGAAATTTACCCATAATATTTGTAATATAGGAATTGTATAAATTAATTTTTGATATTTTTTTTCATCATCTAAATAGCTAAATAGTATATAAACTAAATATGCCATAAAAACTAGACTCAAGATATATGGACGTGGTCCTGTAACTTTAAAAAATACAGTAACCATTAATAAATAAACTAACTTAAAATCAAATATTTTCTTTAAATTTACCTTTAACATTTTTGCTAGCAATATATATAAAATTAAAAATATTACTAACATTATAGCCAGACACCCTACTGGACCTAATTTGTACATTATTAACTCTGTTAGCCATTCATGTGATGTCCATTCATATGGACCATGCCATGTAAATAGTTCGCTTTTTGGAATTGTATGGGTATTACTTATGTAATGTCCAATAACATAATGCCAAAACCAATCATTATCAGTTATTGGTTCCAATGACATGATTAACCCCATAATAAACGTAAATATAACTACCATAAAGTTTTCCTCCTACAACTTTATTTTCTTAAGTTCTTCACCAAGAACATCTTCTATTTCTTTTAAATGACCTGTTTTAGAATTTTTCAATTTATAATGTTGGATAAGACCATATCCAGGATATTCATTACCTTCTACTATAACAGGACCTTTTTCAGAGAAAGCAACATCCCAACCGATGTAGCGCACTTCAAGAATTTCTTTGTGAGCCTCAATACACATATCAAAAGCTTTTTGTACATCTTTGATACAAACATCTTTAAATTTTTTACGTGTAAGTGGATGAGATTCATAAATATTGCCATAATCATCAATAACGTTGCTATTTATTTTACCATCTTTATCAAACGAGCAATATAAATCATTAGTACAACCTATAATCGCCGTTTCGTCTTGATTTATTCTTAAAGCATTATTTAATAGATGAATTTTACCATCTTTATCTACCAATGTAATTACTCTAAAAGAATTTACTACATTAGGATTTATTTCGTTTAATTCTTTACTTTGAACTATAGCTTCTTCAACTAAAAATTGCCCATGTTCTTTTAATTTATGATACAAATTTTCTACTTCGTAGTTTTTAACTATTATTTTCTTAACTCCATGTCCACCTTCACCTATTGGAGTTTTAGCAAATACTACTTCTTGATTTTCTAAAAATTCTTTAAATTCTTCTAATGTTGCAATTTTTAGATTTATATAGTTGCGTTTTAAATATTTTTTAAAATATTGATTAAAAACTAATTTATCATTTAGAAGTACAGTGTATTTGGGATTATTTAAATATGCAAGTATTTTGTAAAACTTTTTAGCTGTCACGAATGTATCTTTTTCTTTTTTACTTAAATTGATATAATCACCACGAAAATAATCTGTGTATCCACAACCTCTTGTCAAGAAGTTGATAAATATATCAGCTTTTATATATAATTTTGATTTCCCAGTATTTTTAGAAATTGTTTCAATGTGCTTGTTTAATCTTGTTTTATCTATTCCTCTTATTTTTCTTAAGATCCATCTTGTTACATTCATATTTCTCCCTCTTTGTTTTCCGTATAGATTTTTTTATTGTTATTGCCAATATTTATCAGCATTTCTGCTAGGCCAATTCCTTCAAATCGGCTTAACGTTCCCAATGAAATTCCTTTACCTAAAATTATTACTGTATCATTTATTGACACTTTTTTATCTATAGAAATGGTCATCATGTTCATTCCTATACTTCCCACAACATCGTATTTTTTATCATTTATCATTACATATCTTCCATTGTTTTTATTTCCTATTCCATTGGCATAACCTATAGGAAGTATTGCTATTCGCATATTTTTCTTAGCACGATAAGTGCAACCATAACCAATATATTCGCCCTTTTTTACTTCTTTAATTTGAATTATTCTTGTTTGCATTGACATTAATGGTTTCACATTAATCGTAGTATTATTAATTGTTTTACTTAATTTGTAAATTTTTTGATAGCAAATATTTCTTAGAATTTTTATTTTATTTTTTATCCCCTTATTACTTATTTTATAGCCTACATCATATCCATACATTAAAATTCCTAGTCTTGTTCCATTCACATATGGCAATTTTTCATGAGATAACATAACTATCGAATTAGCTAAATGAATAATAGGTATTTTAGTTAAATCAATTAAAGATGTTAACTCTTGAAATTTTTCTACTTGCTCATCGTAATGTTTATCAATTAAACCTGTTGTTGCAAAGTGTGTAAAGATACCTTCTATAAAAATATTTTTATTTGTATCTTCAAATATTTTTTTTACTTCATTTTTATTTTTTATACCTAATCGATTCATTCCTGTATCAAGCTTTAGATGTACTTTTATTTTTTGAGATAAATTAATTTTTTTCAATTCATTATAGTAGTTATAATCATGTATTGTTAATGTTATATTGTTCATAGCTGCTTCTTTTAATCTACTTAATGATATTGGTTGCAAGCACAAGATAGGAATTTTTTCATTCATTTTTCTTATTTCTAGTGCTTCATCTAAATATGATACAGCTAAATAATTTATGCCACCTTTTATTAATTCATTAACTATATCTTTTCCATGACCATAGAAGTTAGATTTAACAACTCCGATATAGTATTTATATTGAGGATGATCTTCTATAATTGTTTCAACATTTTTAGAAACAAATTCTAAATTAATTTTTACAATTGTATCATTCATATTTTCTCCTATTTATTTTTAGTTTTTTTAATATTTTGTCTATTTCTTCTTCACTAAAGATTTTAAAAATTAATTTTGTTTTATACGTAATATATATGTATATTGGAACAAATATTAGTCCTGAAATTCCTACTTTAAGCAAATTATAATTGATATTATTTAATAGACTTTTCTTTAAAATAAACGAAGTTAATAGTAATAATGTACTTACAATAGTTATTTTAAATAATAATTTAAATATTTCTTTATATTTGAAATTCAATTCTTTTTTTAGATTTATGAATACTATAGTAATAGATATTAATTGTCCTATCATTGTTGAAATGATTGTACCTATAATGGGATAAAATTTAATTTTGTTTAATAAAAGAATCAAGGGAATATCCAAAATGGCATTTACAACTATACCTACAATAGTGTTTAGATAAACTAACTTATATTTTTTCATTCCCTGCAAAATCATATTTATTACTAAATGAATACTAAATAGTATACTAACAACAGATAAAACTGCTAGAATTACTCCACCATAAGGGCTACTTCCATAAAAGATAGAATATATTTCTTTTGAATATAAAATTATAAAGAATGAAATAGGTATGCTTACAAAATTTATAATATTAATGGCTTGATTAAATTTTTGATTTAATTCTTTATGCTGATTTTTTAAATAATTATCAACAATAAAAGGTACAATACTTGCACAAAGACCTAAAGCTAAAGTATTTATAATCATACAAATTTTAGGTGCCCATGTTACAATTATGCTGGCAATAAGTTCACATTGACTAGCATCATATCCTATTAAATATAGTCCTTTAATAATAAACTTGAAATCGATTAATTCATATATATTTTGAGAAACTGATATTATGGTTGCTGGCAAAGCATATATGGCTATTTTTTTTATAATATTTTTAGAATTATTTAGATTTTTTTGAGGTATTTCTTTAACTGAAATATATTTTTTACGTTTTTTATTTAAATATAAATATGCTATTATGGCTCCTATTGTTGTTCCTGAAAGGGCAAAAGATATTCCAACAGGAATGCTAAAATGCAAAATATTTATTGTTAAATAAGAACCAACAAGAACAACAAATATTCTAACTAATTGTTCTATTAGTTGGCTAAATGTTGATGGAGTTATATATTTATTACCTTGCATGTATCCTCTAGTAACGCTTAAAAATGGTACTATCAATAAGCAGAACGAAATTACTCTTATTACTAAAACTATTGATTCTATTGATTGACCACCCTTAATATCGCCTATTATAAATAGTCCAATGGATCGAGCAAAGATAAAAAGTACTAAAAAAGCGATAGTGGAAATGATCGAAATTATTTTAGTAGATACTTTATACGCATATTCACGTTCTTCTATTTGATTTAAGGCATTATATTCGGCAATCATTATACATATTGCAGTGGGAATTCCACTTGTTGATATGTTTAAAAGTAAATTATATACATTATATGCATATGAATATAAAACGCCGCCATCTGTTCCTACTATCTTATAAAATGGTATTACATATAGTACTCCCAGTATTTTAGTTATTATTAATAGTATATAAGAAATGATTGTACCTTCTGTAAAACTATTTTTTTTCATTTTTACCTCTTAATCTATATAACGCTATATTTTATAGCTTTATTTATATTTTATCATTACATCAACTAGATGTCTATTATTTATTCTTATAATGAAAAGATTGAAAAAAATAATTTTTATTCATTCCAACCTAATATTTTTATTAATTTTTTATCGGCATAATTATATGCTGATAATGGATAGTTTTGACGATCTGTCGAATTGGAAGTAGTTAAAACATCAACAATTTTTCCATCTTTTTCAACTAATCCCGAAACAACTATAGTATGAACGTAAGAATTATTAGCACCAACTTGCATAATATCGCCTTTTTCAGCATAAAAATAGTTTACATCAGTTACAGAACATAATCCTGCTCCTGTATTATTTCTGGCATAACTATAAAAATAACTTACACCTGTCCATGATGGTGTTCTGCCTTTTTCAGCAGTTGTTTCATCAACTAAACTTCCATAGTATTTCCACTTATAATTACCAGTTACATCCATAGGTATACCCCCGGCATAAATAACTTGAGAAGCGTAATTTTGACAATTTCCTCCATATACAGCAAAATCAAAATAATCACTATTCCTAGTTAATGCATATTTTTCTAGATAAATATAAGCGGAATTGTGGTCATAACTATGATCACATTTTTTAGTAGTAATACCTTTATTTTCTAGATATGATTCGTAATATAATTTTTCATTTTCAACTGATTTTTCAACTTTTTCTAAAGCATTATTTACTAATTCGATTAAATCTTTTTTAGTTTCAGTTTCATCTTTAGTAATTTTATAGTAATCAGTTATTATATTATAGAAATCAGCTGCTTTTTCTACTTTAACTAATTCGTTATTGGCATTAAAGGTAAAAATATTTTTTACTCCTTGCGTAACAGATTCTATATCATTCATAAAATTGAAAGTTACTTTGCTATCTTCTAAAATTGTTATAGTAATTAAATCATCATTATTTTTTATTTCTTTAATTGTTAAAGTGTAATTACCATCTTTTAGTTTTAAATCATTTCTTTGTAATAAGCGATATCTAACAAAATAATTCATAGCCATTTGTGTTAAATTTGCTTCATTTTGAGCTGATGGACTAAAAAGATAAGTAAAATTATATTCATTTAATTCTTTCATTGTTAGAAAATATAAATCAAAGTAAGAAATAATTTTATTTTTTATTTCATCATTTATTGATAAACCACTTATATTTTTAAAATCTTTTAAAAATGTTGTTTGTTTAGGGGTATAAGAATCTTTTTCTTTAGTTGAAGTGCATGATTTTACTAAAAATATAATTCCTATTATTAATACTAATAAAATAATTATGGGTTTCTTTTTTAATTTAATTTTTCGTTTATTCATTTTTCACCTACTTTAGTTGGTACCAATTATCACCATATTCTATTTCTACTTTTAAAGGTACTTTAAGTTCACACACGTTTTCCATAGTTGTTGTCATGATTTTTACTACATCTTCTAATTCTTCTTTTTTGCAGTCGAATACTAGTTCGTCATGAACTTGTAAAATCATTTTTGATTTTAGATTTTTTTCTTTTAAAGCTTTAGCAATTCTAATCATTGCTATTTTTAAAATATCAGCACTTGTTCCTTGGATTGGGGTATTAAGTGCTATTCGTTCACCACTATTTCTTATTATATAATTTTTATTAGCTAATTCGGGAATATTTCTTTTACGATTAAAGAGAGTTTTAACATAACCATTTTTATAGGCTTCAGCTATTTCTTTTTCCATAAATACTTTAATTCCTGGATAAGTTATAAAATAATTATCAATAAACTCTTTAGCTTCTTTTACAGAAATATTTAAATTTTCTGCTAAACCAAAGCTACTTATACCATAAATGATACCAAAATTAACAGCTTTAGCCATACGGCGCATATCTTTGGTAACTAATTCTTCGGGAACTTTAAAAACATCACTTGCTGTTTTAGTATGAATATCTTTGTTTTCTTTAAAAGCTGTTATTAAGGCTTCCGAATCAGCCATGTGTGATAAAATACGAAGCTCAATTTGTGAGTAATCACCACTCAATATTAAAGAATCTTTACTAGGAACAAAAGCTTTTCTAATTAATTTTCCTAATTCACTTCGAACTGGTATGTTTTGTAAATTTGGTTCTATTGATGATAAACGACCGGTTCTTGTTAATGTTTGGGTATAAATTGTATGAATTTTACCATCTGCCATGATGGTATCTTTTAATCCCTCAATATAAGTGGAATACAATTTAGAAATTGCACGATATTCAATTATTTTATCAACTATTTGATATTTTCCACTTAATTTGGTTAAAACTTCCATAGAAGTTGAATAACCATTACTATTTTTCTTACCATGTGGCAAATTCAATTTTTCAAACAAAATTTCACCTAATTGTTTAGGAGAAGAAATATTAAAAACATCTCCAGCTAAGTTATAGATTTCAGAACTAATTAGTTCAAGTTTAATTTGAAATTCTTCACCTAATTCATCAAGCGTTTTTCTTTCAACATACACACCATTGTATTCCATATCACCCAAAACTGTTGCTAATTGATGTTCGATATCATAATAAAGAGAGTGCATTTCTTCTTTTACTAATTCTTCGTTAAAACGACTATATGTCTCATATATAAACTTAGCTTTTAAGCTAGCAGTTGCTGCTATTTCTTCAATTGGTGGCTCTTTATATTTATTGTTTTTACCATACATTATTTCATAAAAAGGAATTTCATATCCATTGCTATTAGCAATCACGGCTATATCATCTTTGATTGTATAGTCTAATAAATAAGCAGCAATCATGGTATCAAATGTAATATTAGATAATTCAATTCCTTGCCATTTTAAGGCTACATATAATTTTTTTAAGTCATAAGTATATTTTTCAAAGTTCAATTTTTTATAGTCTTTTTTTAATGTTTCAAAAGGTACAAAATAGTTATTATTTTTATTATAAATAGCTAAGCCTAATATTTGGGCATGATGATAATTTTCACCTAAAATTTCTAAATATACAGCTGAGGGTTCAGTGATATTTAAATCTGTTAGGTCATTAATTATTTTTACATCACTTTTTACTTCAGATATTTTATTTTCTCTTTTAATAAATGAATAAAATTCTAATTCTTCATATAATTTATTTAGTTCTTTGGTTGGACCTGTATATCTTACTTCATCTAAAGAAATATTAATAGGCACATGCGTGCAAATTGTTGCTAATTCATAACTCATATAAGCATTGGCTTTATCATTTATTAATTTTTCACGCATCTTTGGTGATAGTGAATCTAAATTGGCATAGATGCCATCTAATGTTTGATAATCTTGTAAAAGCTTAATGGCTGTTTTTTCACCTATTCCTTTAACACCAGGAATATTATCAGAAGCATCACCAGATAAAGCTTTTAAATCAATTATTTTGATTGGTTCTATTCCATATTCATCCATAAATGAGGTTTTAGTATATCTAACAAAATCTTTAGATTTTAACATTTTCATGTGGACACTTGGGGTTATTAATTGCAATAAGTCATGATCACTACTAATTATTGTTGCTTGACAATTAGGGCTTTGATCACAAAATCTTGCAAATGTTCCGATTATATCGTCAGCTTCGTAATCATCAACCTCATAATACTTAATTCCCATACCTTTTAATAATTCGCGTGAATAAGGTATTTGGGCTTTTAGTTCATTTGGTGTTTCAATTCTTCCTGCTTTATAATTCTCATATTTTTTATGTCTAAATGTTTTACCTTTATCAAAAGCTACCATTATATAAGTGGGTTTTTCTTCATTAATTATTTTATTCATCATATTAGCAAAACCAAAAAGAGCATTTGTAGGGAAACTTTTTGAATTATGCATGAAATTACCGTTATAAGCGGTAGCGTAATAACTTCTAAATAAAAGGTTATTACCATCAACTAGTATTATTTTTTCCATGTTAAACCTCCTAGTTATATTATAGCAAATTATTATCAAAAAAAATATGTGAAGTTATTTTTTATATGTTATAATTTTATTGGTGAGATAATGCGACTAAAAATAATGATAATTATCATCTTTTTATTTATGCCTTTTGTTAAAGCTTTAGATACTAGGTCTAATAATATTATTTTATATAATTTAAACAATGATGAAATTTTGTATGAAAAAAATAGCCACGAGCCTATTAAAATTGCTAGTTTAACAAAAGTAATGACAGGTATTGTTGCTCTTGAAAAAATTGATGATCTTGATAGAGAAGTTTTAATCACTGCAGAAATGTTAGATGGTTTAATAGAATCTAATGCTTCGGTTGTCGGTTTAAAAGTTAATGATATTGTTACTTATCGAGATCTTTTATATGCCTTATTACTACCTTCTGGAGGGGACGCTGCTAATGCTCTTGCGATTAATGTTGCTGGTTCTATAGATAATTTTGTTAAATTAATGAATATTAAGGCTGGTTCTTTAGGACTAAGCAATACTTTTTTTACAAATGCCACCGGACTTGATAATGGTGATAATCATTCTAATGTTTATGATGTTGCTACTATTCTTAGATATGCTTTAAAAAATGATGAGTTTAAAAAAATATATGAAACTAGAAAATATACGATGTCAAATGGAATAAAATTAAGATCCTCATTAGAAAAAAACAGTGAAAAGTTACACCTTAATATTGATTATATTAAAGGTGCTAAAACTGGAACTACTACTTTAGCTGGTGTTTGTTTATCTTCGACATTTAATTATAATGATATAAATTATTTAATGGTAAGTTGTGATTCTTCTTTTAAAAACCTTACTTATAATGTATTTGATGCTGGAGTTTTATATAATTATTATGCTAATAATTATCACCTACGAAGTATTTTAAAAAAAAATAAAGTTATTAAATCTATTAATAACAAATATTCTAGTAATAAAGTTAATTTATATCCTGATACTGATTATTCTTTATATATGCTTGATAATGATTACAAGAATTTAAAATTTACTTATGATGGTTTAGAAACTATTGACATTTATACTAAAGATAAAATTATTGGTAAGTATGAAATTAGCTTAAATAATAATGTTTTAAAAACAATTGATGTGTATAAACCAGATAAAATAGAATTTTCTATTTTCAATTTTATATTTGTTAATTATATTTATTTTTTGGCTATTCTAATTTTTATTGTTTTAATTTTTATTATTAATTTATTTTTGAAAAAGAAAAAGAGTTTTAAAACTGAAATTTAAATCAGTTTAAGACTCTTTTTAAAATAGACTTAATTGATTAGATTCATCCATTCCATTTAAAATACCAAGAGAACGCATTGTTTCTATAATAGTTCCTGAAACTTTTCCACGTTTTTGTAAATCTTCAATACTTTGAAATGGACGTTTTTTTCTTTCTTCAATTATTGTTAAAGCTACGGTATCACCTAAGCCATCAATTGTTGAAAATGGTGGATACATAGTTGTATCATCTTTAACAACAAAAGTCTTAGCTTCACTTTTATTAATATCAATGTTAGCAAACTTAATGCCTCTAGCTGTTGCTTCTAAGGCAATTTTTAAAGTTTCTAAAACTGATAATTCCTTATTACTAGCATCTTTACCTTTAGCTCCAATTTCTTGCATTTTATTTTTAATAGCATTATATCCTTTACACATAACACCAATATCATAATCAGTAATACGAGCAGATAAATATGTTGCATAATAATATACTGGCATGTGGACTTTAAACCAAGCAATTCTAAAAGCACTGATAACATAAGCAGCGGCATGAGCTTTCGGGAACATGTATTTTATTTTTCCGCATGATTCAATAAACCAATCTTCAATCCCAGCTTTTTTCATTGTTTCTTTATGTTCAAGCCAAGTATCAGGTTCTTTAGAAGCCTTACCTTTTCTGACGAATTCCATTATTTTGAAAGCTTTTATTGGTGCTAAGCCATGATACATTAAATAAACCATAATATCGTCACGGCAACCAATAACTTCTTTAAAAGGAACAACTTTATTACGAATTAACTCTTGAGCATTACCTAGCCATACATCAGTACCATGTGATAGACCTGATATTTTAATTAATTCGGAGAAAGTTGTTGGTTTAGTATCAACTAACATACCAATAGTAAAGTTGGTTCCGAATTCGGGAATTCCTAATGTTCCGGTTGGACACATTATTTGTTCTTCCGTTACTCCTAAGGGTGCTGGTGATAAAAATATTGCCATCGTTTCTTTATCATCAAGTGGAACATCGGTAACATTCATACCGGTTAAATCTTGAAGATAACGTAACTGAGTTGGATCAGAGTGACCTAAAATATCTAATTTTAATAGATCTTGATCGATAGCATGATAATCGAAGTGGGTTGTTCGCCATTCAGCTGTTTTATCATCAGCAGGATATTGATATGGAGTAAAATCATATACTTCTTTATAGTGTGGTACAACAACAATTCCACCTGGATGTTGCCCGGTTGTTCTTTTTACACCAGTACAGCCAACTGCTAATCTTTCGATTTCAGGAGAACGTTTATTGATACCACGATCTTCATAAAAACCTTTAACATATCCGTAGGCGGTTTTATCGGCAACAGTACCAATAGTTCCGGCACGGTAGACATTGTCAACACCGAATAATACTTTAGTATAATTATGGGCATCTGCTTGGTTAAGATCGGAGAAGTTTAAATCAATATCAGGTACTTTATCGGCATTAAAACCTAAGAAAGTAGCGAATGGCATATCTTGACCATCTTTATGAAGCATTTCGCCACAATTTGGACATTTTTTATCTGGCAAATCAAAGCCACTAGAATAAGTAGCACCTAATTGATTCCCTTTATCATCAGTAAAAACACTATATTGACATTTCAAACAACGATAATGGGCTGGTAAAGGATTAACTTCCGTTATACCCATCATGGTTGCTACAAATGATGATCCAACAGAACCTCTTGATCCTACTAAATAGCCATCATCATTAGAGTGTTTTACTAACTTTTGAGCAATTAAATAAATTACATCGAAGCCACCACCGATTATACCACCTAAGTCTTTTTGAACAGCTTTATCTAAAGCAGCACCTTCTAAACTAGGATCGTTTTTCTTTAAATCATTTTTTATTAGTTCTTTGATGGCATCAAAACCTTCATTTATTTTATTATGAACTAAAGCAAAAGTTTTTTCTTCAATATTTTCTGTTTCGGTTTCTAAAATAATATTTTTACATGAACGATATACACAATCACCATATAATTCTTTAGCAATTCTTTCTTCAATATTTAAAGGTAAAGGATTGCCATACCATGATTGAGCTTTAGCATATACTAAATCAGTTGTTGTTTTTTGACTATCAGGAATTTCTGGTGAATATGGTTTATCAGGGAATTCAATTACTTCATATTCTTCACACATATCCATTATTTTATGAGTATTAGTAACAACAACTTCTTCTCTTACTTCTGGATCTAAGAACTTAAACTCTTCAAGCATTTCATCGGTTGTTCTTAAATATTGTGGTGGTATACGATTATATCCTTCTTTTGACAAGTATCTTGCTAAAGGATGTCTTCCTTTACCAGGAACATTTTGATTAACAATAAATTCACGATAAATAGTATCTTCTTTAGTTATAGAATGAGCATCACTGGTGGCAACAACTATTTTTCCTAATTCTCTTGCACATTTAATAATTTTATTTAAGCAATAAATTAAATCATCATAGTTACTAATGTCATGGCTAAAAACTAAATGTTCATAATTTGATGGTGGTTGAACTTCAATATAATCATAGAAAGCCATGGTTTTTTTTAAATCTTCTTCAGTTCGTGATAAAGCTGTTAAAAAGATTTCAGAATTCATACAGCCACTACCAATTAAAAGGTCTTCACGATTTTCTTCAATAACATGTTTAGGAATTTTCGCACATTTTACTAAATATTTGGTATTAGCAAAACTTATTAACTTAAATAAATTTTTTAAGCCTTTTTTACTTTTAGAAATCATATTAACATGCCATTCTTTAACTATTTCATTAGTTTCAAATTCATCAGTTATATTTTCTAAATCATTTAAAGTTTTGATATTTTCCATTTTTTCTAGTTGCTTTAGCATTTTATAAAATATACTTCCTGTTGCTTCAGCATCATAATCGGCACGGTGGTGGTGAGCTCCTGTTACTTGCTCTTCTTCATCGTCATTTTTAACATTTTCATCAAATTTAATTTTATAATATTTAGATAAAGCTGTTAAACTATGTTTTTTGCAATCTTTATTAATAGCTTTAGATAACATCCAAGTATCAATAACAGGATTTTTTAATTCACCAAGATCATATTTATAATAAGCCATTTCTAACATATCTTTATCGAATTTAGCATTATGAGCAACTAGTGGCAGATTACCTATCCATTCTTTAAAACGGATAGTGACATTTTTTTCATTGTCACAATTGCTTACTAATTCATCACTTATTCCGGTCAAATTAGTTATTTGTTCATCAATATGATGACCAGGATTAATTAATTCATCGAATCTTTCAATAACATTTCCATCTTTTAATTTAACAGCACCAATTTCAATCATAGAATCGTGCAATCCAGGATTAAAGCCAGTAGTTTCGGTATCGAATACAACATAAGTATTATTAAAAATATCTGAAACATCAGGATTAACTACAATATCAACGTTATCTTTAGATAATTCTAATTCAACTCCATACATTCCTTTAAAAAGAGGAAGTTTTTTCATTTGTTCTTTATGTTCAGCTATTTCTTTATTTAAAGCTTCTTTTTCTTCTTCCGTTGCATCTTTCAATTTGTTTTCTAATTCAGAAATCATTTCTTTATAAGGTGCTTTTAAACCTTTATTATATTTCCCGATTTCTCCATAAACATGAGGAAATGCTTGACAGCCATCATGATCAGTTATCGCGATTCCTAAATGACCTAATTTAATTGCAGCTTTAACTAAAGCAACTTCATCAGCAACACCATCCATTTGACTCATCATTGTATGAGCATGTAATTCTACACGTTTTATTGGAGCAGTATCTACTCTTTTATCTTCTTTTTTATCAAAAAAGTTAATATCTGTTAAAGAAAATGTTATTTCCTTAGCATATTCATCATATTTAATGGTACCTCTAAATTTATACCATTTTCCTTCTTTAACATTTTTAGCAAATGATGCGAAATTTTCATCGCCATCAATAAAAGCTTTAGCATAAATACTATCTGTATTATCAGTTATTTTTAAAGTAGCAATGCGAAATCCTGGTTTTTTTCTTGATTCTATTACTTCAATTCCAAATACTTTAGCTTCAACTATTGCTTCTTCTAAACCCTTTAGTTTTTCTAAAGCTCCCATTTCATTTATATCAACAGGAACTGTTTTAAGGATAGTAACGGCACTATTTTCGATAACATTACCCATAACAACTCTTTCATCATCAACTTTGAATATTCGCTTGCGAAAATTAGGTCGTTTAACTTCTTCAACTACAGGTTTTTCTTCTTTTTCACTAATGTTTACTTTTCTAGTTAAATCAGCTTGAATTTCTTCGCTTATTTTTTCATTTAAACTTCTTTCAACTTTTATTTCATAATTACATTCAAAGCCAAGTAAGTGTAAAATAGTAATTACTTCATTCATTAAATTAGTAGCTTGTTTTTCTTCGATTATATTACCAACAGTCAAGCAAATTAAATGTTCATCTGTTTTAAGTGGATTTTCTAAATAATTAGTAAGCATTTGTTTTTCATTTAAAATAGATTGCATTACTAATTTTGTTTGTTCTTCTAATTCTTTACTTGTATATTTTTTTAATATAAAATTTAAAGCTATTTGATCAAATGTAGAAAAAGTATCAGTTAAGGCATTTAAGACTTTTAGAAAGTTTCCATAATTAATAGGTTTATCAATTTCAATTTCAAATAAACATTTACTATTATCTTTTTTCTTAGTTATATGTGAAAGTTTAGAATTAAAAAATAATTCTTTCGTTTCGCTATCAAGATTTATTTTTTCTAAAAGGATTGCTAACTTTTCTTCCATATAATCACCCATAAAAATTGTATCACATTTTTGTAAAAAAGACATTAAAATGTTACTTTCTATAATCATTAGCTGAAGTATTCATCAATACTTGAATATTATCGCCATCACTTATTAAAGTTATATTTCCAGTGGTGCTATCACTTTGACGATATAGTTTTATATTATGTTTACTTATTAAATTTTTATTAGCTTCACTAGGATATTTTGCAGCTTTATAATTGGGTACGATAATCATTTTAGGATTAATAGCGTTTAAGACTTTTTCATACAATGTTTCATTACCATGGTGAGGATATTTTAGCATATCAACATTAATATTATTTAAACCCAACTTACTAGCTTGATTTTGAAGAGTTTCAACGTCATTAAAGGAACTATATGAATCACCGGTAAACATAAAGGTATTATTTTGATACTTTAATATAAAAATGAAAGAATTATTATTGTTATTACATACTTTTTTAGTAGGAGCAATAAAATATAAAGTCATATCTCCTACTACTATTTTTGAAGGAACTTCTTGAGTAATAGCAACTTTATTGTTTCTTTTTAAAGAATTTATTACTAAAGCATTATCTGAAGAATTTTGACAGTGACAAGTACTTATACAATTATAAATGTTAACTGGATATAAAATATTTTCAACTGGAAAAGCATCTAAAATATAAGCCTGAGCTTGAATATGATCATAATCGACATGTGGCGACATAAGTTTATGCATACGGACAATATTAAATAAAAAAACTATTGAAAATTATTTTTTCTCAACAGTTTCTTTTTATTATTTTCTAAAAGTAGTATGTGCCTTTTCTGTTTGACTTACAAGAGGGTATCTTAATACTTTCTTGCATGAGTCAAATAGGACAGCATTTGGAAACAAATAACTTATTTCATCTAATTCACTTTCAGAATAATTATTATTTTTCACACATATTCCATTTACCAATTCAGCTGGAATACCACCTGGTATGGCAGACCAATAATTGGTTTTAAAATCATAAGGTTTTCTCATTCCTTTACCAGCGGGAGATAGTGGTTCTATTAATTGTTCTAAAATTTCTAATTCGTCAGGAGTATATAATGAACAATAATCTGGATTATCTTGTTTTTGATGCTCAAATTCAAAATAATCTAAATGTAATAAATATTTCATTAAGGGATTTTCATCATCAAAAAATAGAATTATATTTCTACCTATACTTAATCTACTTTTATCATCTTCTGCTAAATCACCATGATAAGGATAATTATCGCCTTTCATTCTTGAAACAAATACACAAAAGCATCCTTCTCTTTCACTTTCTAATTCTCCAAACCATTCACTTGCTAATATACCATGCTTAGATATTTCTCGTATGCTTTCCATTGAATTTGAGCATCTATGATTTAAAGAGTGTTTCGGAATATCAACAATACCACTATCATCAATAATCATCGGATTAACAATTTGATTTTTTAATTGTTCTTCTATACTTAAATATAAAAATTCTAATTTCTTAATTATCTCTATTAACTTTGGATTATTAGTCCACTCATATTCAGATAAATTACTATATTTAACATTTTTTTCACCAATATTTGCTCCTTTAATTATCATAATAATCATCTCCTACAATCATTATATCACATTCTTATCTATTCTTTTAAACTTATTTTTGGTGTAGGTAAATCTTCAGGCATAGTACCACCTAATTCTTTAATTGTGTTTCTGACTTTTTTACCTACTTCATAATGAATAGAATTTGCCGTATATTCATTATCTACATTATCTCGTTTTAATTTGGCATCTGTTTGAGCAATTCTAAATATATTATCTGCTAGTTCTTCGCTACCCATGTTATCTAATATATCTTAGTTTCTTTCTTTTAAAAATATCATCTGCTGTTTCTTCATTGTAAAAGCCTTTATATCCGGTATTATGAAATCTGGCTAAATCTGGCACGTTGCTATTAACTGCTGTTTTATTTAAATTAAAAATTCCTTTTCTTGCTTGATTCCTTCGATATAGTCTTTTCTCATCTTCAGTAAGTTCATTATGCTCTTTTTCAGATAGTTCTTGTTTTCTTGTTTGAATAGCAAAATAAGTTTTAGCTAAAGCAATTATTTTCTTCCTAGGATCACAGTTAAGTACAATCAGATAACATGCATATCTTGATAATTTATAATCTTGTATTTTTCTTTTAGTATTTGAACCTATTTTGACCATTTTATTGACGCCAATAAAATGGTCTGAAGCATCATAATTACTATTGTCACAGTTATTCATAGTCACTTTAATTTTTTTATGAAAATTTTGCCACAAATTATACTGTAATATTGGCATTAATTTCCTTGCTAGCCAATACTCGTTTCCAAATTCATCAAGACGTTTAATATCTTCAAATATTTTTTCTGTGTATTCTTTTAATTCATTCATCTTATCATTTTCTTTTCAATGGACTACAAGTCTTTATTTTTAATTTATTATTTTTAATCTTAAATATAATACTTCCATCTTGATCTGTTCTATATACTTTTGAATCTTCTAAATTATTTAATGCTTCTTTATTAGGATGTCCATAACGATTATTCTTTCCAACACTAATAATGGAATTCTTAGGATTGATTTCATTTATAAAAGACTTACTACTGCTTGTCTTACTTCCATGATGTCCTACTTTTAATACATCAATATTAGATAAGTTATATTTATTAAGAATATCCTTTTCTTTATCTATTCCAGCGTCTCCCATAAACATAAACTTATAACCATCAAGTTCAGTATAAATAACATTTGAATTATCATTTTCATTATCATATTCTTTTGTTTGTAAAAAATATAGTTTTTTATTATCTATATTTAATTCTTTAATGCATGAGTGATATTTTATTTTCTTTTTATCTAATACTTTGATTAATTCTTTTTCTAATTCATTAAACTCTCCGCAATTAAATACTACATTTTTCACTTTATAATTATTTATTAAATAAATACTATCTCCCATATGGTCAAAGTCTCCATGAGAGCCTATCATATAATCAATTTTTTTGACTCCTAATTCATTTAAATATGTAATGTCTTTATCTTTACAGCCTTCACGACCGCCATCAATATAAATAGTTTTTTGATCGGTTCTAACTAAAATGGAATCATCATAATGACCAGAAGCAATAAAGTGAATTTCTAATTTTGAACTTTTAATATTGGGATTAGAACAACTAATTATTTTAGTATTATTATTTTCGTCTTTAATTTTAATGGTTGTACTATTAACTTTATTTTTAAAATAGTAAAGTTTTATAACCAGGCTCCTTGTAAGATTCACCTTTAAATAGATAAATTTCTGATTGACCTTTTAAGCTAAATAGACTTTGATTACTCTCTTTTACAATTATTAATCTTTTAGCAGATTCAATAATTTTATTGTTATTTTTAACATAATAATTTATAAAATATAAACCTTCTTTTTTATTTACATTATTTGTAACTTCTACTTGATAATTAGAAATGTAACCTGGATCTATAAATTCTTCATTGGGAGCAATTACTATTGGATTGTTACCTTTTAAGGTAATATTTTTGGTTATTAATTCTTTATTTGTGTAATCATTACAAAAAAGGTAAACTTTGTAAATATTGTTGATATGATATACACCACTATAACTTTGACAACCTTGATAATAAATGTGCATATCTTCTAAAGTTACATAGTTAATATTTGATGTAAAATATGATTTAGACTTATTTAGCATTTCTTTTTCTAATTTGGTATATTTGTTTTCTTTAAACAGAAAAAATATGATAATTATTATTAAAATAATTAATCCTAGAATAATAAATTTAAAATATTTATCAAAATTATCTTTTATATATTCCATACTACCACCTATTTTAATTATAGCATGGTGAAACCGTTTCGTAAATTTTAATTTTAAAGGCAAAATAAAAAAGATAGATTTCTCTATCTTAAAAATTTTTTATAAAAGCAAATCTATCTCTTCCTGATAAATCTTTTTCAATTATAGCTTCATTATCTAAGTATTTTTTAGATAATTCTTGAATTTTTTTCCCTTGAGATTCTCCAATTTCAAAGGCAATTAAATATTTATCATTTAAATATTTTTTAATATTTTTTAATATTTCTTCGTAATAATAAATGCCATTATTGGGTGCATATAATGCTAAATGAGGTTCATTGTTTTTTACAACATCCATTATTTCTTCATCATAAGCAATATATGGAGGATTAGAAACAACTATATCATATTTTTCTGTTAATGGTTCAAGCAAATTTCCTTCTTTAAAATTAATTGAAACATTATTTTCTAAAGCATTTTCTTTAGCTACATTTAAAGCTTTTTTAGATATATCAGTTGCTGTAACAGATGATGTCAACTTTTTTTTTAAAGTTATAGCTATAGCTCCTGATCCTGTGCCAATATCTACAATACTAGGATTCTTAAAATGGGAAGAATATTGGATTACTTTAGAAACAAGTTCTTCGGTTTCAAAACGAGGTATTAAAACATCTTCATTAACTTTTAAAATAATACCATAAAAATCAACATTACCAACAATATATTGAACTGGAAGTCCTGCTGCTAATTTTTTTTTAGCTTCTTCAAGATCTCCTTGATAATATTTTTTTAGATACTCTAAATCAGTCATTATTCTCCTCTTAATTTACGGGCTTGATCTTCAGCTATTAAGGCTTCGATTATTTTATCTAGATCGCCTTCCATAACACGATCTAAAGTATTAATTGTAAAGCCAATACGATGATCAGTTACACGATTTTGCGGATAATTATATGTTCTTATTTTTTCTGAACGATCACCAGTACCGATTTTACTTCTTCTTTCATTACCTAATTCTTTTTCACGTTCTTGATTTTTCAAATCATATAAACGAGTTGTTAATATTTTGATAGCTTTTTCTTTATTTTTAATTTGACTTCTTTCTGTTTGACTATAAACAACAATTCCAGTTGGAATATGGGTTAAACGAACAGCAGAATCGGTCGTATTAACACCTTGTCCACCACAACCACTACTACGAGTTATATCAATACGAACTTCATTCATATCTAATTCAAAATCTAATTCTTCAGCTTCTGGCATTACTAACACTGTTGCTGTTGAGGTATGAACGCGACCAGCTGTTTCAGTTTCAGGAACTCTTTGAACACGATGAGCTCCACTTTCATATTTTAACTTGCTATAAACGTTTTCACCTTTAATCATGAAGCTTACTTGAGCATAACCACCAGCAGCTCCTTCAACAGATTCTAATTCTTCAACTTTCCAGCCTTCTTTTTCAGCATACTTAACGTACATACGATATAGGTCGCCTGCAAAAATATTTCCTTCATCGCCACCAGCAGCACCACGAATTTCAACTATTACATTCTTGCCATCATTAGGATCTTTTGGTAATAAAAGAATTTCGATATCGCTTTCTAATTTTTTCTTTTCTTCTTCTAAAGCAACTAATTCTTCATGAGCCATTTCACCTAATTCAGGATCTTTACTCATTTCTTTAGCATCTTCGATTCCTTTAATTACTTTCTTATATGATTGATATGCTTCATAGGCATCTCTTAAACTTGCTTGTTCTTTAGTAATTTCCAATGTTCTTTTAATATTAGAAATTGTTTCTGGTTTCTCTAATTCATGTTCTAATTCTAAGTATTTATCTTCTATTTTTTGTAATCTTTCGATCATGAAATATCGCCTCTTTCGTGTTAATTATACTATATTAATTATTCTTAGTAAAGAAATTTATTTTTTTAGTAAGAAAAAGAGAATTAAAAGTTTTTGAAATCTTTTAATTCTCCATCTTCCATTTCATATACTTTATCACATAATGCTTTTATGTCTTCTTCATAGTGGCTAGTTAATATGATAGTTTTACCAGCATTTTTTAATTCTTTCAATTTTTCACGGAAAAATTTTACTGATTCTTTATCTAAACCATTAAAGGGTTCATCTAATATTAATATTTTGGGATTCTCCATTATTGCTTGAGCTAATTTTAACTTTTGTTTCATGCCAGTTGAATAGTTTTTATATTTAGTTTTATTGTATGGATCTAGTTTTACATAATTCATTATTTCTTTTATTTGATCATCATTTAATTCATTTTTTAAAATTGCTAATAATTTTAAATTATTAAATCCACTTTCATTATCTAAAAAACCAGTATCAATTAAAACACCATAATCTTTTATTACTTCAAATCCATGATAATTTATTGAACCAGATGTTGGGATATAAAGTCCAGCTAACATTTTTAATAAAACGGTTTTACCACAACCATTTCTACCAATGATACCAGTTATCGTTTGTTCTTCTATTTCAAAAGAAACATTTTTAACAACTTCTTTTTCATTAAAAGTTTTAGTCAAATTTTTAGTACTTAAAACAATCATCCTAAATCTTCCTTTCTAAATTCTATTTTGCATAATTTATTAGATAAAATTAAAAAGATTAGATATGTGGTTATTATTACAAACCAGTATTTAAATTTTAAAGTAGTTTCCACAAATGAAAGTTTAGCAAATATTTGTAAAATTACATAAAAGGAAATATAAAATATAGTAGACAACATAGAATTTTTAGTTTTTAAATATATGAATAGATAAATATTCGGTATTATAAGTGTCATTTCTAATTTAATTAATAAAGCTACTAACACTTGTAAATTAAAAGTGAATGATTTTTCAACTAAAATTAATCCCATGAACACTAAATATAAATAGAGTAAAAATATAATTATTGCATAAAAATTACTGAAAAAGATTAGTTCTTTAAACCATTTATCACGACCAATTCTAGTAAATGTTGCTTGAGTATTTTTATTTAAAAAGTAATCTATAAAAGAAAGCATAACATAAGAAATAAGTGATAAATAGCAAAAATCTAACAAAATTGCTAAAATCGCACTTTCTTTATCAGCAAATGCTAATGGTAATAATTCGGCAAATAGTAAATATGTTGGATTAGTCATTTCTAGATCGACCATATAATTACTTTTAGTGGTAGCAAATAATTTAGCAATAAAAATGGTTAATATAGCAAATATTCCAGTCCAAATTAAGAAATATTTATTTTTAACAAATTTTCTTAAAATTGTTATCATATATTATCTTCAACCTTTCTTTTATAAATTACTCTAGAAATAATTGTTATAATTATAGTTAAAGATAACATTGTTAGTATTGTTGATAACATATTAAAATTTTGACTATAAAAAGCACAAGCATAAATAGAATAATAAAATATTAGAGCAACTTTACCAAATAAAGTTGGAATTATAGAAATTAATAAAATTGAAAATATAAATACAATATATGATAAAGGTTTATTATTTAATAAAGAAATAATTATTATTGATAATGATGATATAAAAAAGCCATATAGGAATGATATTACAAAGTCGGTGATTAACATTAAGTAAGGACTATTTTGATTATATTTAAAAAATTCGCCTAATCCTAAAGGAATATCAAGCATGTAACTACTAGATCCAGTAGGAAAGAAAATTAAAAGTAATAATAGAAATAATAATTTGGGTATCACAAATATTAAACCGGCAATTATTCCGTTTTTAATAATGGTTTGATTAAAATATTTTCTTTTACCTATTCTTATAATATTAGATATTGAATATTTATTGTAAATTTCTGAATATAAATTTTTAGCTATTTTAGAAAAAATTATAAAAGGTAAAATATAATATGCAAAAGAACATAAGTAAGTTCCAAGAACAATTGCATATAAATATAGTGCTGATTGAATGTTTATTAAACTAGGATCTAAATAAATTAAAAATGCATTATTAACGATTAAATCATGAATATTTCCTTCTAAATATTCTTCTACATATTGATATAGATATGAATCAGGAAAATATTTAAAAGTTGAATAGAAAAAATAGTTTTTAAATTGTAAAAAAGATATAATTAAAATTAAAAACATTATAGTTATTATTATGATAAAATTTTTACTTTTAAGATCAATTTTTATTTTTCTTATTAACATATTTCACCTACATATAAAAAAGGGGATATTTTTTTTCTTCTAATTGTCTTTTTAAATAATCAAGATCTAATTGATAAGTATATTTATAATATTTAACTGTTGAATAGATACGATCTTTTCTAGTATATTTATATTCTAAATTAAAAACTTCTTCTTCCATTTCTTTTAAACAAGTTTGTGGATAACCTGAAAACAAAGTAAAATAGTTAGATAATGTTTGTAAAGAAAAATCTTTTAAATTTTTAGCAATAACTTCTACGATAATATCTTCATGTTCTTGATAAAATTCATCATATTTTTCTTCAATTGCTTTTTTTAAGGTGTTTAAATTATAATCATATTTTATTTCTTTATATTGGTATAAATTATTTGTAAATAAATCTAAAACATTTTTATAGTTATTATTTTTTAGATATTCTAAATATAAGTTTTTATATGTTTCTTTTTTAATAACTTTTTTGGATATTTTATAAGTGTAGACCCCGTTTTCATAAGTATATAAAGGCTTTGATGTGCCCGTATTTTCTAATATTTCATTTGAAAGTTTATAGTTACAACCATTACGACCGTTTTGGATCTTAGCGAATTCATCAAAAGCAGTTATTAAATCTTCATTTTCACTTGTCTCATTTAAATAATTTAAAATGGGAATGATTTTATAGTCTGCAAAGTTTTTTATTAATTCCCCTTTGGTAGTTTTTTTCCCTTTCAAAGAAGCTTCTGCAGCACGTATCGAGTCATATTTTATGTCATTATTATAAGAAAAAACTATTGAATTCATTCCTCTTACATAATCATCATATTCTTCATATTCATTTTTTTCTTTAGAATAATAAAGATATCCATAAAACGAGCAAGTAAATAGTATTAAAATAGCCGTTATTAGATAAATTATTTTTTCACTTTTTTTCATATTACTCCTTATATTTTATATTGCTTTCTATTAACTAAATATTATCATCTTGTTAGTTATATTGTCAATTATTATGGTTATTTTATTTTAAAGTTATTTTATAATTTTTTTATTTATGTTACAATTTATATGGTGAAAATATGAATATTAAAATTCCTAAGTGGTTAATAATTGTTTCTTTTATATTTTTAATTTTTCTAGCTTTTTTAATGTATTTAAGATATATTGGAACATCTGGATTAGTAGTAAAAGAATATAAAGTTGTTAATAAAAATATTACAGAAAATTATCATGGTTTAAAAATTGTTCAATTATCAGATATTCATTATAAGACAACTATTAATAATAAAGATTTACTTAAAATTGTTGATAAAATTAATTATATCAATCCTGATATTGTTGTTTTTACTGGTGATCTATTTGATAACAAGATTAAATATAGTGATAATGATTTAAAAGAATTAAAGAATTCTTTAAATAAAATTAAGGTTTCATATAAAAAATATGCTATTAATGGTAATCATGATGATATTGATATGTGGAAAAGTGTAATTTCTGATAGTGGATTTGTAGATATTCGCGACAGTTATGATTTAATCTATATGAATGATGTTAAACCAATTTTAATAAGTGGATTAGATCAAGATAGTGATAAAGTTAATAAGTTTTTAGAAAATGATAATGTTTATTCAATTGTTATTATGCATGAACCTGATAAGGCGCTTAATGTTAGCGGTTATAATTTAATGCTTGGTGGTCACTCTCATAATGGTCAGATTAGATTACCTTATATTGGAGCTTTATATAAGATTGAGGGATCTAAAACTTACTATGATGAACATTATAAAATTAAAGGAAATGATTTATTTATTTCAGGAGGACTTGGTTGTAGTTTACTTAACTTGCGTTTTTTCAATCATCCTTCAATTAATTTTTATCGTATTGTTAATAAATAATGTGTAATTTTTTACACATTTTTATTTTGTTTTTGTTAATAATATTTTTGAGGGATATTATGTTTAAAAATATTGACGAAAATATTAAATATATTAAAGAAATTAATCACGAAAGTACTGATATTAATGTTCGTGAATTTAAAATTGGTTCCAAAAGAGTATGTTATATAAATTTAGAAAGTACCAGTAGTGATGATAAGATCAGTAATTTTTTAATGAAAAATGTTGATCTAATGATCAATTTTAATTCTAAAAAAATATTTAACAATTTGTTTAATGATTTAAAGAATCAAATTCCAAATAGCAAACTTAAAATAATTGATAGTGATCTTTTCTATTATTTAGCTAGTGGTTTTACTTTGATCTTTGTTGATAAAATTGATAAATGTATCGCGATTGAAACTAAAGCTAATCTTGATCGTAGTGTTGGGGAACCAACAACTGAATTAATAGTTCGTGGACCTAAAGATAGTTTTAATGAAAATTATAATGTTAACATCGGATTAATAAGAAAAAGAATTAAAGATAATAATTTGTTTTTTGATGAAATTATTGTTGGGAAAAGAACAAGAACTAAAATTGCAATTAGTTATATTGATGATATTGTTGATAAAGATTTAGTTTCTAAAATAAAAAAACGTTTAGAACATATTGATATTGATGGAATTATTGATAGTGGAAATTTAAAAAGTTTTATTTGTCCTAAGTTGAGATCGGCTTTTCCTTTTATCAAAGATACGGAAAGACCCGATATTGTTTGTCAGTCTTTGTTGCAAGGAAAAGTTTGTATTATTGTTGAGAATTCTCCTTTCGTGTTAGTTTTTCCAGCTTTTTTAATTGATTATTTTAAAGTTAGTCAAGATTATTACGAAAAAAGTGTGAATGCTAATTTTACAAGAATTCTTAGAATAACAGCTTTTATCTTAACCATTGTTGTTCCTGCCTTATATGTTGCCATTATGACTTTTAATGCTGAAGTTATTCCCGACTCTCTACTTCTTAGTTTAGCAATGCAACGTGAAGGTGTTCCTTTTTCGACTGTTGCTGAAGTTATGATTTTATCAATTGCTTTTGAAATTCTTCGTGAAAGTGATATTCGCATGCCAGCGATTATGGGAGCTTCCATTAGCATTGTTGGAGCTTTAGTTTTAGGCGATGCCGCAGTCAATGCTGGTATTGTTTCCCCTTTTGGTGTAATAATTGTTGCTGTTACAGCTATTTGTGGTTTAATTTTTTCTGACGTTGATTTTATTAATGCAACAAGGTGGTGGCGGTTTATTTTTTTGATAGGAGCTATTTTTTTAGGATTGCTTGGAATTGTTTCGATCGGGGCTATATTTGTTGTCCATATTGCTAGTTTAGAAGTCTTGGATATTCCTTATAGTTATCCTCTTGCACCTATTGATCAAGATGAAGATGTTTTAGTAAAACCTGCTAATGCTAATTTTTTTAGAGGTAAACTTTTAACTAAAAATCATATAAAAATGAGGGATCATCATGAAAAATAAAATAATAATTTTAATGCTAATATTTTTATTAACTGGTTGTTATGGTTATCAAGAATTAAATGAAAAAGCAATCGTGAAAGGTATTTCTATTGATTTTGAAAAGAATCAATATGTAGTAAATTATATGGTTTCTAATGCTAATGTTTCAAATGGTAAAAATAGTGAAACTAATCCTCAAACCGCTTTATTAGAAGGTAAGGGTGACACTATTTCAGAAGCTGTTGCCGAGATTAATTTATTAAGTCCTAAAAAAACTTATATTGGTCATATGTTAATCTTGGTTATATCCGATGAACTTGCTAAAAATGGGGTTGCTACCCCTACCGATTATTTTTTCAGAAATACGCAGTCAAAAAAATCTTTTTACTTTGTTTTATCTAAAGGAAATAAAGCTAAAGAAATTTTAAGTATTCTTTCACCCCTTAATACTTTTCCAGCAGAAAATATAACAGAAAATCTAGCTACCTCTGATTTAACTGAGGGTTTTATATCTAATATTACTTTTACAGAATTTATAAGTGATATTTTAAGTGATGGTGTTGATCCGGTACTAAATGGTATTAAAATGATTGGTTCTAGTGAGAGTGGTTCTAAAAAAGAAAATTTGGAAAGTTCAGAGATTAAAAATTATATTAAAATTGATACTTTAGGAATTTTTAAAAAAGATAAGTTAATTGGTTTTGCATCTAAAACTGTTAGTAAAGGAATAAATATTTTAAATCAAAAAAGTGATAATTTTCAAATTGAAACGATTCTTAATGATAAAAAAGTTGTTTTTAGATTTAAAGATATAAAGGTTAAAAAAGAAGTTAGTTTTGATGATAAAATTACTTTTAAATTTAAAGTAATTGGAGAAAGTGAAATTGAAGAAACAAATGGTAATTTTAATATTTCTAAAGAAAAAGATATTAAATTATTAAAAGAATCTTTAGATAAAAAATTAATGGAAATTCTTACTGAAACTATTAATTATTCTAAAGAAACGAAAGCTGATTTTTTAGGATTGGGAAATTATATTTATTTAAATCATTATAAAAAATGGGAAAAGATTAAAGATAATTTTGACTTAAAAAATATTGTTGTTAAATTAGAAGTAAATAATAATTTATTACGTAATGAGAATACAAATGAAGGGACGCGAAAAGTTCATGAATAATAAAGATATTCCTATGGGATTTACTACTATTTTAATTTCAACAGTTCCAGGTATTACTTTTTATATTCAAAAGATGTCAAGTAAACAAAATTCTTGGTTAGCTATTATAATTGGTTCTATTCTTGGATTTTTATTTTTAAAAATGATTTTATATATTAGATCTTGTGGTAATAATATCTTTGATGCTAATAAAAAAGCTTTAGGTATTTTTAGTATTTTAATTAATATTTTAATTTCTTTAACTTTGTTTTTGTTTTCCTCTTTAATAGCATGGCATTCTTATATTTTTTTAAAGAGTCAATATTTTAGTGAAACGCCTTTTTTAATCATAGCTTTAGGACTTATTATTCCTGTATCTTATTTGATTATTAGAAAAAATGCAACTTTAATTAGAACAAATACTTTACTTTTTAAAATTATTTTATTTTTAATTTTTGGTGCTGTATTTTTACTTAGTTTTCAATTTAATTTTGAAAATTTAAAGCCCTTTGCAGAGATTAAAAATAATGATTTATTATATGGAATATTTGTTTATTTTTCAGTAAGTATTTTACCAATTTATAGTTTACTTAGTATTGGAAATTTAAGCAACAAAAAGATGGCTTATAAATATTATTTTTTAGGGTGTTTATGTAATTTAGCAGCATCAACCGTTACTTATTTAGTTTTGGGTAAATATTTAGTTGAAAATGTTGCTTTCCCCGAAATGTATGTTTTAAGAAGAATTGGTTCCTTAACTAATAGTGCCCGTATTGATAGTTTGATTATTTCAGAATGGTTAATTTGTATTTTCTTAAATGTTTCTTATTCTTTATTTTATGTTAAAAATTGTATTAGTTATTATAAAAGTAATATAAATAAATATTTATATTTAATTTTACCTTTTTTGCTCTTTATTGTTTCAACTAATTCTTTTAAAGATACAAGTATTGGAAAAAATTTTATTAGATCTTATTATCCAATTATCAGTTTTATTGTTTTATTTGGTTGCAATTTTATTATTTTTATAATACTTAAAATAAAAAAGAAACCTTAACGGTTTCACATTAATATTAAGAAAGCAACTAAGCCTATAATTATTAAAACTAAAATAACTATTATTATTTTTATTAATTTTGAAGATCCTTCTTCAACTTCTTCAGAATCATTTAATTGTTTCTTTAATGATTGCGTAAAGAACTCATCATCTTCCGTTTCTTCTTCATCTTCAGCTTCTTCAGAATCTTCAGTTTCTTCTTCTATTTCTTCCTCATCATTTTCTTCTTCGTCTTCATCTTCGTCTGTTAATTCTAATTTAATATTTGTCGTTGTGATTTCGACAGTTTTTCCTTTATCTGCTAAATCTCCAAACATGTCTAAACTTAATTCAGTATTTCCCATATTTTCTAAGTTGCTTGCTGGAGTTTCTTCTGTTTCTTCAGTTGATTCTTCTTCTTTTTTTAAAGTTTCTGGGTTTATTTTATGATAAGGTTGATATTCTTTTTCAGAAGCGGCTTTATTTAAATATTCATTTATATCATATTTTTTTACTTCTTCTGTTTCTTCAATTGGTTCTTCTTCTTTTTTATCTTTAATAATATTATATTCGCGCATTAGCATTTCTTTGCGATAGTTTTCGCGGCCCTTTAAAAGTTCTTTTACTTTTTCAATATTAATTTCTTGGGTATATTCCGAAGGTTTTTCTTCCGTTTTTAAGTAAGAATCATCTTCATATATTCGTTTATATAATTCTTGATTTCTTGCTACACGACTATTAGTTTCATTGCTGTCATAATCATATCTATCTGTTCTACTGACCATTTTTGCACCTTCTATTCTAAATATATAATAACATATTTTAGTTATTTTTAAAACTGTTTCTTGATTTGTATACACTTTTTAGTGTATACTTTATTAGAGGAGGAATCGAGAATGAAAGTTAAAGTTGACGAGACAAAATGTGTTTGCTGTGGTTCTTGTACTGTAATTTGTGGTGATGTGTTTGGTTTTTCAGATGACGGAACTGCATGTGTAAAGGATGCTGCTAAAGTAGAAGAAAACATGGATGCTGTTAAAGAGGCAGCTGATCAATGTCCTACTGGCGCTATTGAAATTGAAGAAAAATAAAAGAAAGCTTGGCTTTCTTTTTTATTTTACAACAATTCTTGAGGAATATTCCCTAGAACATTCGGCTACTTCATAAGTGAAGGCTCCATTTTTAGTAGTATCACCGCCACGACTAAGGCAATTGCTACTATTTATTAAAGAGCCAGTATCAGAGCTAATTAAGTCATCACTTGAAGGATTAGTAATTGTTCCTGTTTTTACCCATTCATTAGCACCACCACTAAGTCCATAGACACCGGTTACATTTCTAGTAGTGCTTGTGAAAACTGAATTTTCTGAATAATATATTTCATTAGTATAATTAGCATAATAGTCTAATGTATATGTTAATCGTTTAATATTATACTTATTAGCACTAGCTAAAGTCTTTACTTCATAGTTAGCAATGGTACCCGTATATTGGTCGGATGCATATATTTTTTCCTTACCAACACCATATTTGCTTTGACCTAAGTATAAAGCTGCAACCCATTCTTTATTGCTGACCATGTCAACATTTACTTCATTTTTTAAGAAATTATAGTTAGAACTATAAAGATTTTTTATAGCTGTTGTTAATAGCGATTGACTCATTTTAGCTGGTTTTTGGTTATAACTACTATGAATTGTATTATTATTAGGACTTAAAGTTTCATTTAAAGTTGTTATTTCAAATTTAGAAATCCAGAAGCCATTGATTCCATCAAAAGCTTGATTTATTTTATAACTTCCGGTAGTTGTTGTTGAAGTTCCTTTAACAAACTTTATTTCAGCGCCATTATCTTTTTTATAGTATTGATAACGAGGAATCCAAACCATGAAAATTAAATTATCATCAATTTCATTAAAAGGAAGGATTAATTCTCCTGCTTGCAAACTTTTATATTTTGCTAATTTTTCTTTAGGAACGACAATGGCATTAGCCCATCTTTTTTCTTCATAGTTATACCAATCGCCATATTTATTTTGATCAGCTACTACTATGTTATTATTTTGATCCCATTTTATAGCGATCATATTGGAAGCTAAAACGGGAGCATTAGGTAATGTGTCAATATTTTCTTGACAATCATTAACAACATCATAATTAATGTTATTTTGTGAATATGTTACTTTTACTTTATTATTTGTAAGAGTTATTTCTTTATTGGAATTAGCATTTATATTTTCTATATCTTCTTTAGTTAAAACTTCTTTTAGATCTAAACAATAAGTATTTCCAGATTTTGGTTCAAATGAAGCAGAATTTTTACTTACATAATTTTTAGCAGCGGTAATAATTAGTTCTTTAGTAGCTGAATCTATTTGTTCTCTTTTTTCATCATTTTTTTCTAAAATGACAGATACTGAAAAAACTCCTACCATTGTTAAAAGCACAATTACAGCTAATAGTTCTACTAATGTAAATCCTTTTTTATTCATTTTAACACGCTCCATTATACAAAGCGACTATTCCGCCATCTAGAGTTAATTTGATTTTATTATTAGGATCATATTCATTATTTTTAGCATCAACAATATTTTTTGATAAATAATAATTATCTTGCAAGTTTTGAATGCTTATACATTTACTTTGACCATTTTCAATACTAATTAAACCATCACTATAATAAGAAGTAGCAGCTGCTTCTATTTCGGATGTTGTTACTTCACATGTTGCATCTACTTCATATTTTGATCCATTTTTATAAATTTTTACTATTCTATTGCTATCAATTAATTTACCATCACTATCTTTTATATCATAAGAAAGTAAGCCTTCTGTTTGTAACATATAAACAGTTAAACAGTAATCCATTTTAGCTATGTCGTCTTCTTTTTCACTATAATAATCTTTTGCAGCTTCTATAATAATTTTTTCGGTTGCTTTATCAAGATCATTACTTGCTTCAAAAAAGCTATTGATAATATTAGGAAACATAACTAAAGATAGTAAAGCAATAATGATAATAACACCTAAAAGCTCAACTAAAGTAAATCCCTTTTTATTCATGTCATCACTTTCCCTAGTTTAATTATAACTTTTTTGGCATTAAAAAACAACTATTATTTAGTTGCTTCTTTTTTAATAACTTCTTTTCCTTTATAAGTTCCGCAATTCTTGCAAACTCTGTGTGGTTTTACATCACTACCACATTTTGGACATGTAGTTACAGTATTAGCATCGATTTTGTAGTGTGTACGACGCATTCTACCTCTAGTCTTACTAACTTTTCTAAATGGTACTGCCATTTTTAACACCTCTTCTCTTTTACAATAAATCTTTTAATTTACTTAATTCTGAATTTCCTGTTTTAACTTCTTTATTTAAGCTCCAGCCTTCACCTTCTAGTTCCGTTCCGGAAGCATCTGGACTTACAACGTGTGTAGGAATTTCCATGAGTATATTTTCCCATATAATAGGCAAAATATCAATAGTATTTTCAATGTTTTTTAGAATTATACTACTTTCTTCAAATAAATCTAACAAATTATCATTAATATCTAGATCTAAATCATAAGGAACATCTTTAAGGGTGACAGCACATCTTAATATTGCTTGACCTTTAATGTTGACATCTAAGATATATTCATTAAGACTATTTTTATAAATTGAACCAACTACGTGAATATCTTTTAGCTCTTTAATGTCATTATCAAGGTTATCAAATGAAATTTTCTCATCAATAGGTATTTCTTTTACAACACCTGATCGTAATCTTGTTAAATCTATAATCATAAAATCTCCTCGCTTTAAGATTATACAAAAATATTTTTGAAATTGCAAGTTTTTTATTAGCATATTTGTTTTTTTTAGCAAAAATTCTTTTAACGTGATATGATAGTAATGAGGTGATGATATGAAAATAGGAATTATATGTGAATATAATCCATTTCATAACGGGCATATATACCATATAAATAAAATAAAAGAACTTTATCCGGATTCAACAATTATTTTAGTTGTTGATAGTTATTTTACAGAACGTGGTGATATAAGTGTTTTAGATAAATTTGCTAAAACAGAAATTGCTTTAGCTAATAATGTTGATCTTGTAATTGAGCTTCCTTTTGTCTTTGCTACTCAAAGTGCAGATATTTTTGCTAAAGGAGCGATCAGCATTCTTAATAAACTTAATGTTGATTTAGTAGTATTTGGTAGTGAATCTAACGACATTGAGGGATTAAAAAAAGCAGCAGCTATTCAAATCAATAATGATTCTTATGATAGTTTGGTTAAAAGTTATTTACAAAGTGGTAGTAATTATCCTACGGCTTTAGCCAAAGCTTTAGATTATTTTAATCAAGATAAATTTGATACTCCAAATGATCTGCTTGGTATCAGCTATATTAAAGCCATAATGGTAACAAATTCCAAAATTAAACCTTTGACAATTCAAAGAACAAATGATTATCATGATTTGACACTTACAAATATTTCAAGTGCTAGTGCGATAAGAAATGCCATTAATGATAAAAATGATATTTCTAATAGTGTACCTAGTATTACTAAAAATTTTATTAGATATGTTGATGAAAAAAAGTGGTTTAATTATCTTAAGTTTAAAATAATTTCAGATCTTGATTATTTGAATCAATATCAAACAGTTGATGAAGGAATTGAAAATAGGATTAAAAAGTTTATATATGATTCCAATTCTTTAGAAGAATTAATTTTAAATGTTAAATCTAAAAGATTTACTTATAATAAAATTAAAAGAATGTTTACCCATATTTTATGTGGTTTTAAAAAAGAAGATGCTAAAGATTTAAAGATTGAATATATTCGCGTTTTAGGTTTTAACAAAAGTGGTCAAAAGGTTTTAAATAGTGTTAAAAAAAATTTGGATGTCCCTATTTATTTTAATTATAAAGAAGGATTAAATAAATACTTTGATTTAGAATTTAAAACTAGTGTTATTTATTCATTAATTGTTAGTGATCAAAGTATTGTAAAAAAAGAATTTAAAGCTTTTCCAATAAAAAAATGATAGTAAATATCATTTTTTTTGACAATTAGGACAATAATAGGTTCCTCTTCCGCCTATTTTTACTTTTACAATTTTAGTTTGACACACTTTACAAGGTTCATCTTCTCTTTGATGGACATTTAATTCTTGTTGAAATAGTCCATGAACTCCTTCACTTGAAGTATAAGTTCTAATGGTTGTTCCACCTTTTTTGATAGCTTCTTCTAATACTTTTTTAGTATTTTCTATAATTGCATTTAATTCTTGTTCATTCAATTCAGAAGCTTTTTTATAAGGATTTATGCGAGATAAGAAAAGGATTTCATCAGCATATATATTGCCTATTCCTACAATAATACTTTGATCTAATAAAATAGCTTTGATTTCTTTATGTTTACTTTTATATTTTTCTTTTAAATAATCTGATGTTAATTTTTTATCCCAAGGCTCTAAACCTAATTCGTTTAAAGGCTCTTTTTTATATACTTCATCTTTAGAATATAAATACATACGTCCAAATTTTCGGGTGTCTTGGTAACGTAAAGCTGTATTATCGGTAAAAACAAATTCAACATGTTCGTGTTTATTTAAAGGATCATTATCATTTTTATAATTATATTTACCTTCCATTCTTAAATGTGAAAGTAAAGCATAATGATCTAATTCAAAGATAATCCACTTGCCTCTTCTTTTTAAGTCATTAATTGTTTCACCGATTAGTTCTTTAATAAATTCATCGGATGTTGGATATTCTATTATTTTAGAATAATAAATATTAACTTTAGCTATTTTTTTATTTAAAACTTTACTTTTTAATACTTCTTTAACTGTTTCAACTTCTGGTAATTCTGGCACTTTATAATCTTCTTTCTTCAATTTTGTAATCTTTAAACATATTTGCTACTAAAGATTTAATGGTTTCATTTAAAGAACTAAAATATAGTTCTAATTGATATTTTGATGGTTCTATTTGTAAATTTTCTGCAAGGATTTCTCCCATATCAATAAAATTAATATTAGGTTTAATCTTTTTTATTTGTTCTTTTACTAAAGGATAATGGGTACAACCTAAAACTAGATTGTCGATATTTTTATCTTTTAAATAGCCTTCTAATACTTTTTGCATTTCTTCACTATCAGATTTTCCAGCTTCAATTAAGGGAACAATCTTAGGACAAGCAATGCTTATAATGTCACTCCCGAATACCCCACTTTTAATTGTCATCTCGGTTGCTATTACTGCCAAATTATTTAATTTTTGGTTTTCAAGGAATTCTCTAGTGGGACTTAATATATCATAAATTGGTGTTGTTGTTAAATCATCTAGTTCACTATAAACATTAGAGCTTAACGTTCCACAAGCTATTACTATGATGTCAACTTTTTTGCTTTCTAAAAATTTAACAATTTTGCTACTTAATTTTAAAAGTTCTTCCTTTGATTTATCACCATAAGGAATATTTAAAGTGTCTCCAAAATAAACGTATTCATTTTGAGGATTTTTTTTAATTAGGGCTTCAAGAACAGTTAAGCCACCTAATCCTGAATCAAATACACCTATTCGCATTTTTATCACCGCATTCATTATATCACGTATAATGTTGAACATAAAGATTTTGAATTTAAAAATTTGATTTCTTTATGTTTTTTGTTATTATAG
>CAKPHY010000002.1 GCA_934162285.1 uncultured Bacilli bacterium
AGATAAAAAATGATAAAAAAACAAGTATTTATGCCACTTGAGGTGGTATTTTCTTTAAACAACTGTCAAACTCGGGATGGATCCAATAAATGCTAAAGAATACGGATTAATTGACGAAATAATCTAGATATAGGTTTACATTTTTCTTTTTTTTTGTTAAAATTTTATTAGAATAGAAGGTGTATAATATGGAAGAAAAATTAACAGTAAAAACACGCGATGGTCAAACATGGGAAATATATGTTATTATGGAATTTCAAGTAGAAAATTATCCTGATGATTACATTGCATATACATTTGGCGAAAAAAACGGAGAAAATGTTACTTCATTCATCTCCAAAATGAAAGAAGATAATAATACAATAATACTTGATTCCATTCAAGATCCTAAAGAATGGACAAATGTAAAAAGAACATTTGACGAACTTTTAAAAGATGGTGGTGAATTAGAATGCTAGATCTAAGATTTTATAATATATTAAAAGCAAATGGATGGCAACAAAATGAAATTGATAATTTTAATAATTATTACGATGAATTTTTAAAGGATAATGAGCCAGATTTCACATTATTCATGAATTACTTACACGAAAAAGGGTTCAATAAAACAACATCTGAATTAATAAAAATTTATACAACATATAAAAAAGCAATGCAAACTAAAGTAAATACTAATAATCAAGCACCAATTCAAGAAGATGAACAAACTAAAGAAGAGCCAGAACAAATTCAAGATGAAGAAGATATAGAAGTTGAAACTCCAGAAGTTGAACCAGTATTAACTGACGAAATGAAAAAAGATCTAAAAAAGGCCAAAGATTCTCTTAGAAGATTCAAAAAAAATATCGAGCTAAAAGAGGCAGAATTAAAGGCTGAAACTGATCCTGCAAATAAAGAAGCATTAAAAAGTGAAATAAATGAATATAAAAAACATGCTAAACAATTATTCACTGAACGTATGAATGGATTAAAAACTAAACATGGATCTATAGAAGCATTTCAAAGAAAAATAGTTGACTTTGACAAATTTTATATTCCCGAAAACCAATCTAATCTTAAAGGTATAGATGACTTTAAAGATGAAAGAACAACTAAATGGAAAGAAAAACACAAAAAAGGATTTATTCTAACAAAGTTATCACCAAAATTAGATGTGGTAAAAGTAGAAAAACCAGATCTATTTAATAATTTAGCAAAAGCTGCAAATGCTGTAAAACAAGCTGCATTTGAGCAAGGTGTTAATAGTGAAGAATATCAAACATTAGCAAGACAATATATGGATACTCAAAAAGAAACATTAGGTAGAATGAAAAGCTGGAAAATTAACAGAGAACTTGGCAAACAATACATTTTAAAAAGTGGAAATCATATTGAAATACCAGAGTGGTTGCTTAATATGACATTAATGGCAAAAACAAAAACTAAATAAAGAATTGAGGGATGATATGGATAATAAACTAGTAGTTTCAGGTGAAAATGGTGTTGAATACACTATTAAAGTAATTGATATTTTCTATTTAGATGAATATCCTGATAAAGAATACATTGCTTACACTTTTGAAGAACCAATTGATGAAGGCCATGTAAAAGGATACATTTCAATACTAAAAGAAAGTGACACCGATTTCTCTTTAATTGGAATATCAGATGATAAAGAATGGGAATTAGTTCAAAAGAAATTTAATGAAATTACCAAAAACATTGTTAATAAAGACGAATAAAAAAATGAGAGCAAAGCTTTCATTTTTTTTGAATTCTAACTAAACAATTATTAGTTTTTTTAACTTTATTAGGTTCATCAGGACCCAAAGTAACACCAAGCTCATGAGCAATTTCATTTTTCATTGCATCATAAGATTCTCGCAATTTTTTCTTAGGTATAAGACTCACCTCCACGTTAATAGGATGAATAAAATACCAACAATAATACTATAAATATTCATTAAATTTTTCAGTTAATTCGACTTTAAAAATATTATGATAACATTCATTAACTAAAGTTTCATAATCAAACTTACTTTCTTCTAATTCACATTTTTCAAGAGAAGGATTAATTACAGGATGTTTAGGTACAAAAATAGTACAACAATCTTCAAAAGGTAAAATACTCGTTTCATAAGTACTAATTTTTTTAGCAAGTTCAATTATTTCAATTTTATCATAACATACAACTGGTCTTAATACAGGCATTCTAACAACATCATTCACAACATTCATACTGCTTAATGTTTGACTTGCAACTTGACCTACATTTTCACCATTTATGATAACTTTACAATGTCTTTTATGAGCAAATTTAGAAGCAATACGATACATCATTCTTCTTAAAATTGTAATGTTATAAGTAGGATCACAATTTTTATAAATTTCTTCTTGTAATTTAGTAAAAGGAACAACATAAAGTTTTATATTTCCCGAATATTCATTTAAAATAGAAACTAATTTTTTTACCTTTTCCCTAGCTTCTAAACTAGTATGAGGTATAGCTTCAAAATATAAACATTCTAAACTTATTCCCCTTTTTAAAGATAAATAACCAGCAACCGGTGAATCAATTCCTCCACTTATCATAAGTAATCCCTTACCTTGAACACCAACAGGATAACCACCTACTCCCATTACTTCATCAGTATAAATAATTGTTTCGTTGCGTCTAATTTCAATATTAACAATTAACTCAGGATTATGAACATCTACTTTACAAGTAAAATTTCTTAAAATAAAAGCTCCAATTTCTTTACTAACATCCATACTTTTAATAGGATAACTTTTATCTGATCTTTTAGTTTCAACTTTAAAAGTATTAAATTTCTTATTATTTAAATACTCAAACACTTTTGTTTTAATATCTTCTAAATTATTACCATCAAATCTTTCACATATAACTACACTATAAATACCAAAAATATTTTTTATTTTATTGATAAAAGTTTCATCTATAATATCTGATTCAACAAACATTCTCGAATAATCATAAGTAATTTCAATTTTATAATCAACTAAAGCATTTTTAATATTTTTTTCCAATAATTTAATAAAAGTTCCTCGATTATCACCCTTAGTTGTCAATTCACCATATTTAATCATTATTAATTTTTTCATAAAATCACCTAGAAACATTATACTAAATAATAAAAAAAAGTAAACAACTTCTTTTTCAGATGTTTACTTTACTTTTTTTCAGCATACAAATTAATTAATTTTTCATAAATACCCGGTTCAATTCTATTTAAACAGTTAATAGTAAGCTCGAGTGACTTACGATACTCACCCTTATTAAATAAAACCTCCGAATAAGTTAAATTCTTATCTAAACCATCAATATCATTACGATAACGATTACCATAAACAATCGCAAGTTCTGCAAATGTAGCATTCTTTACCAATTCTTTAGTTTTAGCAAATAACTTTAAACAAAGATCACGAGCAGTATCTACACGAGTATTTAAAATTGTAATTGTAATCGGCTTTTTATCTAATTCACGAATTATTTCCTTAATAGCACTACTTGCTTCATTTAATTCAACATAATAAAATTTAGGAATAACTGGTAAATTACATTCATTAATAGTATTTTTAGATTGTTTTAAAATTCCTTTAATTTCTTCAAGTTGTTCACGAGCTCTTGCTTCATCCTCTTTCATATTTCCTAAAGAATCCATAGAAAGATCTAAATGACTTTCAATTCTTTCAAGTCTAACAATTAAATTTTCTATTTCTTTAGTTAATTGTGAATAAGCAAATTGATTATTACCAGTATAACTAAGTAATAATTTATAATCTTCGTTTAATGATTTCAAGTCTTCACGAACATTAACTAATATTTCAATATCCGTATCTGATAATTTATAATTTTGACGTAATTCTGATATCTTTTCAAACATATTTTTTACTAACTTATTTGTACGATTAAGTTTAGTAACAAATACTTTATTAATATTATCATAATTTTCACGATTTAATTTTTCTTTTTCTAGATCAGCAAAAGTAGTATCAAAATAATCACTTAAAACTTTAAGTTCAAATAAACTATCTTCTAAATTTAACATTTTACAACGTGTTATAATATCTTGAATTTTTTTATTAGCTTCATTAATATTATAATCAATATTCATATAATCTAAAGGATAATTAGCATCAGTCATAGCTTTATAACTAGCTTTTAAATCTCTTATTTTACTAGGTAAAATATCAAATGCCAATAAAACAATTGAAGGAACTTCTTCTAAAACAACCGACATGTGTTTTAGCATTTCATCAATTATTCTAATGATTTTAGTAACTTCGGTATAATCATTTCTTTCCATTGCTCTTTCAAAGGCTTCAAACTTTTTAGTAATATTTTCAAATTGAACCGAGATTGAAGGAGCAATATCACGATAATCACTACGATTATCAATAAATTTAGCATATAAATCACGATAATCAGCTTTAAGTTTAGTTATGATTACACGATTCTTTTCATCACTTGATGTTAAATCTCTAATTTCACCAAGCAAATTTTCTGAATCTATTCTTACTTTATAAATAGCAATTTCTAATTTTGATAATTTTAAATTAACATTTTTAAAATCTTTTTGCTTTAATGTATAATCAGCATCTAATAACATGTCATTTATAGTTGGAATTTCTTTTTCACGAATAGCTTTTAAACGCTCTTGCCAATTATTATAAAGTTCTTCTATTTTGTCATTTTTTAAAAACGTTTCAATTTTAGCCAATTCTGGAGTAATTGGCATACTAGCAATAGTATTTTTTTCTATATCTAAATCTTCTATTTTATTAGTAACTTTTTTATTATAAAAATGGCGAATAATACAAATAACAGCAACAATTAATATTGCAGCTATTGCTACTATAGTAAATATGATTAAGGTAAAATTCTCCACATAATCAAACCCTTTCTACTATTAATTCTATTTTACCACATTTTTCTATTTTTTTTGATATTTTTTTACATATTACCAAAATATTTGTCAAAAATAGCCTTATAAATATTTTAACAAACAAACAGTTAATAAAATATTTATAATAAAAACATAAATAAAACTTGACCAAAGAACATTTTTATAATATAATCTATGCGTATGCACATTTACAGCGCTAATTTGAAGATTTTAACGCGTTTATTACAATTATGGTTATTAGTAACTTTAGCTGAAAAGCGAAAATATTTAAATAAACACCCTAAAATTTGACAAACTAGCCTCTCGTGTTCATAAGCGAAAGGAGGAAAAAAATATGGCAAGATATACTGGCCCAAGCTACCGTAAATCAAGAAGATATGGTTTCTCTACTTTAGAAACAGGTAAAGAATTAACTAAAAAACCATATGCTCCAGGACAACATGGTAGTAAACGTGGTAAGAAATTATCAAACTATGGTGCTCAATTACAAGAAAAACAAAAAGTAAAATTCATGTATGGGTTAACTGAAAAGCAATTCCATAAAACTTTTGTTGAAGCTGGTAAATTAAGAGGCGTTCATGGTGAAGATTTCTTAAAATTATTAGAAAGTCGTTTAGACAATTTAGTTTATCGTATTGGATTCGCTACTACAAGACAAGGTGCGCGTCAACTTGTTAACCACGGACATGTAACAGTTAATGGTAAAAAGGTAAATATTCCTTCATATCGTTGCGTTCCAGGTGATGTAATAGCTATTAAAGAACAATCTAAAGAACATCCAGTAGTTAAGAGTAGCTTAGAAGCAACTACTAAGAGAGTTGAATATGTTACTTATGATGAAGCTAAAATGGCTGGAACATACGTTAGATATCCAAGTAGAGATGAATTAAACATTGATATCAATGAATCATTCATCGTAGAATTCTACAATAGATAGTAAAAAAGAACCAAATGGTTCTTTTTTTATGCTATTTTTACTAAATAATATTTCTTTTTACCTTTTCTAATAACTGCAATTTTTTCATTTAAAGCAATACTTTTATTGATAACTAAATTTTCATCAGTTACTTTATCACCATTTATTGAAATCGAGCCACTATTTAAAAATTCTCTTACTTCTCTTCGACTTGAACAAATACCTGTATTAATTAATAATTCAATTAAAGTAGTTTCAACAGTTTCAAATGTTGGAACACCTTTAAAACCAACTAATATATCATCATAAGAAAGATCTTTAATATTACCACTAAATAAAGATTCACTAATACGAACAGCATGTTCATATTCAGCACTACCATGTAAATCCGTTATAATTTCTTTAGCAAGTGTTTTCTGACCAATACGCAAATGTGGTTCAGCATTATGTTTAGCAACAACATCCATTATTTCTTCTGGTGTTAAAAAAGTAAAAATCTTCAAATATGATTCAACCATTTTATCTGATGTATTAATTAAATATTGATACAATTCATAAGAAGAAGTCTTATTAATATCTAACCATAAAGCATTACCTTCACTTTTACCAAATTTTTTACCATTTTCATCTAAAACTAAAGGCATTGTAAAAGCATAAGCATCTTTTCCTGTTTTCTTTTTAATCAATTCTAAACCAGTTGTAATATTTCCCCATTGATCAGAACCTTCAGCTTGCATAATACAATTCTTAGTTTCATACAAATGTAAAAAATCATAACCTTGAATCATTGTATAAGCAAATTCTGCAAAGGTAATTCCCGTTTCTAAACGTCTACTTATAATATCTTTATCCAACATATAATTAACATTTATATATTTACCAGCCACTCTTAAAAACTCTGTAAAACTAAATTCTTTCATCCAATCATTATTATTAACAACTTCTGCACGGCCAGCAAAAATTTTATTAACTTGTGTTTTAATACATTCTAAATTATGGTTTAAAACATCTTTATCAATAATTTCACGTTCAGCAGTTGGACGAGGATCCCCAATTAAACCAGTTGCACCGCCTACTAAAAGAATAGGATGATGTCCAGCATTAGCAAGTCTTTTAGCTGTCAACAAACTAGAATAATGTCCTAGATGTAAACTATCAGCAGTCGGATCAGTTCCCCAATAAAAAGTAATTTTTTCTTCATTTAATTTTTTCTCAATATCAGCTCCAGCCACATCTTTAATAAGGCCACGCCATTTTAATTCTTCATATAATTTCATAACTATTTTCCTTTCAAAAAATCAATATTAGAAATACCCAAACGTGTTACTCCTCTTTCAAGTAAAGCATTAACCATTTCAATATCTCTAATGCCACCACTAGCTTTTATTTCTAAAAATTCTTCCTTATACTTATTTATATTATCAATATCTTCTAAAATAACACCACGACTACCATAACCTGTTGATGTTTTGATAAAACTAACAAAAGTTTCATTGCAAATTTCAACAATTTTTTTAAGTTCACTTTCATTCAAATAACACGTTTCCACAATTACTTTCAAAGTTTTACCATCTATTGAATCACGAACTTCTTCAATTTCTTGCTTTACATAATCATAATCTTTATTCTTTAAAGCATTAATATTAATAACTAAATCAATCTCTGTTGCCCCATCTTCAATAGCTTCTATTGCTTCAAGTGTTTTAACTCGTGTCGTATTAGCACCTAAAGGGAACCCAACAACAGCTGTTACTCCTATTGTACTATCCTTTAGAATACCTGCTACAAGTGGTACATAATAAGGATTTACACATACCGTTGCAACATGATACTTCATAGCTTCATCACATATCTTCTCAATATCTCTTATTGTCGCAGTTGGTTTTAAGCAAGTATAATCAACATATTTAAAATAATCCATAAATTCCTCCTATAATATATTTTTTAATTCTAAAACATTTTTAACAGTTTTACAAATAGAACTATTATCATTAGTAACCCAAATAGCATTAAGACCAAGTTCTAAAGCCGGTTCAATATCAGCTTTAAAACAATCACCAACCATTAAACATTCCTTTACGTCAATATCCTTTATTACATTATCAAAAGCTTGTAAAGCAGGTTTTAAAGGATGCATATCACCACCACTAACAACTTTAAAATACTTTAAAATTTCGGCGTTTTTAAGTCTTGCTATTTGAACATCTGTAAACCAATTACTAAGAACATATAATTCATATTTACTACTCAAATAAGCTAATAATTGTTCTAATTCAACGTTTTTTTCATAACAATTACCTTGTTCTTTTATAAGAGCATCAACAAAATCAACTTTAAAATCCGTTTGACAATGTAAATTGACATAATCTAAAAAATCAGTCTTACTACAACTTATATTATTTTGATCATAATTATCAATCACTTCATCAATTTGTTCTAAGCGATCTAAATAACCAAACTCCTCTAATACTTTTTTTAAAGCAAAAATATATTCTTTTTTCCACATCAACAAAGTATTATCCAGATCAAATATAATCCTTTTTACCATAAATCACCTCAAAAAAACTATTATAAATATAAGGACGAATTACCGTGGTACCACCTTATTTCATAATAGTATTATGCACTTAAAATCTTAACGCGAATAAACGATTTAACTCCAAAAATGTAACTTCCATAATAAATTTGATTAAGTTGCACCACCCTTAATTCTCTAATTACCATTTATTATTTAATAATTTTCTTCTCAGTTAATTGATAAAAATATAACATAAATATTATATAAAGTCAATTATTGTTTATTGATTTCTTTTAGTTTATCTTCTATCTTTTTACCATATTCTATCGACTCATCATAAACAAAAGTAAGCTCTGGAATATGTCTGATATCAACACGATCAAAAAGTTCACTTCTAATAAAACCAGCAGCATCATTTAAAGCTTTCATTGTAGTATCTTTTTTATTCATATCTAATACCATAACATAAACTTTAGCAAAACTTAAATCATTGGTAACTTTAACAGCTGTTACAGTTACAAATTTAATATCATTATCTTTTACTTCATTAGCTAAAACATAAGAAATTTCTTTAACTAACATACTTTCAATTCTATTTATTTTAATACTCATTGTCGCCACCTCATATTTATTTTATCATAATAATTAAAAAAAAAGAAGATATTAGCAAACTTTACTTTTTGGAAAAGCAATTATTTTACTATTACCTTTTTCTTCTTCTTTTTCAGATACTTCAGGTGTTAAAGCTTTTGGTGCATAGTTATTAGAACCAAGATTCTCTAATCTTGAAGTAATTAATGTATCAACTAATTCAACTGGACAATTTCTTGCAACAATTGGTTTAGTTAATAATTCACGATCAACATTTTCCATTGGTTTAGTTAAATCATATTGAAAACATGGAATTTCATAATTTTCAAAAGTTTCATTTTTACCAACAATTGTTAAATAAGGAAGAACATCTTCTTCATTTACAAATGAATAACCGCAATCTCTATTTTTACCATTAATATTCAACATTGTATTGAATTCTATTTGACCAAATGAAATAATTTCTTTTAAATTAGGGCAAAAGTTTAATACAGGAATATCTACTTGTTTCTTTTTAGGACCCATAGTCAAATTTTGACTAAATGAAATAATTAATTCTAATTTAGGTGAATATCCTACATTAACTCTTGTTACTGTTTTAGGTAAAATAACAGCTTGAACTTCGTTATCTTGAATACAATATTCTTCTACTCCATTTGGTACTGAAATAATTTTTTTCATAGTTTCCCCTCCTTTTTAGGCAAGTAATTTCAAATTTTACTACAAAAAAGTTATTTTGTCAAGAAAAAGTTTACTTTTATCAATAAAAAGTCTTTTTTTTAAACAAAATGTTTATTTTAGACAACTATGTGATAAAAAAAGTAGAAGTTATTTTTTTACTTCTACCATTTCATAAGCTTCAAGAATATCTCCAACTTTAATATCCGAATAATTCTCGATTGTAATACCACATTCAAGACCTTTTTTTACTTCTTTAACTGAATCTTTTTCTCTTTGAATAGAGTTAATATTACCATCATAGACAACTATACCATTACGAATTACACGAACTTTACAATCCTTTTTAATAACACCATCAATAACGTAAGAACCTGCAATAGTTCCAACTTTCGAAAATTTAAATAATTGTCTTACTTCAGCTGATCCTGTAACTTGTTCAGCAAACTCAGGATCTAACATACCTTTCATAGCAGCTTCCATTTCTTCAACTGCTTTATAAATGATGTTATATAAGCGAATATCAACACCAGCTTCTTTAGCATTTTCTTTAACATTATTATCAGGTCGAACATTAAAACCAATTATAATAGCATTTGAAGCTTTAGCTAAAACAACATCTGATTCATTTATTGCTCCAACACTACTTCTAATAACATTAACTTTAACGCCTTCTACCTCGATTTTTTCTAAAGCGTTTTTAACAGCTTCACTACTACCATTAACATCAGCTTTAACTAAAACATTTATTTCTTTAACACCTTCTTGAATTTTGTTAAACAAATCATCTAGTGATAAAGTACCTTTACCTTGATTAGCATTAGCTTTTGCTTCATTCTTACGAGCCTCAGCAATACTTCTAGCCTCTTTTTCAGTTTCAAAAGCCATAAATTTATCACCAGCTTCAGGAATATCATTTAATCCTGTTATTTCTACTGGTTGACTAGGTAAAGCTTTAGTAATTTCTTCACCCTTATCATTTTTTAATGTACGAACTTTACCAAAAGTTGTACCAACAACAATTGGATCACCAAGTCTTAAAGTACCATTTTGAATCAATAAAGTTACAATTGGACCAACATGTTTATCTAGTCTTGATTCAACTACTGTTCCAACTGCATAACGATTTGGATTAGCTTTATAACCTTCAAGTTCAGCAACTAATAAAATATTTTCTAATAACTCATCAATTCCTTGGTGTGTTACTGCTGATATTTCATTATATAAAGTATTTCCACCCCAAGCTTCTGGAGTCAATCCATATTCTGTTAAATCTGTCATTATTTTAGTTGGATTAGCACCTGGCTTATCAATTTTATTAATAGCTACAATTATTGGAACTTTTGCAGCTAAAGCATGATCTATTGCTTCTTTTGTTTGTGGCATAACCCCATCATCAGCAGCAACAATTATGATAACAATATCTGTCATTTTAGCACCACGAGCACGCATTTCTGTAAAAGCAGCATGTCCTGGAGTATCAATAAAAGTTATTGTTTCTCCATTATATTTAACTTGATAAGCACTTATAGCTTGAGTAATACCACCGGCTTCACCAGCAGCTACTTGTGACTTTCTAATAGCATCAAGTAAAGTTGTTTTTCCATGATCTACATGACCCATAATTGTTACAACTGGTGGTCTTTTTTCTAAATTTTTCTCATCATCAACGATTTCAAAATTTTCAAAATCTTTTACATTTGTAGCATCTTCTGTTTTTAATTCTTTATTATAATCAACAACTAAAATTTCAGCTTGATCAAAACTTAAACGACTATTAATTGTTGCTAATATACCAAGAGAAAATAATTTTTTAATTAATTCCGCTGCTGGCACATTCAATGCCTTAGCAAGTTCATTTATTGTCATATTTTCCTTGTAAACAACAATTTTACTATCTGATAAAGGATTATTAGAAATTAATTTTTCTTTATTTTTATACATTTCTTTTTTCTTATTTAAAAAATCTTTTTTATTTGTCTTAATTTCTACTTTTTTAACCTTTTTTGGTTTACTTTTCTCAGATTCTACAACAAGACGTTCTTCTTCCTCTAGTTCTTCAATATCTTCAATTTCATCGAGTAAATTATCAAGCATAACTATATCATCTTCAGATAACATATCATCTTTAGCATTTACTTTGATATTTAATTCTTTACATTTTTTTAAAATTGCTTCAACTGTCTTATTAACATCTTCTGCATATTCTAAAACACTCATCATTAAGATGCACCTCTTTTCTATATCTTTCTTACATTTACGCCTACTTCTTTAAATAATTCTGATGTTCGTTCATCAGGATACACTCCATTAACTACAACTTCTTTAATACCAGCATTCACAAGCATCTTAGCACATTGAAAACATGGAGTAACAGTAACATATATAATAGCACCCTCTGTACTAATACCATATCTTGCTGCTTGAATCAAAGCATTTTGTTCAGCATGAACAGCACGACATAAATCAAGTTGTTGTCCACTTGGAATATTAAGCTTTTCGCGAATACAACCAACTTCTGAGCAATGAGCAGCTTTCTTACAAGCACCATTATAGCCTGTAGAAATAATACACTTATCTTTAACAATAACTGCTCCTACTTGACGTCGCAAGCAAGTACTTCTTGTGGCCACTAACTTGGCCATTTCCATAAAATATTCATCCCAACTTGGTCTTTTCATTTTACACCTACTTCACTAAATTTCTAAGTTCTTCATATGTTGAAGGAAGAACAGTAACTTCTAAAGTACGATCTAATATTTTAGACTTTTCAGCTTTATCAATAACTTCTAAAGAAAGTTTTAGATAAGCACCACATCCATTAGCTTTTCCTGTTGTATCAACAATTACATTTCCTTCAGGAGTTCTAACAACTCTTACAAGTTCTTTTTTAGGTAGTTTTTCATGAGTAACCACACAACTTCGCATCGGTATTTTCTTCATTTTACACCTACTCTAAAATATTAATTCCTTCTTCTTTAGCTTGATCATAAGTTTTAACATCAATCTTGTAATGAGTCAACTTAGAAGCCAAACGAACATTTAAACCCTTTTTACCAATAGCAAGTGATAAATTATCATTATCAACGATAACCATAGCTTCTTGTTTCTTTGGATTTGTTATAAATACACGAACGTTTTTAGCAGGACTTAAAGCATTTTCAATGAATTTTTCTGGAACATTACTATATTCGATAACATCAATTTTTTCACCATTTAACTCATCACTTATACGATTAATTCTGGAACCTTTTTCACCAATACAAGAACCAACCGCATCAACACGAGCATTTTCACTATAAACAGCAACTTTTGTACGAACTCCAGCTTCACGAGCAACACTATAAACTAGAATAATTCCTTCATTAATTTCAGGTATTTCTAATTCAAACAATCTTTTAACAAAACCATAATGAGTTCTTGAAAGTAAAATTAAAGGTCCTTTACTAGTACTTTCAACTTTAGAAATATAAACTTTAATATTTGAACCCATTTTAATTGTTTCACCAGGAATTATTTCACTTTTTGGTAATATTCCTTGAGCCTTATCTAAAGCAATATAATAATTTCTAGCATCTTCCATAGCAACAATGCCACTCATCATTTCATTTTCTTTAGAAGCAAATTCCCCAATTATAGCATCACGTTCAGCTTCACGAATTTTTTGAACTACAACTTGTTTAGCTGTTGCTGCCGCAACACGACCAAAATCTTTAGGTGTAACTTCTTCTTCAATTGTTTCACCATAATTAATACCAGGAACAATCTTACGTGCTTCTTCTAATGTCAAATCAACACGTTCATCAAATATTTCATTTCCTTCTTCATCAGTAGCATCTATTGGTAATACTGTTTTAAAAGAATAAACTTTTATATCGCCAGTATCACGATTAATATCAACACGCACATTTGATAAAGAATTATAATTTTTCTTATATGCTGATGTTAAAGCAAGTTCCATTGCTTCATATATAACATCTTCACTGATATTTTTTTCAGCTACTAATAATGCTACAGCATTTTTAAAAGCTTTACTATCCATTTATTTCACTCCTTTTTCTTTTGAACACACGTCAAGCATGTAGTTTCCTTCAATTAAATCAGCTTCATCAAGAATTGGATTAATCAAATTGCTAACCTTAACACAGTCATCAATTGAAATAAATCCATCTTTATCAATATATATTCTTAAGAAAGCAACTTTGCCTTCTATAATATATTCAACATCATCTAAAATATAATTATTTTCTTCAATGACATCTTTTAATAATTTTTTGACTTTTTCAACTATTTCCATAAAACTCCTTCATTAATTTTAAAGAGTGGGTTTCCCCACTCTTCAAAAGTTGTAATTCAACAATATTATAACACATAAAAAAGATTTTACTAGTTTTTTTTACTATTTTTTATTTTTTTTCAAAGTATTAATGATATAATTATAAATATAATAGTATTGAAAGGAAATTTTATGAATAAATTAGCTAAAAATTTAAACATTAATCCCGACTTAATTCGTGGAACTTTAGGAATATTTACTTATTTCTATTTAAATTTTGCATCGTCCCAAATATTTAGGCTTTTTGGAATTCAAATTAATAAATTAAGTAAACCGATGGTTGCTTTAGTATCAATAATATATTCATTTATAATACTAGCAATTTTATTACTAATATCAAAAGAAAAATATTTAAATAATCTAAAGGAATACAAAAAGAATTTTAAAGCCTATTTCAAAAGAAATGTTAAATATTGGCTTTCAGCATTACTAATAATGGCTGCTTCTAATTTAATCATTTATTTAATATTTAACAGTGAAACATCCGCTAATGATGCAACAATTAGACAAATATTTGATAATTACCCATTATATATGATAATTCAGTCAATTATTATAGCACCTTTAACCGAAGAAATCGTTTTTAGACAATCAATTAGATATTTAGTAAAAAACAACATATTATTTATAATCATATCTGGATTAGTTTTTGGAAGTATGCACACTATAACATCATTAAATTCAGTTGCCGATTTTCTATATATAATACCTTATAGTGTACCCGGAATGTTCTTTGCATATATGTTAGTAAAAGAAGATAATGTACTAGTACCAATAACTTTCCACACCATTCACAATTCACTTTCAACTATTTTATTAGTACTTGCAAAATTAACTGGAATTTTCTAAAAATATTCATTCGTAAAAAAATAAATTTTAATTTCAAAAATTATTGACAAAACCAATCTTTTAGACTAATATATAAATCGCCAGTTCGAGTTAGGCGAATTGGAGCTAGTTTATCTAGCAAACCCCTTTTTATTCTTTTGTGGAAGCTGTCTCAGGGGGCAGCTTCTTTTTTATGTAATCAAAAAAAGCTTCAATGAAGCTTTTTTCTATTCACCATCTTTTTTAACTAAAGATTCATAATAATTATAAGAATTCATAGCATATTCTTTATTCTTTAATAACAAATCATTCATTTCTACCGGATTTATTATTTTTAACATCGAATAACGATTTTGTTTTAATAAAAATTCCTCATATAAATCAAAATTAGCTTTACTATCTAAATAGAATTTATTTTCAGTTGGATTAAATCTAAACAATGGAAAATAACCAGAATTAACAGCTAATTTTTGCATCTCAACTGTGTTTTCCATTCCACCTTCAATTCCATGTGAAATACATGGTGCATATGCAATAATAATAGATGGTCCTTTATAAGCTTCAGCTTCTCTAAAAGCCTTTAATAATTGAATCATATTAGCTCCTAAAGAAACAGTCGCTACATAAACATGTGGATAAGCAAGAGCCATTCTCGCTAAATCTTTTTTATTATTCTTTTTTCCACTTGATGCAAATGAAGCAATCGAACCAGCAGGACTAGATTTTGAAGATTGACCACCAGTATTAGAATAAACTTGACTATCTAATACAAGAATATTAACATCATCATTACTAGCTAAAACATGATCAATTCCACCATAACCAATATCATAAGCCCAACCATCACCACCAATAGTCCAAATTGAGCGATAAGGAATGTATTCTTTAAAAGGAACAAGTTCTTTACAAACAGAATAATCAATATTTTTAGCTACTTCACTAGTTATTTTAAAATCATTAAAGTTATCTAACCATTTAATAAACTCGTCTTTATTTTTAGTTTCTAAATTATTTTGCATAATTCTAGCAATTCTATTTCTAATCGTCTTATTACCAATTAACATACCGTATCCATATTCAGCATTATCCTCAAATAATGAATTGCTCCAAGGAATACTATATGGTAAAACAGGTAATCCACCACCATAAATAGATGAACATCCTGTAGCATTAGCAATCATCATATGATCACCAAATAATTGAGTCAAAACTTTAATATAAGATGTTTCGCCACATCCAGCACAAGCACCACAGAAAGAAAATTTTGGTTTTTTAAATTGACAACCTTTAACACTATTAATTGGATATTCTTCTTTTTCACTAACATTATTTTCTAAATAATCAAAAACTTTTTGTTCATTATCTTTATACTCTTCCATTAATGTTGCTGGTACTAAAGCCTTAGAAGCTTGCTTAGAAGGACAAACTTTCATACATAACCCACAACCAGTACAATTCATAATAGAAATTCCAAGAATAAAGTATAAATCTCCTTTACCCATAGCTTTCAAACATCTATCTTTAATATAAGCAGGAGCTTTACTATATTCCTCTTCATTTAACAAGTAAGGACGAATTACACTATGAGGACAGACAAAAGCACATTGATTACATTGAATACAACTTTTTGATGCCCACTTAGGAACAATCTCACTAATACCTTTCTTTTCGATATCTTTAGGATCTACCATAAATGTGCCATCTGGAAAATCTTTAAATGCTGAAACCGGAAGTTCTTCACCTTTACGATGATTAATAGCTTGAATAATATTACTATAATCTTTTTCTTCAGGAATTAATAAATCTTTAGCTTTTAAATCAACCTCTTGCAAATATTCTTTTACAAGATCTATAGCGTCAATATTAGCTTGAACAACTGCATCACCTTTTTTAAAGAATTTCTTTTTAACACTATTTTTTAAACTTTCAATACCTTCTTCACGAGGAACAATATTGGTAAGCTCAAAAATTGTTGCAGCCATTATCATACTAATTTTATTCTTAAGACCAACTTTACGAGCCAATTCATAAGCATTGATAATATAAAATTTAATATGACGATCAACAATTGTTTTTACAAAAGTATCATCTAAATACTCTTTTATTTCCTGAACACTTCTAACTGTATTTAAAATAAAAATACCGTTTTCTTTTAATTTTGATATCGTATCAAATTCTTTTAAATAGTTATCTTTAGTAACCATTACAAGTTCAGGATTTTCAACATAATAAGTTGAACGAATTTTTTCTTTATTAAAACGCAAATGGCCAATTGTAACGCCACCAGATTTTTTAGAATCATATTGAAAATAACCTTGAACAATATTATCTGTTTCATTTCCAATTAAACCAATTAAAACTTTAGCAGCACTTACCATTCCATCACTACCATAACCATATAATAAGATTTCATGAGAATTACTTATTTTATAACTTTCATCAACTTTAAGACTCAAGTTAGTAACATCATCATTAATACCAATAGTAAAATTATGATGTGGAATATTATCTAAAAAGTCATATACAGCTTTAATCTGAGCAGGCGTCGTATTCTTACTAGACAAACCATATCTACCACCAAAAACCTCAATATCTCGATTTTTTAAACTAGCTACAACATCTAAATATAAAGGTTCTCCAACACTACCAAATTCTTTCGTACGATCTAAAACGGCAATACGAGTAACACTATCCGGTAAAACATCCAATAAATGTTTAGAACTAAAAGGACGATATAAATGTACTTCAACTAAACCTATCTCATAGCCTTTCTTAGTCAAATCATCAATTGTCTCTTTAATCGTTTCATTAACTGAACCCATAGCAACGATCACATTTTTAGCATTAGGTGATCCATAATAATTAAAAGGTTTAAAATCACTATGAGTTTTAGCATTGATTTTATCCATATATTCACAAACTACATCAACAACATCATCATAATATTTATTTCTAACTTCCGTAGCTTGAAAATAAACATCGTCATTTTCTGCTGTACCTCTAGTTATAGGTTTACCAATTTGCAAAGCTCGATCACGAAATTCTTTAATTGCACCATAATCAACAAGATCTCTAACATCATCAAGTTCTAAAATATTCACTTTATGAAGTTCATGACTAGTTCTAAAGCCATCATAAAAATGAATAAAAGGAACACGTCCTTTAATTGCTGATAAATGAGCAACAGCAGCTAAATATGCAGCATCTTGAACTGAAGAAGATGCTAAAATAGCAAATCCAGTTTGTCTAGTTGCATAAATATCTTGATGATCACCAAAAATACTCAAAGCATGAGTAGCTAAAGATCTAGCTGCAACATGAATAACACAAGGTAACATTTCACCAGCAATTTTATACATGTTAGGTATCATCAAAAGCAAACCTTGACTAGCAGTAAAAGTTGTAGTTAAAAGACCTGCTTGTAAAGAGCCATGCACCATTCCTGCTGCCCCAGCTTCACTTTGCATCTCTACAACCTTAACTTCATCATTAAATATATTTAAAACACCCTTATTACTCCACTCATCAACATGTTCGGCCATTGGACTTGCAGGAGTTATAGGATAAATTCCTGCAACTTCTGTGAACATGTAAGCTGTATTACTACAAGCCTCATTACCATCGACTGTAACTAATTTCATTTTTTCACATCCCCTATTAACATAGCATTTTTATTATAGCATTTATATATATCTTTTTCAATTATCAAAAAAAGAATTTAAATTACATTAAACTCTTTCTTGTATAAATTTTAATATTATATTTTGAAGAAACAACAATTTGACATTTCTTTTTGAACTTAATAAAACCAAGTCCCGTTAAAACTAAATCCGAATTAGCTTCAATATTAAAAATATTCCCTTTAATCTTTTGATTATACGTTCGATCTATTTTTAAAGCATTAGAAATATAAAAAATAACATCATTCAAATCTTCTGTTTGAATTTTAATTAAACCATCAATATCTAAAACTTGATTACCTTTTACTTGATAAATGCGTGGTTTTATTTTATTAATAGGCATTATTTTTTTTAATTCTTTTAAATGCGCAAAATCTAAAATATTACCTTCTTCTAATAACCCTGGTGTATCAATTATATTTAAATCATCAGATATAGGAATATTAATCAAATCTAATGTTGTTGATGGTAATAAACTCGTTGTAATTGTTAAATCTAAAGAAGTATAGTTATAAATAATTTTATTAAGTAAAGTTGATTTCCCACTATTGCTATAACCAATAAAATAAACATCATCACTTTTTTTCAAAGTTTTAATTTTAAACATTAACTCATCTAAATTATAATTTTTATTAGCACTTACGATCATTTTATCAACATAATTTATATTTAAACTATTAGCTATTTTTTCTAATTTTTGATCGTACATTTCACTTGGTAATAAATCAGCTTTAGAAAATACTAGTAAAATATCATTTTTCAAATTTTTTAAAAATGAAAAATCCAAAGGAATATTAATGATATCTATAACTAAAACAACTAAAGAATTCGGTTTAATTGATTTTAAAATACTAAAAACCCAATTATTATCTTTTATAACTTTTTGATAATCATTATAATGTTTGATTCTAAAACATCTTTCACAAAGATCAGAATCTAAGTTTTTGGTATAACCTAATAACTTATTATCAAAATTTTGAAGTTCTATTCCACAACCATGACATTTACTCATAATATTTTCCTTTAACAAATAAATTATTTTTATATAATTTTTTTAATATTTTTCTTTCACGTATACGATTAAACTTAGTAAAAAAACCATCTTTTAAACTAAGTTGATTAACTAAAATAGTAGTAATTCCAACGCGATTACCAAAAGCCATATCCGTTAATAATTGATCACCAACAATCGCCATTTCACTCTGACTAAAAGGATATTTTTTTATAATAATATCAAATTTCCCACGATAAGGTTTTTTTACAAAATGATAAAATTCTAACCCTAATTTAGAAGCCACATTAGAAACCCTTCTAGAACCACTATTAGAATAAATAATTAAAGTAAAATCATCATCTTTTAATTTTTCCATAAAATCTAATAATTTTTTAGAAGGATCCTTAGTATGTGTTGGAACTAAAGTATTATCAAGATCAAATAAAATACACTTAATGCCTCTTTCTTTTAAATTATCATAATTTATATCATAGATACTTTTAGCATAAATATCTGGTATATACTTTTCCATCTTGATCACTTCCTTTAATAATTTTAGCATAATTTTTTTACCTTTTAAACCCCAATATTTTTATTTCTAACTTTCAAAAATAATTTTCTAATCAAATCAACTGGAATAATTGATAAAGAAATAAAAATAACAAATAACAACTGTTTAGGATTTATAGCAACGGTTCTAAATAAAGTACCACCAAAATAAATAATTATCAATTGAACAACAATTATAAAAATAATTATTCCGATAAAACACTTATTTTTAAAAAGATCGGCAAAAATATTTAAACGATGAGTTCTGATATTAAAAGCATTAAAAATAGAAATAAAAATAAAAAGAGCAAAAAAACCAGTCATTAAAGTATCATTATTATCAAAAATATTTTTAATAAATGGTAATTTCAAAAATAAAAATAAAACTGATGTAATATAAATAGAACTCAAAGTAATTTGATTTTTCATATAATTACTTATAATTTTACACTCTTTTTCTAAAGGTTTTTCTTCCATATAATCAGGACGTGGTTGTTCGAAAGAAAAAGCAAGACCAGCTAAAGTATCCATTATCATATTTATCCATAACATTTGCATAACTGTAACCGGAGTTTGCACGCCAACAAAAGGACCTATAACTGATAAAGCGATCGCACAAATATTAATAGTTAATTGAAACATAATAAACTTACGAATATTTTTAAATGTTGTTCTTCCATACAAAACAGAAGTTGCTATAGAAGATAAATTATTATCTAAAATTACAATATCAGCTGCCTCTTTAGCAATTTCTACACCACTTCCCATAGCAAAACCAACATCAGCTAATTTTAAGGCCGGAGCATCATTTATGCCATCACCAGTCATACCAACAACAAATCCTCGTTTTTTAGCCATTTTAACTAAACGACTTTTATCACTAGGTAAAGCTCTTGCTACAATTTTAATATCAGTAATTTTATCATACAATTCTTCATCAGACATCTTATTTAAATCATCACTTGTAATAACTGAATATTTATCAGTAACAAGACCAATTTTTTGACCAATTGTTAAAGCCGTATTTTTATTATCGCCCGTAATCATAACTGTATTTATGGAAGCCTTATTAAGTTTATTAATCACATCAGCCATATTTTCTTTTATATCATCATGAATACTAATCAAACAAACAAAAGTAAGATTGTTAACATCATTAATACTTTTAGAATTTTCACCAATGGCACAAGCAATAACTCTATTACCTATACCCGTTAAAGCATCAATTTTTGAAAGTAATTTTATTTTATTAATTAAAGGTCTACTATAACCAAATTCATCAAAATATTTTGAACACTTTTCAAGAATAATCTCCGGAGCTCCTTTAATTATCAACTCTTGATTAGCAAAAATACTAGAATATTTATTTTTACTATCAAATTCTTTTGTTGCAGTTACATCCAGTTTTAACTTTTGACAATCTATAAATTCAAATAAAGCCTGATCCGTCAAATTACCCCCAATAACTTCACCATTAAATTCACATTTATTATTGTTACCTAAAGATTTAATAAAAAGTTTATTAAAGTGATCTTTTTCTTTAATCTGTGCATAATCACTATACTCCATTAAAGAACCAGTTATAACCTTGTTCACACTAAATTTACCCGTAGTTATTGTTCCTGTTTTATCTGTAAATAAAAGATTAATATTACCAGCTGTTTCAATTCCATTCATTTTTCTAACTAAAACATTATTTTTAACCATCTTTTTCATATTAGAAGAAAGAACCAAAGTTATCATCATCGGCAATCCTTCAGGAACAGCAACAATTATAACTGTAACAGCTAGTGTTAAAGAATAAAGTAAATGACCAATTAAATAAGGAAAATTAGTTATATCACTAAAAAATAATTGCAAATTAAAATTATTTTTTATAATAAAAACTGAGAAAAGATATGCTAAAGCAACTAAGATTGCTAAAAAATAACCAACTTTACTTAATTGATTAGCAAGAACAGTTAAACGTAGTTTTAAAGGAGTTTCACTCTTTTTAGTTTTTAATTCACTAGCAAGCTTACCATACATTGTATTAAAACCAACAGCTTCAACACGCATTAAACCAGTTCCACTAACAACAATAGTTCCACGATAAATAGTACTACCCTTATCTTTCCACTTTTCAAAAGCTTCACCATTTATTGCTGACTCGTCAATAGCAACACTACCATCTATTAATATCCCATCAGCTGGGATTTTATCACCAACATCTAAATAAACTAAATCATCTTTAACTACTTCATCAATCAATATTTCTATCTTTTTATCACGTAAAACATGACATTTTAATTTTGAAGCTTCTTTTACAATTTTTTCAAAAGCTTTTTCACTACCATATTCAGAAATAGTTGAAATTAAAGATGCGATAAAAATAGCAATCACTATTCCTATTGTTTCATACCAATCAAAATTATCAAGAAACAAAACAATTTTAATTGCTAAAGCAATAATTAAAATTTTAATTATAGGATCCCCTAAAGATTCTAAAAATAAGGAAATTATACTTTCTTTTTTAAACTCATTTAATTTATTAGAACCATATAACTCGCGGTTTTTGATAACTTCTTCATTAGTCAAACCTTTTTTCATAAGTATTGCCTCCTAAGAAATTATATTAGTAAAAAAAAGATATATCATTAAATTTAGACGACAAAAAAAGTATTGCTTAAACAATACCTTAATTAAAAAAATTTTATTTAAAAAACCCATTTTGAATAAACTTAGTTTCATTAACAATAATAAAAGCATTAGCATCTATATTATTAACTATATTTGTAAGTTCTGAAGTATGTTTATTAGTTGTTTCAACTAATATCATTTTTTTAGTAACACTATCATCTAAACCTTTTATATCAATAACTGAATAACCAAATTTTTCTTTTAAAGAAACTAATAAATCTTCAAATTTAGAAGTAACTATCTGAACACTAACTGGCATTACAATAAATTTATTTGATAATATACCGCCAACATAAGTTCCAACAGCAAATCCTAAAGAATAAGAAATTCCAATAATTAAACCTGATTCCGTAGTATTTAAAGCTTCTTTTACAATTAAAAACCAAACTAAAATTTCAAAAAAACCAACTAAACTTGCATAAAGAGTTTTTCCCTTAACTGTAAGAATAGTCCTAAAAGTTCCAAGTGAAACATCTAAAATACGTACTAAAAATATTTTCAAGCACAAAATATAGATCATTTTATTCTCCCTTTACTAATGTTTTAACTTTTTCACGAAGAATATCAGGATCATCTTTTAAATCAAGATAAGGAATAGCTTCACCTATTTTTAAAGTTATTCCCGATTTAAAACCATATTCACCACTTATACCAAAAGGAACAACTAAAGATTTACTTCTAAAAGCAATAAACTCTGTTCCTTTCTTAAATTCCAATAATTCATTTCCTTTATTTCGCGTTCCTTCAGGAAAAATACCTAGTACTTCTTCATCTTTCAATACTTGACAAGCATGACGCATAGCTCCTAAATCAGTTTTATCTCTTTTAACAGGAAAAGCTTTCATATTAGTAAATAACCAATTTAAAAACTTATTTTGAAATAATTCATCTTTAGCCATAAAATTTATTTGATCAGGAATTTCAGCAATTAATAAAGCAGCATCAAGCATAGAAATATGATTTCCAGCTAAAATATAAGGTTTCACAGGTAAATTCTCTAACCCCTCTACATTAGGAGTAAAATACCTATCAAACGCAAACTTTTCGATCCTTTTAACTCTCTCATAAAATTTATACTTATTCATATATATTATCACCAGTTTTTACTATATCATGTATCCAAAATTAAGTAAATATTTAATAAAAAAGCAACAAAAAAACTCACCGAAGTGAGTAATTATCAAAATGGTGGAGGATAAGGGATTCGAACCCTTGACCCCCTGCGTGCAAGGCAGATGCTCTAGCCAGCTGAGCTAATCCCCCAATTGACTTCTTGAGTATAGCAAAAAATAAAAACAATGTCAATGCTTTTTTTCACTTTTTAACAATTTTTTCGAATAATCAATAAGAATAAACGATAACCAGCCAAATATAATATTATAGGTGATTAACATGTACAAAAAAATTAAAATAACAAGTGCCATTATAGTTATATTATTAACATTCCCCTTTCATTTTATGTATCAATTTAAACCTAACTTTTTAACAGCTATCTTTTTCCCTATTAATGAAAGTATATGGGAACATCTAAAATTATTTATAACTCCAGCATTAATAGCTTTTATTGTAGAAATGTTGATAATGAAAAAACAAAGAATATGCATACAAAATAATTATTTGGCTTTACTAACCGAAATTGCTATTAGTATTGGAACATTTTTAACTATTTTTTTACCATTCTATTTTAAAATGGGTGAAAATATATTTTTTACAATAACAGTTATGATTGCATCAATTATTTTTTCTAAATACCTTGGTTATTTATTAGTAAAAGAAAAAAATGAGCTAATTTTAAACTATTTAGCTCTAATAATTTTATTCATTGTAATCATAATAAATATAATTTTTACTTTTCATCCATTAAATAATTACTTATTTGTTGACCCTATAACTAATCAAAAAGGATTACCCAAATAAAATTTTAACAACAATTATACTAATTATAAAACTAATAAGATCAGCTATTAAAGATACTTTTAAAGCATATCTTATTTTTTTTATACCAATAATCGAAAAATAAAGTGAAATAACATAAAACGTTGTTTCTGTTGATCCTATTATAACTGATGCTAAAATAGAAATATAAGAATCAACACCTTTTGTTAAATAAATATTATTAAGTAAAGCTAAAGAAGAACTACCTGAAATTGGTCTTAATAAAGCAATTGGTATTACTTCTTGATATACTGGAACAATTTTACTAATAAAATTAGCTAAAATATCTAAAATATTACTTTCAAGTAATAAATTTATTCCCAAAATCATCGCAAGTAAAGTCGGAAATAAATTTACAATCATTTTATAACTTTCTTTTGATCCTTCAATAAAAGTATCATAAACATCACATTTTTTATTACCATAAATTAAAACAAAAACAAGTAAAAAAGGAATAATTAATTTTGATATTAGATTAATCATGATTTCTCCTTGCAAATAAACGATCAACTAATAAACCACAAATAACCGATAAAAAAGAAGTAATAAAACAAGCTAAAACAATTGAACTCGGATTAATACTATTATGATACATTCTAAGGGCAATAATCGTTGTCGGAATAATAGTAAAACCACTAGTATTTAATATTATAAAAGTAATCATACTTCTAGAAGCTGTATCTTTTTTAGTATTTCTTTCTTGTAAACATTCCATTGCTTTAATTCCTAAAGGTGTTGCAGCATTACCTAGTCCAAAAAAATTAGCAACAACATTAGAAGCAATTAAAGAAAAAGCTTCATCATCTTTTTTTAATTCTGGAAAAAGAAATTTTAAAACTGGATAAATTTTTAAAGAGATTTTAGCAAGTAATCCCGATTTCTCAGCAATTTTCATTATTCCTAACCATAAAGCCATTACAGGAAATATTTTAACAATCATCTCGAAAGAAGCATTTGTACTATTTAAAATAACATTGCTAAGATTATCAGTTCTTCCATTTAAAATACTAAAAATAATACCTAAAATAACGAATAAACTCCACAATTTGTTTACCATAAACGATCAAATACTTTCCAAAAAGATTTCTTTTCTTTTTTTACTTTAATAAAAACATCACCAGTATATATAACTTTATCTTTAAAATAAACCTTAACTCCTCCAACTTTAGTGTCACTTTGAACATTATCAATCTTATCTAAATTATATTTAATTAATATATCATCAATTTCCTTCTTTTTTAATAAATATGTAAAATCTTTTTTTAAATAAAAATAAGCATTTTTATAAAAAGTTTCTCCAACAATATTAACTTTATCTTTATCTAAAATTTGATAAGAATTATACTCACTAAATGCTTCTTCAAATAAAGCTTTATGATCTAAAAAATCATTACCATCATTTAAAGTAACAGCAACTAAATTAGTATTATTTTTAGAAGCTGTTGTTACTAAAGTTCTCCTAGCTTTTTCAGTAAAACCTGTTTTACCACCATTCGCATATTTATACATATATAAAAGCTTGTTTTTATTGTTCCATAAATAATAATTCATATTAGTTTTTAACTCATATTTTTTAGTCGAAACTATTTCTCTAAATTCTTTTAATTGATAAGCATATTTCATAAGTAAAGCCATATCATAAGCACTTGAATAATTACCCTTTTCTTGATCAAGACCACTAGGATTATTAAAAGTAGAATTTTTCATACCAATACTTTTAGCTTTATCATTCATCATGGAAACAAATGTCTGAACATCACCACCAACATAAGTAGCAATACTTAAAGCAGCATCATTTCCACTTCTAAGCATCAAACCATATAAAAGATCTCTTAAAGTTAATTCTTCACCTTCCTTAATATAAATTCCTGAGCCATAAGCACTCTTTATTTCAGATCCAACAGTTACTATTTCATCAAGTTTATCACTTTCGATCGCAACGACTGCTGTCATTATTTTGGATATAGAAGCAACACTTCTTACTAAATCTTTATTATTAGCATAAATAATTCGTCCACTATCTAAATCCATTAAAATAGCACTAGTAGCACTAGTTGAATAAGCTCTAACTAAAAAAGGAATTAGTAAAAACAAAATTAATAATTTTTTCAAGATATCACCTAAATAATTTTATGAAAAGCCAAAGAAAAAAGACTATTTCTAGTCTTTAAAACTCCAGTTTCTTATTTCATCCATATCAATACCATTGTAAACAATATATTCTTGATGCTTTTTTAACTTAGCTTCCATATCATTTTTAATACTAACACCAATATCACCTAAATTCAAATTGTCAACAGCATCAATTACTAAATGAAAACGATCAATTTTATTCTTTACACGCATATCAAATGGTGTTGTAATCGTTCCTTCTTCTTGATAACCATGAACATGAATATTACGGTTATGACGATAATAAGTAAGTTCATGAATCAATGTTGGATAGCCATGAAAAGCAAATATAATTGGTTTATCAAAAGTAAATAAGCTATCATAAGCACCATCACTCATCGCATGAGGATGTTTAGTAGTTGAATCAATTTTCATCAAATCAACAACATTTATAAATCTAATTCTAAGTTTAGGCAAATAACTTTTTAAAATTTTAACTGCAGCTATTGTTTCTAAAGTTGGTGTATCACCAGCACAAGCCATTATTAATTCTGGATTTTGATCGTCAGCTATAAAAGACCAAGTTCCAATTCCTTTAGTACAATGTTCACGTGCTTCTTCAATTGTTAACCATTGATAACTAGGATGTTTAGAAGCGACAATTACATTAACATAATTTTTACTTTTAAGTACATGATCAACACAAGAAAGTAAACAATTAGCATCCGGAGGTAAATACATACGGACAACATCAACTTTTTTATTAGCTATATGATCAAGAAAACCAGGATCTTGATGTGTAAATCCATTATGATCTTGTTGCCATACATTAGAAGTTAAAATTAAATTTAAAGAACTAATTGAAGCACGCCAAGGAATTTCATTACAAACCTTTAACCACTTAGCATGTTGAGCAGCCATCGAATCAATTATACGAATAAAAGCTTCATAACTTGCGAAAAAACCATGACGACCAGTTAATAAATAACCTTCAAGCATTCCTTCGCACATATGTTCAGATAACATTGAATCCATTACTCTACCATTAGGAGCTAAATTCTCATCATTTTCTTTAATTTCCATTTCCCAAGTACGTTTAGTAGCATCAAAAACATCATAAAGACGATTTGACATCGTTTCATCAGGACCAAAAATTCTAAAATTATCAGGATTTTCTTTAAAAATATCACGAACAAAACTACTTAAAACCAACATATCTTGAGCTTTAGTCATTCCATGATCCACTTTAATACCATAATCCATAAAATTAGGCATTTTAAGATCTTTCAAAAGTAAACCCCCATTAGCTATAGGATTCGAACCCATTCTACGATTTCCAGTTGGGCAAAGCTCTCTTATCTCAGCTTTCAAAGTACCATTTTCATCAAATAATTCTTCAGGATGATAGCTTCTAAGCCATTCTTCAAGCAAATTCAAATGATCTGCTCGTTCCATCGAAATAGGAACTTGATGAGCTCTAAAAGAACCTTCTACTTTTTTACCATCAACAAATTTTGGCCCCGTCCAACCTTTAGGTGTTCTAAAAATTAACATTGGCCATCTAGGCATTTCTTCACTATCACTATTTTTAATAGCTAAAATTTCTTCAATAATAGTATCCATGGTTACCATCATTTTTTGATGCATAACCATTTCGTCATCACCTTCAATTAAATAAGGTTTATAACCACATCCATAAAAGAAACTAGCAAGTTCATCATTTGACATACGTGAAAAAATAGTTGGATTACTAATCTTATAACCATTTAAATGTAATATTGGTAAAACAACACCATCACTTTTACGGTTAATAAACTTATTACCATGCCAAGAAGTTGCTAAAGGTCCCGTTTCTGCTTCACCATCACCAACTACACAAGCAACAATTAAAGAAGGATTATCTAAAACTGCTCCAAAGGCATGAGCTAAAGAATAACCTAATTCGCCACCCTCGTGAATAGAGCCCGGTGTCTCAGGAGCCACATGACTAGGAACACCACCTGGAAAAGAAAAACGTTTAAAAAGTTTCTTCAAACCAGCCTCATCCATAGTAACATCAGGATATTTTGAAGTGTAGCTACCTTCAAGATAAGTATTAGCTATCATAAAATTTCCACCATGACCAGGGCCCGAAATATAAATCATATTTAAATCATATTTATTAATTAAACGATTTAAATGTGTATATATAAAATTTTGACCAGGAACAGTTCCCCAGTGTCCAACAATTTTTTTCTTAATATCTGTTTTTTCAAGTGGACGTTTAAGTAAAGGATTATCAAGTAAATAAAGTTGACACGCTGATAAATAATTAGCAGCTCTAAAATAAGCATCTAATCTTTCTAGTTCTGTCATAACAAACCTCTTTTCTATTATAGATAATATTATAACACATTTTAAAGTAAGAAAAAAGAACCGAAGTTCTAATAATTATACATTCCACTAAGTTTTAAATAATCATCATTAGTTAATTCTGATAAAATCCATTTACCATCTGTTTTTATAACTTGAAAATCAATTTCAAACTTTACAGTATCTGTCACATTCATTAACTGACTAATTTTAAAATCATTAAATTTAACAATATCATAATTACCTGCTTCATCTTGAAATTCTTCCATATGATTTTCACGATAAATATCACTTTCATTGACCGATTTTGTATAATCAGTAACTTCAATTGAAGCCGTAACAATTGCTCGATCATCTTCAATTTTAGAATCTTTTATTGAATATTTCAAATTTTTATAATGTTTTTTCCATAGATCTAAATATAAAGTTCTTTGAGCTTCTGTTAAAGAAGTATCATCTTCTAACTCATTATTTAATCCAACAATTATTTCATTATCTAAATTCTGATATTTAGATAAAAACTTCTCTACTTCACCTACCGGAGTATTAGAATTATTACAACCAACTAAAAAAATTAATACTAATAACATTAATATCTTTTTCATTTGATCACCACTATTATTATTAACAAATAATTTATTTTTATACAATTAAATTACATTTTAAAAGATCATAAAGCTTTAAATAATTATCTTCCCATGAATCTAATAAAAATTTTTTTAAACGTTTATTAGCTTTAGAAACACTATTTTCTCGTTCATTAAATAAACAAAGATAAAGATATTTAATCAAATCTTCATCAACATTTAAAAAATTATCATTGATACACTTTTTAATTTCTTTTTCTTTTCGCGTTAAAAATGCAAATTTTCTAGTATTTTCTAATGTTTTATAATCAACTTTTTCTTGTTTTTTATAAAGAAGAATATTTGTTATTGATACATCATCAACAATATTAATATCACTAATCTCTTTTATAAAACCCTTATTATCCAAATTAACAATTACAACTTTAATACCATCAGTTAAAGCACAAACATAAGAATAACTATTATTTTTAGAATTAAATGTTTTATTCTTTATCAAATCCAAAAATTTAGAATCAAATTGAGCATTAAAATAAATAATATTTTCTAAATTATCAACTTTAAAAATAAAAGTCTTTTTTAATGTATCTATCTTATCAAACTTATTCCAATCAAAATAATCTAAAAAATAATTTTGAAAATTCACAACTATATCTGTTAAATACATATATTCTCCTCCAATAATATTTTAAACAATAAAAAAATTTAAATTCATAAAATTTTACAGATTTTAGCATTTATGCTATAATTTTTTAGGTGATTTTATGCAGTTTAAAAAATTTATAAAGGACACTCTCGAAAAGATTTTATCTTTTTTTAAAAATATAAATATTTACAAATTTCTTTTAAGTTTAACACCATTTCTTTGTTTAGATTTAGCAACAAAAATCTTTACTAAAAAATTAGGATTCACAGAAATATCTTATTTTCCACCTTGGGCTTTTACATTTACCTGGGTACTATTTTTTGTTGTATTTGCATTATGTTTTAAGAAAAAAATATCTAAAATTATCTATTCAATATTTGCTTCATTATCATTTATTCTTTACTTAGTTCATAACATTTATTTTTCTATGGCAGAAGAAATATTTGATTTTCATTTAATGGAATTAGCAGGTGAAGGAAGTTCATATTTTCTAGACGCTATTAAAAATGCTAATATATGGATTTATCTAATCGCCATAATTATAATAGGATTATTCTTATTAGCTTTAAAGTTTTATCCAAAAACCGAAAAAAACAAACCAAAAATGCTAATTGCAACTATCGTAATTTTTATTGGATTACATAGTTTTTGTCCAACATTATTAGGTGAACCAAATAAAGATCTTTCTTGGAACACTTGGTACAATAAAAGAAATATTTATATGAGTTTCAATGATGCCAATAAAAGCTTTAGTATAACTGGTATGTATGAATACTCAATTAGAAATTTTTATTTAACATTTTTTACTAAAGAAAAAACTGAAAGTGAAACTGAAGAAGAATTTTTAAATAATATTTTTAATACAGAAGAACAAGAATATAAAAATGAATATACCGGAATGTTTAAAGGTAAAAACGTTATCTTTTTACAACTAGAAGGTATTGATAACTGGCTTGTCGATGAAAAAACAATGCCAAACCTATATGGTTTAATGAAACAATCAATAAATTTTACTAACCATTATTCATATTATAATGGTGGTGGTTCAACATTCAATTCAGAATTTGCTGTTAATACTGGTTATATCACACCAATAACTTATACTCGTAATGCCTATACATTTAATAGAAACACATTTACCTATTCCATGGCAAGATTATTTAAAAATGAAGGATATACCGTAAATGCTTTTCACATGAATTCAGGCGAATATTATTCACGAACAATAAATTATAAAAGCTGGGGCTTTGATCATTACTATGGTTTAAAAGATCAAGGAACTTATAAAAGCGAAGAATACCAATTAGATCGTGAACTAATTTTAAATGAAACATTTTATAATTTAATGTTTAAAAGTGAACAACCATTTGTTCATTATCTTATAACTTATTCCAACCATATTCCTTTTAGTCAAAATAAAGGCGTATGTAAATTAATTTTAAATAAACAAAAAGAAGAACAAATTTTATTAGAAGAAAATGATGAACAAAAAACAACTACCGAAGAAGTTGTTGAAGAAAAAACTTATACTGAAGAAGAATGCATTAGAATTCAAGCTGGAGAAACCGATTATATGGTTGGTTTATTAATAAAAGCTTTAGAAGATAATGATTTAATTGATAACACTGTTATTGTTGCTTATGCTGATCATTATTTATACACAGTCAGTGATAAAAGCATTCTTGCTCAATATAAAAATACTGAAAATAATTTAATTAACCATACTCCATTCTTTATTTGGAGTAAAGATATCAAGAAAAAAACTATCACTAAAGTTACTTCCCAAATAAATATTTTACCAACAGCATTAAATTTATTTGGTTTAGAATATCATGAAAATTATTATCCAGGAAAAGATGCTTTAAATAAAGATTATGATGGTATTGTCTTCTTTAATGATTACTCTTGGTATGATGGAAAAACATATTCTGATGGTGATTCTAAAGATGATAGTGTTAATGAAAAAAATGAATATGTTGATTATTTGATAAAGAAAAATGATTGGGTTTTAAAATATGATTATTTTAAACAAATGTTACAAAAAAAGGAAAATTAAATTTTTCCTTTTTTCTTATCCAAAGAACCAAATGTTTCAGCTAATATAGGATTATTACATTCACCATCATTAAGCTTTAATTCCAAATTAAAATCTAAATCAGGATAACTACTAACATTTAAACCCGAATTATGAAAACATAATCTTAAAAAAGTTCTAATAAATTTTTCAGTCAAATTACTTTGAATACGTAAATGTTCATTACGTAACTCTGCAAATTCATTATCATCAAGTTTTTTATAACTACGACGAATATCATGAGAAATAACCTTAGAATTCCAACGTGAAGGTAAAAAGGAAATTGCTACAATATCTTGAATATTTTCTTGCTTTAAAACGCCCATAAGAATATTTAAAGCTAGTAAAAAACTGGGAGTAACATCTTTTAAATTACCAACATCATAATTTAAAAAAGTTTCATTTTTAACATCTAAAGGATAATCTAAAGAATATAAAGTTCGTTTTAGACGTCTTTGATAAAAATTATTATCATTTTTACCTTTATTTTGAATTGCATAAATATAAGCTTTATTAGAATCAATACCAAAATATATATTAGGTAAAAAATACTTATCAGTACCATTAGATAATTCTGTAGATAAATAATAAGGTGTTTCATTTTCCAAATTACTTTTATTTAAAGATAAGGATAAATTAGATTCTAAACTAGATATATATACTTCCTTAGGTTCCAAACTAAAGTCAAAAAAAGCTATTCTTTTTCTTAAAAAATTAATAGGATCATTAAAATCTTCATATGTTGCATTAGACCATAATAAAGCTAATGTTTTTTTTATTTTATCTTTTAAATCAGGTTCTTCAGAATAATCATAAAAAGTTAAACACTTCTCCACATATTTTTCTAATAAAGAATCAAATTTTGCTTTATCTTTAATATTCAAAACCGGTATACTAGTATCTTCTAAACCATCAGCTACATTTTGATTCCCAAGTATATTAGTTTCAAATAAAATATTGTAACGAAAATAACATTCAATATTTCCCCTACTTGCTTCAGGAACAACTTCATTATAAAAAATATCTAATATCATTTGTTCTCCTTTATATCATCAATTGTAACTTGACTCTCATGTGGAATAGGTTTCCAAGTTACCTTTTTAAACAAAGCAATATATGTTGTATAACGCCCAATTATATCAAATATTGGCCAAGTAAAAACAAATAAAACTTTTTTTGAAAAACTCATTTTTTTAATTCGCTTACGATCAATTATAAATAAGTAAATAGGCATTAACATTGCTGTAAAATAAGCCCCAATCAAATAAATTAAATGATACCAAAAAGCAATTAAAACCCCCATAAATAAAGCTTTAACACCAGGTTCTATATTAATTTTAAAACTAAACAAATTCAATTTTGATAAAAAAGTATTACCAAAATCAATACTCATATTATTTATACCATTAGTATAAGTATAACAAGAATAAATAATAACTGCAATTAATAAAAATTTAGTCAAATTTAAAACACTAAAAGGTGTTAATTGCATCAAAGTATCATATGAAGCAAAACGATAACGAAATGATTTTTTTATTTTTGACCATTTATTTTTTTCTTTTTTAACAAGATTTTTATTATTTTTAAATATATTTTTAAATAACTTAGGTCCCGACTCTAAGAAAGCAAGTAAATGTCCCTTTGACCAACGTAATCTTTGACGCAATGCCACTTTCAATTTAATTGGTTGTTCATCATAAAAAATAGCTTCATCTTGATAAGAAATCATGTAGCCATTACTAACCGCATCAGCTGTAAGAGCGCGATCTTCAGTTAAAGAAGTATAATGCCAACCATTTTTGACAATTTCATTAGCAAATAAAAAACCTGTACCTTGAATATTAGTTGCTAAACCAAGATAACTTCTTGCTCGATGACTTGTTCTACTAGAACGAATCCAATGCAAAGCATAAGTTGAAGCAATCCAGTTTTCATCAAAATTTTTAGTATTACGATAAGATGTTATAATTTTTTCACCTGAATCAAAAGCATCATTCATTTTACTAACAAAATTGGTATTCAAAAGATTATCAGCATCAAAAATAAAATAACCTTCAAAACTATTAATTCCATAATCACTTTCAATATTATTAAATAAAAATTCTAAAGCAAAACCTTTAGTTTTATCTTGATCATTAAATCTTTCATAGCAAATAGCTCCTTTTTTTCTAGCTATTGCTGCAGTACTATCTGTACAATTATCAGCAACCACAAAAGTTGTTAATAAATCTCTAGGATAATCTTGTTTAGCAATACTATCTAATAAATTACCTATAACTTTTTCTTCATTACGAGCTGCTATTAAAATAGCATATTTATGTTTAACTTTTGCTTTTTTAAATTTTTTTGTTTTAAAAATACCAATTATAAAATAAACACTATGATACGCAAGCATAATTGTTATCAAAACACTTAAAATATCATAAATATTTTTAAAAAAAGGATAAATTGAACCAATTTTATCTATCATACAAAAACCTCACAAAATAATTATAACATAAAAACTCGAGATTTCTCTCGAGTTTGTTTCATATTTGGTACCGGCCAAGGGACTTGAACCCTCATGATATTGCTATCGCTGGATTTTGAGTCCAGTGCGTCTACCATTCCGCCAGGCCGGCATTACTCCTTAATTATAGCACATAAAATGCAAAAGAAAAAGAGAAAATTTAATTTTCCTCTACATATTTAGAATTAAACAAATCTATTTCTTCAGGTTCTTCAGTTTCTGCTAATTTTGGTAAATCGTCTAAACTTTTTAAACCAAAATAATCCAAAAAATGAGAACTAACTTGATAAAGTGTTGGACGACCCGGTGTTTCACTTTTACCAACATCAACAATAAATTCACGATCCAATAATTTCCTTATCAAATAACTCGAATTAACGCCTCTTATTTGATCTATTTGCACTCTTGTAACCGGACCATTATAAGCAATTATTGCTAATGTTTCTAATGCACCTTGACTTAAAAAAGTCTCATCATCTAAATTAGCAAGCTTTTCATAAATTTCATGATGCATTTCTTTTGTCATCATTTTAACTACTTCACCAAATACTTTAATCTGCATTCCTCTTTCTAAAGAGTTATAATCATTAATTAATTCTCGAATATAATTATTTGCTTCTTCTAATGAAATGTTTAAAATACTACAAATTTGACTAATAGTAATTCCTTCATCACCCGATACGAATAATAATCCCTCAATTGCTGCTTTCATCTGTACCTCCAATAATATATAATTTATCAAAATTTGAATTTTGTAGCAAAGATATTTCATTAGATTTAGCCATTTCTAATAATGACAAAAACGTTACAATAATATAATCACGACTTTTTATAGTAAATAGTTCTATAAATTCAACCTTTTTTTTCTTAAATAAAATATCTTTTATTTCTCTTCTTCGTTCTTCAATCGAATACTCTTTAGTTGTTGTTTTTGTAACAATATGTTCACTTGCTTTTCTATTCATAAAATCATTAAAAGCAGCAAGTAAAAGAGAAATATCAGCTGTCTCTTCATTCTTTTTAATGTAATCTTTTAAACTACTTGGTTCTTTAGAATAATATTCTTTACGAGTTTTTTCAAGTTCCTTAAAATCAGGTGTTATTTCCTTATATTTTTTATACTCTAACAAGCGATCAATTAACTCTTCACGAGGATCATCTTCTAAAACCTCTTCAGTAGCAGGTTTAGGTAATAAAGCACGCGATTTTAACTCGATCAATTCAGCAGCCATAACAATATATTCACTTGCAATATTTAGTTCTAATTTTTCCATTTCATTTATAAAATCTAAATATTGGTTTACTAAACTAACTAAATTAATATCATATATTTCAATATTGTTTTGATGAACCAAATGAAGTAACAAATCCATTGGTCCTTCAAAATCATTTATAACAAATTTATACATGTTACCACCATTAATAATTATAACAAAAAAAAGGACAAACGTCCTTAAAAATTCAAAAATATTAACATTGCTGCTAATGTTATTACTAAAATAATAACTATTATTATTAAAATAATATCAATTTTATCCATTTTTTTCTTTGGCTTTTTAGTTGCTACTACTTCTTCTTGATCAGGAACAACAAAACCATTAGGATAAACAGCTGTTATAGTAAGATCTTGATTATTCTGTTCATTAGAAGCAATTAGATCATTATTGGCATCACTATAATTGTAATCGTTATAATTATTTTGATTATTATATTGATTATAATCATTTGTACTTAAATTGTTATTAACATCATTACTATATTGATTATTATAATTTTGATAATTGTTATCTTGAAATTGATCAGCATTAGAAATTGGCTGTTCTTCAATTTTATTTCCTTCATTAACCATTTTTTCAAAATCCATAGCTGAATCATTCTCAACAACTGGTGGCGTTTGCATATTTTGATCAGGAACACTTTCTGGTTGTGAACCTTGAGGAGCATCAAAACCTTCTAATATTTCAATATCTTCATCTTTCATATCATCCCTCCTCTATTTTCTTAATTATATCATAAATTTTAAAATTTAAATATTTTTTTTACTAATCAAATTGGCTATTGTAAAGTTTAGAGTAAAGCTGACCATTTTCAAGCAATTCTTTATGTGTACCTCTTTCCACGATCTTACCATCTTTAATTACTAAAATCATATTAGCATCTTCAATTGTTGATAAACGATGCGCAATTACAAATGTGGTTCTACCCTTCATTAATTCATGCATACCAGCTTGAATGTACTTTTCTGTTTTAGTATCAACATTACTTGTTGCTTCATCCAAAATCAAAATATCAGGATTAGCTAAAATAGCTCTAGCAATTGAAATAAGCTGACGCTCACCTTGAGAAAAATTTGAACCTTCTTCTAATATCAAAGTATTATAACCATTTGGTAAACGATGAATAAAAGAATGTGCTCCAGCAAGTGTACTAGCTTCAATTATTTCATCCATAGTAGCATCTTTATTACCATATCTAATATTATCAGCAACCGTACCTTTAAATAAATAGGTATCTTGCAAAACTAAACCAATTTTCTTACGCAAATTTTCCTTCTTTACATCCCGAATGTCAATGCCATCAATGTAAATGTGCCCTTTATTTATCTCATAAAAACGTGTCAACAAGTTCATAATTGTCGTTTTTCCAGCTCCAGTTGGACCAACTATCGCAATTGTTTCACCTGGGTTGGCATTTAAGTTTACAGATTTTAGAATTTTCTTACCCTTTACATATGAAAAATCAACATTTTTAAACTTTACATAACCTTCAATAGTATCAAAAGGAATTTTTTCCTTTTCGCTAGCAAATTCTGAAGGAATATCCAAAATTTCAAAGACTCTATTAGCACCAGTTAAAGCCGATTGCAGAGAAGCAAATAAAGAAGCTATTTGATTAATAGGTCTTCTAAACATATTTGAATAACTTAAAAAACTTAAAATAACACCAACGCTACATTTACCATTAACAATCATAATTGAACCAACACATATTAATAAAATATGACCTAAATTTCCAATAAAAGCATTAATCGGCATGATTAGATGACCATAAATTTGAGCTTTAATTGATGTATCGCGCAATTTATTATTATATTTTTCAAATTCATTTAAAGCTTTTTCTTCTTCAACATAACCTTTAACTACATTAATACCCGTAAAAGTTTCTTCGCTAAAACTACTTAATACTCCTAAATTTTTTCGTTGTTTCCCATATAAAGCACCTGATTTAATACCAATTTTATAAGCAAAAAAGAAAAATAAAGGTGTTGTTAAAATCGTAATAATTGCTAAAGTCCAATTAACAAAAAACATAATAATTGTTACCCCAATTATAGTAATTAAACCACTAATAATTTGCATTAAAGCATCAGTTAAAGCATCACTTATAACCGTAACATCATTAGTAAATCTACTCATAATGTCACCTTTTTTATTTTGATCAAAGAAAGAAACAGGTAACTTTTCTAAATGATTAAATAAACGTTTACGTATTTGATATAAAGTTGATTCTGAAATTTTAGCCATTCCATAATTAGATAACCAATTAAATAAAGAATTTACAAAATAAATAGCTAACAAAATAAATAATAAAATTTTTAAACCATCTAAATCCATCTTTGCTATATAATCATCAACGGCTTTCCCAGCAAATAATGGTCCTATAACTGAAGCTAAAGTAGCTATTATATTTAAAATAATAACTAAAATTATTCTTCCCTTATATAAATCTAAAAACTTCAATAATCTAAATAAAGTATTTTTTAAATTATTTTTTTTCATGAATATCACCCTTTAATTGTGAATAATAAATATCTTTATAATAAGTATTACTTTTTAAAAGCTTAGATGGTGTATCAAATCCTACTAATTTACCATCATCAATAACCATAACCCGATCAGCTTCTAAAGCTTCAGCAATTTTAGAAGTGATAAAAATCGTAGTACATTTTCGATTATTACTCAAAGATTTTCTAATTTCTTTAGCCGTTTCCAAATCAATAGCACTTGTTGCATCATCAAGGATTAAAATTTTAGGTTCAATAAGAACTGATCTAGCAATTGCAATTCTCTGCTTTTGACCACCACTTAAATTAGCACCCCTTTGCTCCAAGAGATAATCAAAATCTTTAGGTTTTTCCATAATAAAATTAGTAGCTTGACTAATATCAGCAGCCATTAAAGTATCTTCAAAAGGCGCTTTATCATTTCCATAATTTATGTTATCTTTAATCGATTTTGAAAAAATAAAATTTTGTTGAAAAGCATTACCAATTGACTTACGAAGATAAGAAACATCTATATCTTTAACATTAACATCATCAATTAAAATTGAACCCTTAGTAACATCATAAAATCTTGGGATTAATTTTACTATTGTACTTTTACCACTACCAATTGCTCCAATAATAGCAACTTTCTCAAGAGGATTAATTACAAAACTAATATCAGATAAAACCTGATCCCCACTTCCACCCTCATAAGAAAACGAAACATCTTTAAATTCAATTTTACCTTTAATATCAAACTTTACACCATCATTTTTAAAATCTTCTCTAGCATCCATAATTTCAATAATACGATTAGCACTTACTACACTTCTAGATGCCATCATTATTGTCATTGACGCCATTAAAATTGAAGACAAAATATTAGCAGTATATTGAGTAAAAGCAACAATATCTCCAACTTCTAATTCATTAACAACAACTAAATTACCACCAAACCAAAGAACCAAAATTGTTGCAATATTAATAAAAAGCATCATTGTTGGCATTGATATCGTAATTATTTTTTCACCTTTTAAGGTAGTATCCAATAATTTTTTATTAATACGATCAAACTTATTAATTTCTGTTTCTTCCATTACAAATGATTTAACAACTCGAATTCCACTTACATTTTCACGAACAGAAGAATTCACTTCATCAACACAATCTTGCATTTTATTAAAATAAGGAAAAGCTTTTCGCAAAATCAAAAACACTAATATAAAAACAATAGGTATTAAAATAACTAAAATTAAAGTAAGCTTAGGGCTTATAAAAAAAGCCATTATTAAACTACCAATAAAAATAACAGGGACCCTAAATAATATTCTAAGCCCCATCATCAATAAACTCCCGATCGTATTAATATCATTAGTTAAAACAGTTAACAAATGACCAGGTTTGATTTTTTCAAGATTCAAAAAAGACAAATTTGTTATTTTTTTAAAAACATCACTACGTAAATCAGCAGCAACATTTTCACTAGCTTTACTAGCAAAATAAGAACTACCTAAACCACCTAAAACCCCAACAATTGTAAGCAAAAACATAAATGCAACATTTATAATTATATATTTAATGTTAGCATTAGCAACACCAACTTTTATTATATTAGACATAATATTTGGTAAAAATAATTCCATAATAACTTCCAAAATAATTAAAACTGGTGCTAAAATCGCATACAATTTATATTTCTTCAAATAATTCAAAATACGCTTTATATTTTTCATACTACCACCAATTATATTATATCATTTAAATTTCATTTTTAAATTGAAAATAGGTTTTTTATTCACACTTATTTCACCAGTTAGAATATGCTAATAATGAAATAAAGAAGGGGTGGATTATATGTGCAATAATAATAAAGATAATGAATGTAAATGCATCAATGAAATCTTAACAGTTATCTGCATATTACAACAAAATGCCAACTGTTCTGATACTTGTTTAGATACATGTGATAAAGGATTTTTAGGATGCCAAGTAACTAACGTTAATTGCAATACAAGACCAGTAATGCTATATACATGCTGTGGTAATGGCGTTGCTTGGAGTATGCCTATAAGTAAAGATCCTGCAGTTACAACTACATCAAATGTCTTTAGAGTTGAAAAAATAGATGGCTGCTGTTGTACATTCAGAGTACTAGCACCAAACACTGATGAAACTGACGTAAATCCTTATATTGCAACAAATAGTTTCTTTACAATGAATTTAAATTGCATTTGCTCACTAAGATGTTTAAACGATACATTCGTATGCATTTAAAAAAAATATCTCTAAGAGATATTCTGACTATTGACATTTTTGTCAATAGTTTTTTAATGTTTAACTTTTTCATCCTTAAGAAACAAAGATTTATCCGAAAGAAGTTCAATTATAAATTCTTCATCATTTTTTAGTTCATTACCAACATATTGTAAGGCAGAAATATTCTGTTTTAATGCCACTAAAACAATTTCTTTATCATTTTTAAATTTTTCAAACACATATTTTAAAGCTAAACCATTTTGCTTTACCACTTCTAATATAAATTCTTTATCATCCTTAAATTTTTCACTTACACATCGTAAGGCATCAGCTTTATGCTTAACTAAATCAATTATAAATTTTCTATCACTTCTTAGATCTTCACTTGCATATTGTAAAGAAAATTCATTACGTTCAACAGCATCTAATAAAAGTGCTCGATCAGTAATAACTAAACCCGATTTTATTCTTTCAAGTTTTTCATAATTTTGCCAACGAAATTGTTCATTTTTATCAAATAAAAAAACGAATCTCATCTCTTCTAATGTTAATTTTTCTTTTCTTTTAGTTTTTTGCAAAAGTCTAGTAAGCTCTCTTGAATCTAAGCTTAATTTTATCCAATATTTTCTAGTTTCATTATCAACATCAAATTCATTTAATTTATCTACCAATATTAATTCAAAACCATCTTCTAAATTTTGATTAGGTCCAATTCCTCTTATTTCACTAAATTCATTTTTATGCTTCATTTTAATAGCTATTCGAGGATTTGTATAATCTCCATTCTCATCTATTGTATAGTAAACATAAAAGTCTCCTCCAGGACAATATGCTGAACCACATATTTGCTCTTTAGCCATCTCATATTCATTAGTACACCATCCAGTATTTTTACCTTGAAGTGAATCACATAATTTTATAGCATCTTCTAAAGAACCCTCATTATATTTAACCCATATACCATTAGAATAATCTTGAACTGCTAATTTATTTTTTAAAGTTTCTTGATAAATTCTATAATATAATTTATCAAATCTTCCAGCTTCTATATCTGCACTTTTTTCTTTTCCCTCAAAATGTTTTAAAGCTATATCGTATATTTTAGAAACAATTTCAGGATTACATTCAATAAATGGTTCCAAAGAATTAGGTGTTCTTCTTTCAAAAGTATCTGTTGATTCATGATACTTTCCAATTCTAAAAATTTTTTTAAAGCACCAATACTTAAACCACATAGGATATGATGCTCCCACTAAATAATCTATCCAAGCATCTAATGAATCTCTTTGCATTTGTAACTTTTCATCTAGATTTTTAATATTTTGAGAATGAATATTTTCTTTTTTGGCACAATATTTTTCATGATATAGCATTTTTAAATATTTCATTTTATTATCACTACTTAAAGCTACTTCATTTAATCTTTCTTGAATAGCCAAATATCTTCTTAAAGCTTCTTCTATTCTTAAATTTTTACCATTTGGCTTTTTACTATATTTAATAATATTCTGTGAATGATTTAATTCTTCCTTAAATATTTTTAACAAAAAGGCCTCCTTACTATAATCATTTTTCATATTTACCACCTATTATAATAGTACCATAAAACATTAAAAAGAAAAATGCATATAAAAACTATTAATGAAATTAATCATTAATAGTTTAATTATTTTTAGGAGCATCAATTACTCTTATACTAGTAATAATAGGTTGATTTTCCTTTAAAACAGTACCATTATTATCTTCAACCTTAACCTCAACTAACTTATCAATAACTTCAATCCCACTTATAACATGACCAAAAGCTGCATATTGTCCATCTAATTCTGGAGAATCTTTGTGCATAATAAAGAATTGTGAAGAAGCACTATTATAGGAAATATTAGAACGAGCCATTGAAATAACTCCACGTTTATGAGAGATAGAATTTTTAACACCATTATTTAAAAACTCACCCTTAATAGTAGTATCAGAACTTCCCATACCCGTTCCTTCAGGATCGCCACCTTGAACCATAAAATTCTTTATAATACGATGAAAAGTTAAACCATCATAAAATTTCTTGTTAACCAAATCAATAAAATTAGTTACAGTAATTGGAGCTATATCGGCGTCAAGTTCTAAATCAATAACTCCATAATCTTTAATATCCATCTCAACATAATATTTACCAGATAAATATTCTGTTTTAACATCAGTATCATTTTTATCATCTTCTAAATTAGAATTAGAAGCACAACCAAATAATGATACAGAAATAAATAATAATAGTAATAATCTTTTTAGTTTCATACAATCCCTCCTAAAAATATTATAGCATAAATTATTTTATTTTTTTAAAATTCTTAAAGTATTTAAAATAGCAATTAAAGTTACACCAGTATCTGCAAATACTGCAAACCACATCGTTGTAATACCAAATAAATTTAAAATCAAAATCACTATTTTAATTAATAAAGCAAAAATTAAATTTTGTTTTATAATTTTTTTAGTAAATTTACTTAAATTAATAGCTTCAACAATTTTATTTAATTTATCCGTCATTATAACAATATCTGATGCTTCAATCGCAATACTTTGACCAATACTTCCCATGGAAATTCCAACATCAGCTAATTTTAATACAGGTGCATCATTTATCCCATCACCGACAAAAGCAACTATACCCTTTTTCTTTAATTTTTCTAATTCTTTATATTTATCAGTTGGTAATAATTCAGCTTTATATTTAATATTTAATTCTGAAGCAATATGCTTAGCAACGTCACTCTTATCACCCGTAAACATAATAGTTTCAATATTCATATCATTTAATTCTTCTATTGTTGATAATGCTTCATCTTTTAAACCATCATCAATAATAATTGAAGCAATATGTTTACCATCAATATTTAAATGAATTGAAGAGTCATATTCACAAGCACACAAATTTTTATTACCGATTGCAAGCTCATGATCTTTAATTTTAAACTTAATACCAAGACCACTTATCTCTTCAAAATCTTTAACATCATTATTATCAAAATCTTTATTCAAATTCAAAATTGATTTAGCAATAGGATGATTAGAAAAAGATTCACCCTTACATAAATAATCAATTACTTCTTCTTTAGTATAATTTTTATCAATTACTCCAATATCTTTTACCTTAAAAGTACCAGTAGTCAAAGTACCTGTTTTATCAAAAACAATCTTATCAACATTACTTAATAAATCTAAATAATTACTACCTTTTATTAAAATACCTTTATGTGAAGCAGCACCTATAGCACTAAAATAAGAAAGTGGAACAGAAATAGCTATTGCACAAGGACAAGAAATAACTAAAAATGTTAAACCACGATAAACAGCTTCTTTAAAAGAAAAACCAAAAATAGGAAAAATCAAAATTACTAAAATTGCTAAAATTAACACAACAGGAGTATAAATTTTACTCAAGCGTGCAACTAATGTTTCTGTTTTAGCTTTTTGATCAGTAGCATTAGTAACTAAATCTAAAATACGTGAAACAGTTGAATCACTATAAGTTGAAGTAGCACGCATTTTAATAATTTTTTTACTATTGATCATTCCTGATAATATTTGATCATCGACACCTAAAGATCGTGCTTCACTTTCACCTGTTAATACACTAGTATCAAAATCACTATTACCTGAAATAATAACACCATCAACTGGAACTTTTTCACCTTTTTTTACAACTAATATATCATTTATTTTTATTTCTTCTAAATCGACTTCTTTTACAACATTTCCAACTTCTAAATTAGCTTTTGAAGCCTTAATACTTAATATATTACTTATTTCTTTACGTGATTTATTTAAAGCTTTTTCTTCTAATATTTTTCCCAAAATATATAAAGCTACAACCATAATACCTTCACTTTTTTGGTTAATTAAATAAGCACCAATAGCTGAAATAGTAATAAGCATATTTTCATTAATAGATTTATTTCTAATCAAAACTTTTAAAGCATTTATCATTGGACGATAAACAAGTAATAAATAAGAAACAATTATTAAAGTTTCTTTTAAATAAACATTTTTAATAACTAAACTTAATAAATAAATAATTATTGCACTTATAAATACAAGAAAATTATATTCACGTTTTTCTTCTACTTCTTTAGTTACAGTACAATCAGGTTCTACCTTTTTTACCAATTCATTTATTTCTTTTAAACCAATAACATCACTTTCAAAACTTATTTTTTTAGTATTAAAATTAACAATAACATTTTTTAAATATTTATTTTTATTTAAACTCTCTTCAACTTCACGAGCACAATTAGCACAATCTAAATTATTAATATTATATTTTTGTCTCATATCTTCTTAATCAAATCTATTACTTCACTAATAGATTCATCCTTTCCATTCAATATTTCATCTTTCATACAAGTTTCCATATGATTTCTAAGAAGTTCTTGACTCAAACTCTTTAAAGCATTATTAGCAGCCGCAATTTGAATAAGAATGTCTTCACATTTTCTTTCGTCATCGATCATTTTACCAATACCATTAATCTGACCATTAATGCGATTTAGACGCTTCTTTAAACTACCACGAACCTCTGAACTAATTTTAATCACATATACCCCTCCCCGTATATAATTATATGATACTAATAAAAATTTGTAAACAAAAAAGAAGAAAAGTTATTTTCTTCTACAAAATGTTAATGATTATTTATCTTTAAAAAAATTTCTTTTATTGAATGACGAAAACATAAATCTAAAAGCCGCACGGCGATTAGTTAACCATGAAAATTTAACATTATTTTTGGTATTTTTAATAATTCTTTTAACCATATATTTAGCAATTGTTTCAGGATAATCACCTAATATATTATAAACTCTCTTAGTTTTTTCGTCTAATTCTATTTTTTCACCATCACCAAGTGAAGTTTTAATAAAATTAGTTATCATAATTCCTGGCGTAATTTTACCAATTAAAACCGGAGTATTAGTTTGCTCAACTTCATAAGCTAAAGCTTCTGTAAAATAAGTAATAGCACGTTTACTAGTACCATACAAAGAAAGGCCCAATATCTTAGCATCATTACTACCATGACCTTCAACATTATAAATTTGACCAAAACCTTGTTCTATCATTACGGGCATTACCAAATTAGAACAAAGAATCGTTCCTTTTAAATCAATATCAATTAAACGTTCAATTTCTTTAGGACTAAGTTCCCAAATAGGCTTATTAGGTTGATTAACACCAGCATTGTTTATCCAAATATCAATAGAACCAGTTTCTTTAATTGTATTATTAATAATCTTGTTAATATCTTCTTCTTTAGTAATGTCAGCTTCAATAGTCAAAATTTTACTATCATTATTTATTTTTTTCAATTCTTCAAAGGCTTCAATTAAAGCTTCTTTAGATATATCACATAAAACAACATTAAATTCAGCCTCGCGAAATAACTTAATCATTTGAAAGCCAAATCCACGAGCACTACCAGTTATTACTACTGTTTTCATAAATGTCACATCCTTTAGTTTTATTATATCATTTTTTTCTATCTTTTTAGTCTAAATCTTTTAAATGAATATCCCATTTTAATAAATTCTCATAAATTTTTTCAACAGGTACACCTAAAATATTATAAAAACTACCATCAATTTTATTTATAAAATTAGAAGCAACAGTTTCAATTATAAAACCTGAAGCATACATGACATCTGGTTCATTATTAATATAAAAATCAACATCTTCATCTGAAATATTATTCATTATAACTTTACTTTCTTGAAACGTTTTAATAATTTCATTTTTCTCTTGATTAATTAAACATATACCTGTTATTACTAAAGTTGTTTTACCACTAGCCATTTTTAAATTATTTCTAGCTTCTTCTATTGACTTAGGTTTTTCTATAATTTTATTATCCATATAAACAATTGTATCAATACCAACAATAATAGCATTAGAAACCATTTTAGCAACGCTTAAAGCTTTTCCATAAGCAAGATCTTTTACATATTCGTAAACATCATTTGAAGAACTAACTTCTTCAAAATCACTTTTAATACAAACATGTTTCATCTTAACTTTGTCCATAATTGCACTTTTAAATTTAGATGTACTAGCTAAAACCAGCTTCATATTACCACCACTCTAATTATATAATAATTAACAAAGAAAAAAAAGAGTTAATAACAATCCTTAAAATAAACGCGTTACCCTACAAAAATTTTATATTAACCAAGTATTTTCCATTTCCAAATTAAATCGAGAATTATCTAACATTTTAATATTAAAATCATTAATATATTGTTCAATTTCAATCTTAGAAATATACAATGTATCATTAGAAGAAACATTTTTAATAGCACTCAAAAAAGGAACACGATTATAAAGATATAACATTCTATTCATCATAAGTATTTTTTTATCATAAAATTCTTCATCAGAATAATTTTTGGCAATTTTGGAAAGTAATAAAGAAAAATTACCACAATCAAATCCATAATCATAATTTTTTAAACATAAATGCGGAAATCCTTTAATATTTCTATATTCTAGATCTACTACTACAATATAATCATCATTTTTTAATCTTACCTTACGCTCTAATATCACAATAATCACCCTAATTTATTAAATTCTATCACTTTATTTTTCATATTTATTTTAACAACAACATAACCATAATTTTCTAATTCCTTTTTATATTTTAAAAACGAATGATCTATTTCAAAACCCAATATATCTTTAATTTCATCATAAGTTAATTTATAATTTTTTTCATTATTTTTCTTCAAATAATTCCACAAAGGATCATACTTACTCATCAGAATACCTCCATAGAAAAATATAACAAAATTTTTTTAGAAAAACAATTATTTATTTTAATATTTAATTATGATAAAATGAAAATGAGGTGAAACATGATAACAAAAGAAAAAATATTAAACTCTATACAATTTGTCGTCAATAATTCTAAATATGTTAAGATTAAAGAAGAGAACATTGAAAATGCTATTAATTTAGTTACAAACAATGAAAAAAAATCATGGTTAAATAGTGATTTATTAGATTTAAATAAATATTCACAAAACCAAATCATAATGTATTTAATACTATGTGAATCACTAAACTTTTGCTACTGGGATTCTGATATAAAATGGAAAATAGAATATAAAGGAGAATGGTATTCTGGATCACTTGGTTTATTCTATGGAATATCTAAAGCAATTCAAAATGGCTATGATTTATTAAATATTGATTATTTAGAAAAAATGACTATTGAACAACTTGATGAAATATTTAAAGGAACAACTTCCATACCTTTATTAGAAGAAAGATATGAAATTATCAAGCAATTAGTTCAAGAATTAAAAAACATTGATGACTTATCTAAAGCTTTAGATTCCAATAATGATATTGAACTTTTAAATAACATTATTAATAATTTTAGCAATTTTAATGATATAAGTATTTATAAAGGTGAAAAAGTATATTTTTTCAAAAGAGCAATTTTATTAGTTGGAGATTTAATTGAAAATGTTAAATCAATTAAAGAAAAAGTTAAAAATGACAGTAATATGTTAGGATGTGCTGACTACAAAATTCCTCAAGTTTTAAGACATTTAGAAATTCTAGAATATAATGAAGAATTAGCTCAAATAGTAGATTCTAAGCAACAATTAAAACATGATAGTGAAATGGAAATTGAAGTTCGTGCTAACATGTTATATGCATTAGAATTAATTAAAAATAAATTACATCAAAAAGGAATAGAAATGAATTCTACCCAAATAGATAATATTTTATGGTTACTTAGTAAAAATAAAGGATTCAAAGCTAAACCATATCATTTAACAAGAACTATTTATTATTAAAAAAAGCACAACAATGTGCTTTTTTTATGCAAAATTATTTTCAATTTAATAGATTTTATAATTCTTGAATTTTATTATAATAATCATTTATACATTGTTTAAGTTTATAAAAATCATTTTTACTAGTCAAATATACTCTTTTATTTATCTCTAACATAAGTGAGGATAATCTCTTATCTTTTTTATTAAAATATTTATTAGAAATTATTGTTCCTTTATAAGGATTATTTATGGCAACTGAATAACCATATTTTTTAAAATGTTCAATTGTAATATTTGTTAATTTTTCATCAGTATAAATTCTATCAACACCTATACATATATCTGGAGCAGTATTTATATCAAATAACTTCTTTATCATTTCATCTGAAAAACTATGAAAATCAATAATAATACATTTATTATATTTCTTTAATAGATTAGTAACTGCTTTATCTAACTTATTATGATGTTTATCATAATATGACTTCAAAATTTTTCTTTTATATTTGGAATAGTAACAATATTATCACAATCTTTTGTATAAATTACTCCCATTCCTTTTTTTGCCATTATTTCTTTAGAATCATCTTTAAACTTTTCTACATCACAAAATAATCTTGAATATCTAAAAACTAATTTATGACAATTAGAAGGAATTAATTTATCAGTTAAATAATCACTTAAAAATATATTTATGTTTTTGATATACTTTTTATCTTTTACACATATATTCCAATATTGTTTAGGAATTTTTAAAGACGAATGTGGAACATGAAATAATATAGAATTCATAAAAATCCTCCTAATAAATTATTTTAAAAAGTATTTTTTATTTCCAAAAATCAATTTTAAATTTAACTTGTTTTTCTAAATCAAAGCACAACATTTAAACATTCAAAAAATATTTCATCTTTAGAATTTTTACTTGATATCAAAAAAATCCATTAAGTAAACATTACATTTAAAGTTAACTATTCATATCACGATTCAAATATTGAAATATAGTAATCAACTCTTTCTGGATATTATATACACCTTCATAAAGAAAATCTAGCATTTCAGATTCATTTAAATTTTTATCATTATTACTATTGTAATTTTTTATATTCAAAATCGATGGAATACTTAAATTATTTTCTTCCATTTTAATTAATTCTGCTATTATCATCATTTCATTAATTATTTGATTTCTTTTCTCGCTTATACTTAAATTACTAAATGCTTTTTTAAATTCATCATTCATTATCTAGTAACTCCTTTTTTTTCATTTAATAATTGATCTTCTGCTAAAGCTGATATTGCATCAAATTGCTGTTTTCTAATATTATTATCTATAATCCTCTGTGAATCTCTAGCTTCTAAAAAAGCTTTTTTACTTTCTTCTTCTAATTGTTCTTTTCTTTCTTGTTCTCTATTAATTTGATCTTCATAATAATTTTTACTTACAATTCCAGTACATCTGATATTATTTATAGAAGCCATTTTTTGATTAACTCCTGTTGTACGAGCTTCTATGTCAATTGGTGCAACACCTACAATTCCTTTCGTCGTTTTTATTCTATTTTCAACTAATTTATCTAATAACTCTCTAACATCTATACCATTATAATGTTCTTGTGCAAATTGAGAAAATTCTTGTCTCATATTATCATCAGTAATATATTTTTCTATTTCATTACAACTAATATTTTTTTTATTTAAAATAGAATCATAAATTATATTATTAACTTGTGATACATTACTAGGATTTGAAATTAAACTTCTTTGTCCCATTCTATCCGTCAATAATAACGATGGATTTTTTATAGCTTCTTCTATAATATGATGTACTTCATTTTGATCATAATCATTATATCTTTGAGCAATTTCCCTATAACGATCTACTATGTCATTAACGTTAATTCCGTTTAAATCATCTCTTATCAACTTAGACTCAGAATCACATATTTTATCATGAATCCATGATTGTCGAAGTAATTTTAAATCTTCAGAATTGTGTTTATGTCTGTCTAAATCTCTTTGTGCTTCATCCAATTGCCCAATATGTCTTAACCTTTTATACTCTTGTTCATATTTCATTTGATTCAATACGTCTTGTCTAGCAAGTTCTAATTGTTGCCTATATACTTCATTATATATTTCTTTATTATTCACAGATGGATATTTTTCTTTCATTATTTCTTCTGTTTTTTGCTTCGCAATATATTCTACTTTTTCTGTAGGTGATTGTACAAAATCATCAACTTGATTTTGAATATTATCCATATTTTATCTCCTTTTCACATAGCAATCCGCATTTCCAAAATTTTTATGTTATTCAATCAGCTTCTGCTATTATTTTAAGTATAACATATTTACTATGATTTTTCAATTTTATACATAAATTTTAATTTACAAACTCATATTAACATCTTAATTGGGCATTATTTATACAATAACCAAAAAAACAATTAATTGAATATCTAGCTGCACTTAATATTAGTTTTAACTTTTTTGCCGTACAAAGTTCGTTAACTATTATATATGTTTGCAAAAAACAAGATAAAAATCACATTTATTTTTGGATTATTTTAAAATTTTTGCATTTTACAGATTAATTTATTTTTAACTATCCTATTCCATAAAAATTTTTAAGAATATTTTCTTTATCTGGAAATGCAACATTTATCAGTTTATTTATAAATTTATCTCTATTATATATTAGTTTTCTTTTTTCAAAGCTAATATCTTTTGATATTTCTATAATTGTATAAGATGTATATTCATCTTTTGTACATCCTGCACTTTCAACTATTTCAATATTTGTTAACGTGCCATTATCCTCGATAGTATCACCAAATATCCCATCTACTTCATTAATATTAAATGATTGATGAAGATGACCAATAAAATATATAATAGAATCATCATTATACTTTTTCCATAAATTAATATCTTGTTTCAAATGATTTTTTTCAAATGGATATATATCTTGAGGATTATTTATTAAATAATGACATAAGATATATTTTTTATTAAATAAAGAATTATCATAGCTAATATTAATTTCATAATATAATGGACATTTCTTAATATAATCTAATTCTTTATTTGTTAAAGATTCCTTAACCCATTTATAATGTTCTTTTTCTTCTGTTGATATTTTTGCATCAAAATCAGTTCCTCTAAGCAAATATATTTCATGATTACCCAAAACTGATTTAATATTATTTTCTATTAACAAATCTACACATTCTTTTGAATTTGGTCCAATATCTATTGTGTCTCCTAAACATATAATTTCATCAATTTCTTGTACTTTTATATCTTCTAATATAGATTCTAATGCTTCCAAATTACCATGTATATCTGCTATTAATGCAATTCTTTTTTTCATAGCTAATCATTCTCCAATAATATACATATATTATATTACTACTTATTAAATTAACAAATATATTATATCAATCTTGTTAAATTACAACAATTCTTTTAAACAAATCTAATTTTGAATTGTATGAGTTTTACCTGAATCTTATTGCTTATAAAACTATTCGGGTTGAAATAAGACAATTTTTAAATCTAAAGCAAAAGTGTAACAAACTACTAACTAATATAAATACACCATGAAAATTATAACAAAAAATTATAAATACAGTGACATTTACAATGACATTTATGATATGATGATATTAGTAAAGGAATAATATTTAACTAAATTGTTAAAATAAAACTACTTTCAATTAAATTTGAAAGTAGTTTTTATATAAACTCGAAAAGTTCGAGTATCAATCAAATCTGGTGCGAGTGTCGTAGTAATCTACAACCTTTACACATACATAACGAATTGATATATAATTATCAATCATCACATTAATTTTAAAAAAATTTAAAAAATTATGATATATCTCTGCCAACAAAAACATTATAAATTTCATTATATCTATAACCTAGTTTTGCATAATTAGAATCTGGCACTAATATATTAAGTTCTACCAGTTTATCGACTAAAGTTGAAACTGTATTTCTTGATACTCCAGATTCTTCTTCTATTTCTTTTTTTGTAAAAACTATTTGTCTCATTATTGCTGGCATAATTCTATAAACGGCATTACTTTTTAAAATTTCTAATTTTTTCATATCTCTTATATATATTTGCTTTATTCTACTTATTTTTGCTATATAATTATTACATTGTTCTATTATACATTGTAAAAAGAATTTGATAAATCCAATCATATTTCCCTTTCTGCTCTCATTTAAGAATTTATGATAACTAGGTTTATATAATTCTATTATTTCTGACAAAAATAAAATTGGTTCTTCTTCTGTTAATAAAGCTAATTGAACAGGAATTAATGCTCTACCTAATCTTCCGTTTCCATCTCTATATGCATGTATAGTTTCAAATTGTGAATGAGAAATTGCTAAATTTATAAATATAGGATCAATATATGCATCATTCATATATTCAAATAAATTTTCTAATAAAACAGGGACATCTTCTGGTACCGGTGGAACAAAAATAGCTTCTTCTATTGTGCATCCCTTAGGTCCTATCCAGTTTTGTATATTTCTAATTTGGCCCGGCTCTTTTTCATTACCTCTAACACTATTAAGCAATATCCTATGAATATTATTTAAAAATTTAATGTTTATTTTATTGTTTTCTTTTAAATAATTTTTAGAATATTCGATAACTTTCTTCAAATTTTGTATTTCTAAATTGTCATCTGTCTTAGGCATATATTTTAAATAATACATATCATCCTGAGATATTTGTGTTCCTTCAATTTGTGTTGACTTTAAACTTTCACTTAAAATAATAGAGTCTAAAAAAAATCTTGAGTCGAACTGACTGTTTTTTAAATTGGATTTATATTCTCCATATTTTAAATTAGCTTCTGAAATTAAACTTATTAATTCTTTATCAATCGTATATTGAATTGGTAATTTATCTACTTCAAATGGTTTCATATTGTTTCACCTCGGTAAAATTCTATCATATTTCACATTAAAAGCAAATAAAAATGCACAATATTTTTGATATATTGTGCATTTTTATTTTTTTTAAACATTTCTTGCACAGTCATTGTGCATTTTAGTACATAAACTCGAAAAGTTCGAGTATCAATCAAATCTGGTGGAGCTGAGGAGAATTGAACTCCTGTCCAAAAATGCCTTTCAGTAAATTACTACAAGTTTAGTCAATTAAAATTTAACTAATAACCAACTAATTGACAAATTAATTATTAGCTAGCTTGTAATATTCATTATAACTTCCAAGCTAAGTTATAATATATCTCACTAAATCGAGCCTCTTAAAAATTTCGTGAGAAAAAATTTAAAAGAAGCAGCTTGCTATTTTATCTTAAGCGAAAGCTAATTGATTTCTGTTTCCAGTTATTTTATTTTGTACTTAACGCGTACCTTCGACTTGCAATCTAAAGACTAACATTTCTGTCGAAACCATAGCAGCCCCATACAAATAGATTATAATATAAAAATATAAATAATGCAAATTTTTTATTATTAAAAAAAAGAATAATATAGATTATTCATTTTGTAAAGCATAAACTTTTTTTACTTCTTTAATAGTTAAACGACGATATTCTCCAGCTTTTAAACCTTCTAAATCAAAAAAGCCAACACTTTCTCTTTTTAACTTTATAACTTTATGATTAACAGCCTCAAACATTTTTTTAACTTGATGATTCTTTCCTTCATGAATAGTAATTTCAATCAAAGACATATTAGAACTTTTACTATATTGTTTAATTTTTACTTTAGCAGGAGCTGTTTTAAAACCATCAATTAAAACACCATTTCTTAAAGCTTGTAATTCATTCTTACCTAAAATACCATCGATTTTTGCTAAATAAACTTTATCTATTTGATTGCTTGGATGCATTAAAATATTAGCAAAATCTCCATCATTTGTTAATAACAAAACTCCTGTTGTATCATAATCTAAACGCCCAACTGGATATATTCTTTTAGTTGTATTAATCAAATCAACAACAGTTCTTCTCTTCTTTTCATCATTAGTAGTAGTTACAACACCAACAGGTTTATAAAGTAAATAATATTCTTTATTTTCTTTAGCTAAAACCTCACCATTTATTGAAATACTAGCTTTCTCGGATACTTTAGTTCCCAATTCAGTAACTTTTTCACCATCAACAAAAACAAGACCTTTCTTAATTAGCTCTTCAGCTTTCCGTCTTGAACAATAACCACTACTAGCAATAATTTTTTGCAATCTTTCCATTTAAACCACCTGGTTTATAATTATATACTATATTTAGTTTTTTAGCAATTATATTCTTGTGGCCACAAAAAACATAATTTGGCGAATTTCCCTTTTTATTTTCCCGACAATAAATATTAAGATATAGCCTATGCCCTATCTTAACTTTAGAATATCATAAGTCTTAAAACAAAAAAAGATGAATTTTGTCATTTAGACATTTATTTACAAAAAAAAAGAAGATTAACTTCTTTTAGGAAACAAACTAAATGCAATTAACAAAACTGATACACCAAATAATTCTAGCATTACATTAACTGAAACACAATTACAAACAGCAAGAGAAATTGCGGCAATTGCAAGCACAATAGCAAATGATTGAAAATAAATTGAGTACTTATTAAATTGCAAAGTTTCTCTCTTTACTACTTTAGTTTCAGCTTTTCTAACAGCTTTTTTTGTGTTATTAGCTACTTTTTTCACGTCTTTTTTAGTGTTATTAACTGCCTTTTTTACATCACGCTTAGCTTTATTAACTTTAGCTTTTACTTCTGCTTTCTTAATTTCGTTTTTAATCTTTGCCTTTTCCATACTCCACCTCTATTCTAATTATAAAATAAACTTACTATTTTTCAAATAGCATTGTTGACAATGTTTCCATAATTTGACACAAAAATTGCATTTGCAACCATTCTAAGTCTTTTATAAATTAAAGCAACAGTACATTTATACATTATTGCCAGTTCATCAGGTGTCATATTACTAACATAATAAAGACGAGCACATTCACGATAAATAATCGGCAATTTAACTTTATCAAGATCTGTTATTATTCTTGATCTAACATAAGGTAAAGAACCAATTACAATTTCTTTACTAGTAATACTATCAACTTCTTTATTCAAATAAAGAATACCTTTAATATCTTTAAAAGTTTCTTTCATGAATTTATCATATTCAAAAAAGCAATAAATATTATTTAAAATAGCTCTTCGTGCCATACTCCATTTCTTTTGATACATATTTTTATTTATGTTAAGTAAATTAAGTTCTTTTTCAACATTATGCATAAAATAGGCAAAAATTTTAGAAATTGCTGAATTATCATTTAGTTTTGCAGCTATAAAATCATTTTCTTCAACCATCATACCACCTACTTTAATACATTTATATTATACATATAAAAATAGAAATTATCAATGATAACTTCCATTTATAAAATTTTTCTATTTATTAGTATTATTATAATAATCCATTTCAGCAATAACATTTCCTATTTCATCTAAAACTTCATCATAATCATCATTTAATATTTGATCAATTTCATAAAGAATCATTTTAACATTTTGCTCATAATTAATATTATACTTTTTTAAAGTTTCAATTTGACTTTTAGTTAACATTAAATTATTGGATTTTATATATTCACGCATTTCATTCATAGTTCTTTCCTATAACAATTAATATTTCTAATATTATAATCTAGTTTTGTAAATAATTTATTAGTTTCTTCATATTTAGGTGGCACCAATGTATAAATATAACGAATCGAATCATTTTGACCTTTATTTTCAACAAAATCAATTATTTTACTAGCAACACCCATTCTTTGATAAACAGGATCTACACAAAGATTACTTAAAAAATAATCCTTTTCACCAATCAAATCATCTGTATGAATATAAACAGTACAAGTTCCACATATAACACCATCAATTAAAGCAACAACATTAAAAGTAGAATCACCATTTTTATAATCTTTCTGACAACGTCGTGAAAGCGATTTAAATATTAACTTTCTAACATCTTCACGTTCTGTATTATCCATCAATCTTACTGTTATCATACATACTCCTTCTCTTTCATTGTTCCATATAATAAGAACTTTTCAATTCTAATATTAACATTACCTTGTTGTGGGCCATTAAAAATATTATGATTTGAATTTTCTAAATAAACTAAACCTTTTTCTTTAGATTTAACACTATTAAAAACATATTCTCCACTAGTAACCGGTACAATATCATCTTTTAAGCCTTGAAAAATTAAAATTGGTACTTTTACTTTCTTAGGTGTATCTTGATACTTTTTTACTAAAATAACAAATTCATTTAAAGAATGAATAGGTAATTTTGAAAGACATCTAAACCAAATTTCACTTAAACCATAATCATTTATTATATTATTAGTTTTTTTAAGCGAAAAATTTTCTTTTTCAGCTATATATTTAAAAGCCGGTGCTGCTAAAACTACTTTTTTGATTTCTTTATATTTAGTTGCAACATAAGTAGCAATTACACCACCCATACTATGACCAACAACGTATATATCTTTATATCCATAAGAGATTAAAGTTTCCACTTTTTCACAAGCACATTTTATCCACTCACGACAATTAGACATATCACTAGAACGATATCCATGTCCTGGTAAAGTAAATTCATAAACATCAAGAGTTAAACACTTTTCTAAACGCCAAGCAAGTGATTCCATATCATAAGTTCCACCAGCAAAGCCATGAATTAACAAAACAGCTTTTCTTATTTTCATTTTATCACCAGTTTAATTATAGCATAATTCAAGAATAAAAAAAAGACACGATTGTGTCTATGCTCTTGAAACGTATTTGCCATCTTTTGTTGATACAATGATCATTTCGCCTTGTTCAACAAATAAAGGAACTCTAACTTTTAAACCTGTTTCTAAAACAGCATCTTTTAAAGCATTATTAGTAGTATTACCCTTAACAGCTGGTTCTGTTTCAACAACTTTCATTTCAATCTTTTCAGGTAAAATTACACCTAATAATTCTCCTTGAAAGAAAGTAACATCAACGATTAAATCCTCTTTTAAGAATTTAGCGTCATCACCGATTTGATCTTTAGTAATTTCAATTTGTTCATAAGTTTCCATATTCATGAAGTTATAAACATCACCTGATGCATATAAGAAGTGCATTGATTTTTTCTCAACCATAGCTTTTTCTAATTTAACTCCAGAATTAAATCTCTTTTCAACAATAGATCCTGTTCTTAAATTTTTAAGTTTTGCTTGAACAAATGCAGCTCCTTTTCCAGGTTTTACATGTGAAAATTCAAGTACAGTATAAATGTTGTCTTCAAATAAAATTGTCATACCATTTTTAATATCATTTACATTGATCATTTTTTCACCTCTTTACTTATTTTTATCTTTCAACCTCTCGAAATAGGAATTGAAAGAATTCAAAGTTATTTAGTTTCTTTATGTGTAGTAGTTTGACCACACTTTGGACAGAATTTTTTTAATTCTAAACGTTCAGTAGTGTTTTTCTTATTCTTTTGAGTACGATAACTTTGATTTTTACAAACAGTGCATTGTAAAGTAATTCTTTCTCTTGCTTCACCTTTTTTAGCCATCTAAAATCCCTCCTTTTCGATAATCCACTATATTATAGCAAATTATTTATAAATTTCAAAGAATTTTTTTGAAACTTCATAACTTATTTTTTTATTTACATTAGTTTTATAGCTAGAATAAGATTTTGAAGGCTTAACATCAGGTGAAATAACTGTAAAAGCTACAATCGGATTATCATACGGAGCATAACCTACAAAAGTATTAGAAGTTGTTGAAACATCTACAATATTATCATTATTAGTATCAATATAACCTGTACTAGTTCCCGTTTTACCAGCTGGTTTATACTTAAGATTAATATAATTAGCACCCGTACCATCTAAATCCATTACCATTTTAAAACCTTTTTGAATACGTTCAAGATAATCTTTTTCTTGAATTTCATTAAGCACTTCTTTTGGAACATCTATATTTTTATATTTTTTCAAAATTAAAGGTTTTAAACGATATCCTCCATTAGCAATAGTATTAATATATTGATTTAATTGTAAAGGCGTATAAGTATCATATTGTCCAATAGCAAAATCTAAAATCAAACCACTACTACTTTTAGCACCTTTATAACCACTACTTTCAAAAAAATCACTACCCGTCTTTACTCCCAAACCAAATAAAGAAAAAATTTCACGATATTTTTTTAAAGCCGCTTCTTCTAAAGCTAAAGGTTTATTAAAAACATATTTACCCTTACCCAGTTTTATTGCCGTTTGAAATTGATAACTATTAGAAGAATACTTCAAAGCTGTCAAATCATTTAAAGTTCCCAAATTACGCCATGAACACTTAGCCTCAGTATTTTTTATTTTAATACAAAAATCTTTACGAACCTCACCAAAACTTAAAGCTGATTCTTTATAACCAACAAAATGAGAAGCGCCTTTTACTACTGAACCAGCTGTTACCGTTGTAACAAAAATATCCGGAGTAATATCATAAAAAACACCATCAACTATTTTTTTACCACTCATTGCCAAAATTTCTCCAGTATTAGGATCACTTACAATAACATAAGAATGATTATAATATTTAGTATTAGGTTCTGCTTTAGCTTTTTTAATTTCTTTTTCTAAAATTTTTTCAACTTCTTCTTGTAATTTTATGTCAATTGTTAAATAAATATCATTACCTTTTTTACCTTCAGATACTAATTCATATTTATTTTTAGTATATTTATATTTACTTTTTTCACCTTTTAAAATATCATCATATAATTCTTCAATATAAGAAATTCCTACTATATCATTTAAATTATAACCATTATTTAAATAATAATCTTTTTTCTCAGCCGGAATACTTCCAATACTTCCAAACATTTTATTAAAATATTCAGTTTTATAAACTCTTTTAAAACCAATTTCTAAAAAAACACCTTTCAAATCTAATTCAGATATTAAAGCATATTCCTGATCAGTTAAATTTTCTTTTATTGTTTTCAAATCAAAATAATAACCATTATTCATCTTTTTATAAATAACATTTTGATCAATATTTAAAATCTCACTTAATTTAAAAGCTATTTCTTTTTCATAATCCGAATCATTATCGAGTTTACCATACCTAAGTACCTTTACTGGTTCATTATCAACTAACAAAACTCCATTACGATCAAAAATACGACCTCGAGGACTTGTAAGCGAATAAACAATTTTTTCCATACCTTTTACTTTTTCAATATACTTATCATGTTCTAATACTTGAACTTGAAATAAACGCATTAAAATTATCAAAAATATAAACAATAAAGCAAATTTCAAAACTTTTATTCTTTTATTAATTCTTCTATTTAACATAAAAAACACCCTTTTTCATATAATAAATTGGTGAATAAAAATGTTTAAAAAAATGATTGTCAATTATATAAATAGTATTACCAATAATGATATTATTATGTTTGGTTCTAAAAACAATATTATTGTTAATGAAAAAGAAGCTTCTTTAATAAATTATTATATAAAAAATAATTATGAAGAAATATTATATGGCAATAATATAAAAACTAAAGCTTTTTTAGAAAATAATTTTTCTCAAGAAAAAAGTAACAAAATATTTAATTTATTAATTGAAAATAAAAAAAGATATAAAAATTACTTATAATAATTTTCAATATCTTCTAATAAATTTTCATTAAATTTTTTAGCACGTATCATCGCAATTTCAAAACGATAAGGCGGATATTTTTTATTAACAACATAAGGAGTTTCTAATATTTTAGGAATTCCTTTTAAGCGTTCATTATAAATAACATTAAGTAAATTATTAAAGCCAATCGTTCCCATTCCAATATTAGCATGGCGATCTTTATGGGAAGCTCTTTCATTTAAACTATCATTAATATGAACACACTTTATTTTATCAAGGCCAATAATGCTATCAAATTGATTTAAAACACTTTCAAAATCATTTAGATCATAACCAGCATCATTAATATGACAAGTATCTAAACAAACATAAAGAGGATAATTAACTTCATTCATAATCGTTTTAATTTCTTCAAAATTTGAAGCAATTTCACTACCCTTACCAGCCATTGTTTCTAAGGCAATAAAAACACCTTCTGCTTCTTCTTTAACCATGTTTAAAGCAAAACTAATATTATGAATTCCTTCTAAAATGCCAACACCTACATGACTACCCGGATGAAGAACTAATATTTTAACACTTAATTCTTTTACTCGCTTCAATTCCTGTTTTAAAAAACTAATTGAAAAATCTAAATTATTTTTATTAGCTAAATTAATAATATAAGGAGCATGAACAACGACATTATTAATGTCAATATTATTATTTTTCATAAGTTCTAATGCTTCTTTTGTAAAATTATCGTGCAAAGGTAAACGCGTAGTATTTTGAGGAGCACCCGTATAAAACATAAAAGTATTAGCATTATAACTTAATGCCTCTTCAACACTACCTAATAATTCACTATTTTTATTAAAAGAAACATGACTTCCTATAATTAAATCTTCCATAAATTCACCATTTTTATTATAGCATTATTCATTAAGAAAGTCATTTAAGAATTTAAAAAAGCGATCTAATAAACTTGTAGTTACATTTTTCACTTTAGTAGAAATAGTAAAACCTAATTTAGAAAATTTATTATTATATTCTTCACTTTTATCAATATAATAATCATTTATATCAATTTCTTTACCAGCTTTAACATCTTCTTCGAATTTAGCAATTTGATCTGTAGTTAGAGTTGATTTTCTAGATTTTATATGATCAAAATAACCAGCATCACTTGCAAAACAAATAACTAAAAATGAAGAAATTATCAAGATATAGATAAATTTTTTTAAAATCGGCAAAATCTTATCTTTAAACATTGAAATAATCCTTTAAAGAATTAGCAATTAATTCTAATGTATTAGTTACTTCTTCAATACTATTTTGATAACCACCAATTTCTAATAGAACGATCTTTTTATCTAAATCTTGATTATAAATACCATTAGCATTAGCACTCGTTTTTTTTAATATACCTCGGCAAATATTTTTGGTTAAACAAATTTTATCATTTAATTCCTTAGATAATTTATAATTTTCTAAATAATTAGGATTATTAATTCCTACCACGAATAAAATCTTGGCATATTTTTTACCATTAAGAGTAACAGTACTATCACTTTTTTTTATTGAATCCCGATGTAAATCAATATAAAGTTTTATATTGTCATACTTTTTAATAGTATTTTCTAAATAAATTCTACTCACCTTATATAAAGCACTATAATCCCAATTATTTAAACGTTGAAATTCAACAAAACTATTTTCTTCAACTAATGTTGGTATTCCTCTTTCTTTTAAAAGCGAAGCCAAAAGAAAACTAACATCTTTAACTGTTGGATTAACATTAATATTTTCATAACCCTTATTACTATAACTCTCATTTTCATGCGTATTATAAATATAAACAATCGGATCTACAGTATAACCATTTTCTTTAATATTACCAAGGCCACTAGAACTAACCCCTTTAACTCCTAGATCAAAACTTATGTTATTCTTAAGAATTTTAAAAAAAGTATTATCTTTTTTATTAATTCCTAATAACATTATTAATAAAAAAAATAAAACAAAAAAGATTTTTAATAGTTTTTTCACTTTATCACCATTAAAATCTTAAAACAAATTTAAAGTCTTTTTTGTCATATTTTATGTAATACTCTATTTAAACTAGAAGAAATAATATAAGCTAAAGAATCAACAATAAAATCTATTTCTTTAGGTGTTACCATCATATCAATATTTGTAGATATAAGTGTTTTTAAATCAATAACTGTCGGAACACCGATCGCTAAAACCGGTACTTTTAAACTTTTTTTATCCAAATAATTACCATTTAAATTAATACCTGTATCTGTTAGTTGAATTGTTTTATTTAAGCGATCTAAAGAAGTACTTACTAAAGCATCAATAACAATAATTAAATCTGGATTATAAAAAGAAGAAATAGCTTTGATTAAAGAAAAAGTATCAATCCCATTTTCACCCTTAACCCCAGGACTAAAGGTGGCAACATTAGAAAAACCCGGTTCTAAACCTTTAATTGATGCAACATGCGAAGTTACAATTATCTTAGAAACAACTCTAGGACCTAAAGAATCAGGCGTTGAATTTCTATTTCCTAAACCAACAATTAAATATTTTTTATAACCAAGAAAAGATTTTAATTCTCTTGAAAAAACTTTAATTACTTTTTCTCTATTCAAATGATCTGTAATATCTTTAAACTCGATCGTTAAATAATTACCTATCGGTTTATTAATCTTTTTAGATATTTTGCTATTAACATTTAGTTTGGTAATAATGATCCCTTTATCTTTTTTTATTTCTAAATTAGAAGTCAAATCACATGTTGGATCAATAGCTAAATCCATATAAATAGCATCATTTTTAAGATCAATTGTTCTCTTCATACAATCACCTTTATTATAATTTGTATTTTGACAAAATTTATTTGCTTTTTTTCTTTTAGTATGCTAAAATATGGAAGAAATGACTTGGAGGTGAACAATATGCCTAATATGAAAAATGCAAAGAAAAAAGTAAAAGTTAATATCAAAAAAACTGCAAGCAACAATGACTACGAAGCAACAATGAAAAATGCCATTAAGAAAGTTGAAAAAGCTGTAGCTGCTAAAGATAATGAAAAAGCAAAAGAAAATTTAAAAGTTGCTATTAAAAGAATCGATAAAGCTGCTAAAAAAGGTGTTGCTACTAAAAATTATGTTGCACGTAATAAATCAAGATTAACAAAAAAAGTTAATGAAATGAAATAAAAAGTAAGATTTTTCTAAATAATCTTACTTTTTTTCATGAAAATTTTTACAGTTGTTCCTTCATTTAAACTTGATTCATAATTTAAATTCCAATCATGGGCTTCAATTATTTCATACATCAATGGTACTCCTAAACCTGTACCATGAATTTTAGTTGTAAAAAAAGGTTCTTTAATTTTTTTTAAAATTTCAGGGCTCATTCCTTGACCATTATCTTTTATAATTAAAACATCATTTTTAATACTAACATCAATAATACCATCAACTAAAGTAGCTTCAATACTATTTTTAAAAATATTAACTAAAACCTGCTTTAAACGATTATAATCACCATCAACATAAAACTCTTCATCATAATTTTTATTAATAGTAATTTTACCATATAAAGACATTTCATCTATAGTTTCATCTAGTAGCATTGTAATATCCATTAAATCTTTATCAATTTTAAGTTTATTTAAAGATAAAAAATCCTGCATCAATATTAAAGTCCGATCTATTTCACTTTTAATAATTGGAATATATTTATCACTTTTATCTTTACTAAACATATCTAAATAACCTTTACAAACCGCGATCGGATTTTTAATCTCATGAGTAATTTGAAAAAGAGAATTTTTTATTTGACTTTCTTTTTTTAGATCATTTAGATTCATATAAATATTTATCAAATTATCAGTTTTTTTAAATAAACTAACAATAAAAATTGAAACAAATATTCCAAGTAAAGCAAATAAAACACTTTTAATCATATTTTCCATTGAAAAGAATGTTTTATTCGCGATTAAAAAATAACTAATAATTGATATTATTCTTATTATCCAAAAAAGCATATTAAATTTTTTAGAATCTTTAATCAATAAATAACTAACATAAGTTAATATTTTTTCAACTACAAAAATTATCAAATATTCTTGATCATTGATCGCGAATAATGGTAAAAAAGATAACAAGAAAATACTAACATTACGTTTTTTAGAATACGAAATAAATAAAGGAACAGAAAGTAAGAAAAAAGGATATTCAGGATTAATATTATTTTGATATTTTAAAACAAAATAATAAGATGTTATTATTGATAGATCAAGAATTAATTCATTAGCTTTTTTGTTAAATTCATAATTATAAACTAAGTAAATAAAATAAAGCAAAAAAGGAAAAACTACTAAAATAATATTAATTAAAGTTGCATCAAAAAAACTCATTTTTTTCACCTTCCGACATAATTATACAAATTACTTATGTCATTTTTTGTCGAAAAAAAAGAGTCAAATTACTTTAACTCATCAATGTATTTCTTTAGTTGAATTGCATCATCACCTAAAATTATCTTTAACTGATTATCAACTTCAACTATTCCTTTAGCACCCATTTTTTGAATAGCTTCTTTATTAACTAATGTTGTATCATTTACTTCTACAACAAACCTTGATAAATTGCATTCATATTTAATTATATTTTGTTTACCACCTAAATATTCAACTAATTTATTAGCTTCAATTTTAAAATCTTTACGCTTAGAATTAGTAATTGCAAAAGCAATAATAAGTAGTAAAGCTATTATTATCAAATAATAAATATATTCCATAATCTCCTCCACATAATTATTATACTATATTTATTAAATTTTGAAAACTTTATTATTTTTGCAACATAATAATAAGGGTGATATTTTGAAAAAAATTATTTACTATTTTCTTATATTTGGAATCATTAGTATTATTACCTTATATGCTGCAAATTCCATTCTTCCCAAAAACTTAGAAAATATTTATTTAAAACAATTATTTTTTTATTTAATTTGTTTAATTTTTATTTTAAAATTTAAAAATAATGAAATCATATATAAAAATATTCGCTTTATTTATATCATAGGCGTACTTTTACTAATCTACCTAATTTTATTCGGTACACCTATAAACAACGCTAGATGCTGGATTAAAATACCATTTATAGGTTCATTTCAACCAAGTGAATTTATGAAAATAACTTTAGTAATCTATAATGCTATTATTTTAAGTTCTAAAACAAATAAAAAATTTTTTAAAATTTCTTTAATAACTATCATTCCTTGTATTTTAACTTATTTAGAACCCGATACAGGTTTAGTTTTAATTTATTTATTAAGTATTTTTATAATGTTATTTGTATATTTAAAGAAAACAAAATATTTAATGTATTTAATTATTTTAGCAACTATTACTTTAACTACTATCATATTACTTTATTATCTTAATCAAAACATTTTAATAAAAATATTTGGAAATTCTATTTTTTTAAGAGTTGAAAGATTAATTAATTGGCAAAAACAAGATGGATATCAATTAAATAATGCCTTAATCGCTATGGGATCTAGTGGATTATTAAGTTTTTTTAATATTAATGTTTACTATCCTGAAAGTCATACTGACTTTATTTTTGCAACATTTGCTTCTGCTTTTGGTTTTATTCCTAGTGTTATTTTATTAATAATAATTTTACTATTTGATTTATATTTATTAAATATTTGTAAAAATACTAAAAATGAATGTGATAAATTAATTATAACTGGTTTTATTGCAATATTAATATATCAACAAATTCAAAATATCGGCATGAATTTAGGATTACTTCCTATAACAGGAATTACTCTTCCTTTTATTAGTTATGGAGGATCTAGTCTACTTAGTTATAGTATTATGTTAGCAATCATAAAAAACACAAAAAAAGAAAAGCATAGCTTTTCTAAACCTCGTAACCATTAAGTAAAATATTTAAGCAGCTACCGTTACCTGTTAATTCTTCCGTGCGATCAGAAACAATGCTTATAGCCATTTGAATTATTGAAAAAACTAAGAATATCGCAGCAGCAGCTATAAACTTATTAACAAGATTTTTTTTAGCTTTTTCAATTCCTTTTTCATCGGTTGCAACAATTGCTTTACCAAGATTAAAAGAACCAATTATAATTAATAAAACCGGACCAGCTATCTTTAAACCTTTGTATACGAATGATGTAACATCCGCAATGGCTGCGGGAATGCAAGCACATTCTTGAATATAAGAAACATCATCTTTTACACATGTTTCTATTTCATCAACAGCTTTAACACCCAAAGGAAAAAGCATTACCAATATAATTAAACTAATAATTTTTTTCTTTAAACTCTTTTCTAATCTCACGTTCAACATCTCTCTTTTTAATTGTTTCTCGTTTATCATATGTTTTTTTACCACGAGCTAATCCGAGCAAAATTTTAGCATGACCCTTAACAAAGTAAACTTTAAGCGGTATCAATGTAAAACCATTTAAATCAATTTTATTTTTTAATTTTAAAATTTCTTTTTTATGCAATAAAAGTTTTCTTGTTCTAGTTTCATCATGATTAAAAATATTTCCTTCTTCATAATGACTAATATGCATGTTAAGCAAAAATACTTCATTATTTCTAATTGTTGCATAACTATCTTTAATATTAGCATTTCCAAGCTTTAAAGATTTAATCTCTGTTCCTGTTAAAACAATACCAGTTTCTATAGTATCTAATATTTCGTAGTTAAATTTTGCTTGTCTATTTAAAATTTCGATCATATAAGTTTCTCCACAATTTCAAAATCAATTTTATGAGTTATTTTTGAAGAAGCAATAACTTTAATTTTAACACGATCTCCTAAACGATAACCTCTTTTATCATGTTTACTTCTTATTGTAAATGTTTCTTCATCAAATAAGTAGCGATCATTTAAAGAATCAATTCTAACTAATCCTTCTACTAAATTATCAAGTTCAACAAACATACCAAAGCTAAGAACTTCACTTATCATACCAGTATATTCTTCACCAATATGTTTTTCCATATATTCAGCCATCTTCATGTCATCAACTTCACATTCACATTCAAAAGCGTCACGCTCTCTTTTAGATGAATGAGGACCAATTATATCAAGTTTACTATCCCAAGTTTCAATTGTTCCCATATCCATTTTTTGATCAACAAGATAAGTCTTTAACAAGCGATGCACTGTTAAATCAGGAAATCTTCTAATTGGAGAAGTAAAATGCGTATAACATTTACTAGCAATTCCAAAGTGGCCAATATTAGTTTTATCGTAAATAGCTTTTTGCATACTACGAAGTAACAATGAAGATAAAATTCTTTGTTCTTTTTTATCTTTTAAAGATTCAAGAATTTTTTGAACCGTCTTTGGAGTAATGTTTTTTATTTTACCATTAATTTTGTATCCTAGCAAGCCCAAAAATTTAATAAAGTTCATTATTTTTTCTTCAGAAGGAGCACCATGAACACGATATAAAAATGGTAAATCCATATAATAAATCGTACTAGCAACAGCTTCATTAGCAGCGATCATAAAATCTTCGATTAAATTCTCACCTTCACCACGATGTCTAGGTTTTATAGCAATTGCTTCACCATGATCATCTATCTCAATTTTAGCTTCTTCAATATCAAAATCAATATAACCACGTTCTGTTTTATTCTTACGTAAAAGATGAGCAAGTTCATTCATTTTCTTTAATGTCGAAGCAAATTCTTCATAACCTTCAGGAATGATATTTTCTTCTAAAATTTTATTAACACAATTATAAGTCATTTGTTTTTTACTACGAATAACACTTAAGAAAATATCTGAATCAACTATTTCACCTTTATGATCAATTTCCATAACACATGAAAAAGCCAAACGATCACTATCAGGATTTAAAGAACAAATTCCATTAGACAATTTTTGAGGCAACATCGGAACAACTTTACCACCTAAATAAGCACTAGTACCTCTTTCAAAAGCCTCTTTACCAATAGCACTATTTTCAGTAACATAATTACTAACATCGGCGATGTGAACACCCAAACTATAATTACCATTTTCTAAAATATCTAAAGAAATAGCATCATCAATATCTTTAGTGTCATCACCATCAATTGTAAATATCATACGATCACGCAAATCAGTACGATTTTTCATTTCACTTTCTTTAACTTCATATGGAATATTTTCTAATTCTTTCAATATTTCATCAGAAAATTCATCATTAATGTTATATTTACAAGCAATCGATAAAATATCAATACCCGGATCATTTTTATGTCCAAGAATTTTAATAACCTCACCAGAATATAAATTATCCGCCTTACGATTTAAAATTCGTACAATAACTTTATGACCATCAATTGCACTTTTACTCAAATCAAAAGGTACCGAAACTTTAAATTTATAATGATCATCATCTAATGTTACTAAACCTTGACCATCAACAATATTATATTCACCAACTAATTCTTTAGCTGAACGATCAACAATCTTAGCAATACGACCTTCCATCTTTCCAGGAGTATTATCAATAATTTCGACAAAAACTTTATCACCATGGATTGCTTTATTAACATTATTTTTAGCAATATAAATATCTTCTGGTTCATTAATATCAACAAAACCAAAACCTTTTTTATTGCTTATAAATGTTCCGGCTTTTAAATGACAATTTTGAAAAAGCATATAATTATCCTTTTTAGTACGATAAACTAAAAAATCCTTTTCCAAATCATTTAAAGCTTTAATTAATTTTTTTAAATCTTCCACATCTTTTAATTCTAAACAATCATATATTTCTTGAGTAGATAAAGCATAATCTTGCTTCTTTAATAACTGCATTATTTGCTCTTTCATATTATCACATCCTACTATATATTATAATATATTTATCTAAAAAAAAAAAGAAAAGATTTCTTTTTCTAAGGTTTAAACCCATTTAATAAATAATATAAACAATTGCCTTCTACTTGTTGAACATAATCGCCACCACCAACAATATTAACTATCATTTGAATTACAGAAAAGGCTAAAAATATACAAGCAGCCGCTACAAATTTATTTATTAGCTTCTTCTTTGCCTTTTGAATTCCACTTTCATCAGTTGCTACAATCGCTTTACCTAAATCAATAGCACCTAAAATTATTAATAACACTGGCCCACCAATTTTTAAGAAGCCATAAATAAAGCTTGTTATATCGGCAACGGCTGCTGGCATACAAGCACATGCATAAATATAATCATTGCTATTTTCATTACACATTTCAATGTCATCATAACGATTATACGAGTTCGAGGAATCTGACGAAGTAGAATTTGAATAAGGAATCAAAACTGCAGTATCTCCATTCTCTAACACATTATCTTTATAATCACCAATAGATATTTGTTTGCTAACTATCTTGTTATCAGGCATTACCATATAGGCATTTTCAAATTTATATCCTATTGCTGAACATCCAGAATTATACATTTTTTCAGCAAGACCATCCGAGAAAAAAGCAGATGAATCATAAGTTAATGTATAATCAATACCATTACATTTAAAAGAATAAAAACTACCATTCTCATAAGAAAGAGCACTCCCACTTGCATCATAACACTTAAATTCTGGAGAATCACCCTCAACATAATTAAAAGTAAAACTACAAGTAATATCACTTAATTTAAAATTGTATATACAAACATCAGAAGCATCAGAAGCCTTAACATTAAAAATAAAAAAGAAAGTAAGTAATATTATAATTCTAAATAAATGTTTCATTTTTCACCTCCTAAAAACAATTTATTGTATACTAATATTTTTTATAATTTACTATTTATAAAAAAATATACAAATTAAAGTTATAATAAATTGAATCGTAAATGCAAATATAGCAAGTAACAAATAATTAGAAAAGCCTCGATTATTTTTATCATCAGTATATGATCGACCTATAGCTGTCGATAAAGTCTTACGTTGACCACCAATACTATTACTACTATTTTGATTAGAAAAGTCTACAATATTGTTACTTTGTAATTCTTCTAAAATTTTTCTAGCTTCTTCAGGATGAGAAACAATATAATCTCTGATTGTTTTTAATTTTTCGGATTCGGCACTCATTTTTATTCACCCCTATTATCAAGTTTATCTACATCAACTTGATTAATTGCATTAAACCTCTTTGTAATTTTATCAGTTGTTGTATTTAAATCTTTGACATCCTTACTTACAGTATCAATACTTCTAGATAATTTATCCCATCTTTCACGATAACGGCTAAATTCAACATCCAAAAGTTTTAATTCGTCATGAATAACCTTAGCATATTTATCTCTTTCAATGTTTTTCATTATAATTTGAATAGTTGTTAAAGTACTAATCAAAGTTGTTGGACTAGTAATCCAAACTTTTTTATTATAAGAATAATCAATTAAATCTTGATGATAAGCATTTATTTCAGCAAATATAGCCTCAGCTGGCAAAAATAAAATTGCTTGATCTGCTGTTACACCCGGAATAATATATTTAAAACTAATAGCATCAATATGTTTCTTCATATCGGCTTTAAACCCTTTTAAAGCTTCTCTTCTAACTAATTCACTATTATTCCGATCAACCATATTTTGATAATTTTCTAAAGGGAATTTAGAATCAATCGCAATTAAACCTAAAGGTTCTGGTGCAAATAATACACAATCAGCAATAGTTCCATTGCTGAAGGGATATTGCATTTGATAAATATTTTTAGGATTTTCACCAAAAACACTCACTAAAATATGTTTTAAATTAACTTCTCCAAAAATACCACGTGATTTTTTATCAGTTAAAACTGATTGTAATGAAACAATATCACTAGATAATAATTCAATTTTCTTTTGAGCTTCATCAATTTTAGATAATCTTTCTAAAACTGAAGTAAAAGTTTTATTCGTTTTTTCAAAATTTTGATCAAGTCTTTCATTAACTTTATCATTAATCATTCTTAATCTTTCTTCAATTCGATCATTTAATTTATTAAAATCATCATTAATATTATGATTAAGATCATTTTTAAAATCGCCTAGTTCTTTAATAGTATTAGTTTCTAACTTTCCAAGTCTCTCCGTTATATTAGATTCATTTATATTTTTAGAAAGAGATAGAATACTTATCACTAACAATATTACTAACAATGCGACAATTATATACTCCATATCATCACCAATTATATTATAATATAAAACGTAAAAAAAAACTATAAGTTTTTATACTTATAATTTTTATATTCTTTAAAACCGCCAATTATATTAACTGAATTATAACCTTTATGATTCAAGTAATTGACTAGCTCTCTTCCTTTTTCTCCTTCATCACAACAAATATAATATATTTTATTTTTATCTAAATAATTAGGAAATTCAATAATAAAATCCAAATAAGGAATATTAATTGAATTAGGAATATGACTAATACTAAAATCATAACTTTTTCTTATATCAATAATAATCGGATTATTAAGTTTTAAAAGATTAACTATAGAGATTTCTTTCAATGGTACCACCATTATATTTTATGGCAAACAATTAATTTATTAAATTACAATAGTCTATTATTCACCATCATCAAAGAAATCATCAAAGAACTGATCATCAGTTACATCGTCATCATTATTTGATTTACCATGACTATCTTTAAAAATCTCTGAATTTTGACTTCTTTCTTCTTCATATTTCTTATAAACACTAGAATAATCAGGAGTCGCCTTATCAAGAGAAACATCAGACTCTTTTTGAGAAACTTGATTTTCATTAAAAATATTTTCTTCAAAAACATTTTCATCATATATTTCTTTTGAAGAATTTTCATTATCATCAATTATTTCATTTGGAACATTATTATTTTGAACATTGTTATTATAATTAAATTCATTCATTGAAAAAGGTTCTTCTTCATCATCATTCTCTTCAGGTAATTCATTCTTAACAGTTAAGTCATTTTCTTTAAAAGGCTTTAAAGAAATTGGTTCATGAGAAGTATAAACATTGGTAAAATTGTCAGCTTCAGGTTTCAAATTAACTTCATCATTTTTGTTATCTTCATAACTATCTACTTTGTTATTAACAATTTCATTATCAACCAATGAAGAATCATCATCTGAATCATTAGATTCAACTGTATCGTCCTCAATAGCATAAGGAACTTTAATATTTTCTTTAGCTTTATTTTCTTCAAGTAAACTACTAATTTTAGAATCTAAAACATTTTTTGAAGTTTCAATACTTGGTTTATCATCAACTTTAGCAATATTTTCTTGCTCCTGTTTCTCTTCTTCTTCAAGTTCAGCAATTTTCGCATCAATTTTCTTAACAATAGCATCAATATCAAACTCAGGTTGGTTAGACTTTTTCTCATTAGCAAATGGACTAGGAAAAGGACTATTAAACCCACCATAAGGAGAAGCTCCAAAGCCACCAAACATACCGCCACCGGCAGCTGATGATGATGAAGTACCTCCACCTAATTTTTCTTCACGTTTCTTATTAACAAAAGCTTTTAAATCAAAAATCTTAATTTGGTTTTCTGTTCTTGATGGATAAACAGCTTTGTCGTACTTTTTACCCCAGCAATTAGCTTTTTCCATTTCAAAATTTGGTTTTAAAACCGTTTTAAATGGCATACAACGTGTTCTTAAAACAATAATTGTCCAAAGTTTCAAACGTTGCAAATCACTTACAGTTACAAGTGGCGTTGAAGCTGTTTTATCTTTTTCTTTAGATTTAACTTCACCACACATCTTACTTATTTCTTCTAAAGCTTTCATTTCACTACTAATTAAGTAAATAATATTACCACAGTTACCACGAATTGTGTCGCCGTTTTCTTGACCATAAACTTGACTCAACTGAGCAAAGTTCTGAATAATAAAACTAAATCTAATACGACGACTTCGAGCAGCAGTTACCATTGTTGTTACATCTTTTAATGGTGGCATATTGGCAAACTCATCTAAAATAAAGTTAGTACGATATTCTAATTTACCACCATTTTCTTGAGCAATATCAATTAAAGTTTCATAGCATTGTTTTATAAAAATAGTTACAAGTGAGTGATACGTTTTCTTTTCATCTTGAATAACAACAAAAACAGCTGTTTTCTTACGACCAATATCCTTCATATCAAAATCACTACGGCTTAACATCTCACTCAAATTTTCACGAGACGCAAACAATTTTATTTTTTGTTTAAACACTGACAAAATAGAATTTTTAGTATCACTAGGAGCCATAATTGTACTAGAAACATTAACATAAGCTGGACTAGCAGGATCCTTAAAACTAAAATATTCTTTAATATATGTTGATGCCATTAATTTATCTTCACCAACAGTTGTCATCAAATTTATACTATTTAAATTAATTTCTTCTTCTTTAGCATCTTCAAATAAGCCTAAAGCTAATCCTGTAAAATAGTCAGCCGAAGTTCTTTCCCAGAAAGGATCCTGGTTCTGACTCTTTTCATCATACAAAATGTTCATCGCTAAGTCATCAAGCAACTCATTAGCTTTATCATGATTACCAGATCTATAAAGTTCATAAGGCAAAGTTAAAGGATTCCAAGAATTTCCTCTTTGAGGATCACGGAAATTCAAAAGAACAACATTATAACCTTTTTCTCTTAATTCATTAGCATTTTTTTCATAAATCTCACCTTTAGGGTCGGTAATAATCATTGATTCACCCTTTTTAGCAAGAATTTTTACCATTGGTTGAACTAACATTTCTGTTTTACCAGAACCAGTAGAACCAATAATCAAGTTATGAAATTCCCCATTATCAACCCATATATCATGACCATTGTTGATAAGTGGAATTCCCGCAACATCAGTTACTTTATCGTCAGCATAAATATGCTTTAACTCACCTTTGAATTCTTTTTCAGTAGCCCATCTTGAATAGCCACCTTTATCTTTTTTAGTAAATCCAAATCCAAAACCCTTCTCTTTTTCAAAAAATTGAGAAGAAGTTCCGAATATTATTGAAAGTAAAGCAACAATAGTTACTATCATTGTTAATAGAAAAGTATCTAAATCTAAAAAAACAGCAAAAGGATTTAATCCAGCAAATTCACCAGTTCTTGAAAAAACCGTAACATTATTCACAATAATTGCAATCAATAAAAACATGGCAATACTAAAAATGGAGAATTTTATTACATCTTCTTTGTTAGCTGTTAATTTAAACATACTATCACCTCAATCGATATATATTATAACAAACATATTAATTTTTTTAAAGTCTAAAATTTATCACGCATCATTGCACGATTTCTAAAATAAACACCAAAAGAAATAGCAACTATTACTAAAACAATAAATATATAAATATAAATATTTACAAATCGCATCAAATCAAGTGGGTTGTTCGAATATAAAGAAGTTGTCCGATACTCTAAATTAATATAATCATTACCACCAGGAGTAAGATACCATGTATATTCATTTTTTGAAGCATTAACGCGCGTAGCATTATTTTTAACAACTTTATACGGAAGCGAAATAGTTAATTCAATACTTTCAACTCTAGTAGGATTATCACTTGTAGGATTATTGTAATTAGCTAAATTACTATTATTAGCTTCAATCTTAACATACCCATCAGTATTAGTTACATTTAAATAACCATACAAGCTTTTTAATAAAGGTGAATTACCATTATAATAATTTATACCACGATAACGATGGTAAAAACTATATCCAACATAATTACCACTTTCAAATTTAATTTTTGTCTTATAATTTGAAGCATTATTATCTTTCAAAATCTGAGCTAAAAAATCATCAGTATTAGTAGAATAACCATTTTTACCCTTTAAAGAAGAATCAAAATAAACCTTGCCACTTTCAATAACCGAACCACCAAAATTAAATTGTAAATTGTAATTGGCTTTACAACCAGTTAATAGTAACAATAACAATAAAATAAATATTTTCTTTTTCATTATTCACCTACCACATACTAGTTATTTTCCCAGTTCCACTATAATAATTATCTGCAAAATAAATATCCGTGAAATTAGCTGTAGATTCACCATAAGAAGTAATTGTACTAACAATTAAACCATTACTTAAATCAGTTGAAGCAACATAAAGCTTACCATCATTTTTACCAATTATGATACCCATTTGGCCATCTTTATAAACAAAATCTCCAACTTGAATTTGATCAAAATATTTATAAAGACTAGAATCAATTTTCAAATTACCAGAAATATTGTTAGATTTAATCAACTCTGAAATTGACATACTTTTATCTATATTAGCTCCACCATTCAATAATACCCATGAAATAAAGCCACAACTATCAAAGCCATCAAAAGCCCAATTATCATTAAAACCAATGTTAAAATATTTACCACCATTTTTATACTTAATCTTTTGATCAAATCCTAATAATAAATATCTAGCAACTTCTACACTAGCTGCTCTCGTTCCCTTGCCAACATTATTAACAATTTCTTCTAATTCTTGATCATATTTATCTTTATCATCAAGCAAAGTAAAATAAGCTTTATTATTATTTAAAGAATATTTATTAATACTTGAAGCATAATCTAAACAATAATTATCAACTAAAGTATAATTAGGATAATAAATAGATAAAATTTCTTTATAAGACTTACCACGATTAGCTAAATCAATAGCTTTATTAACACATAAAATATTATAAACAGAATTAGAATTAGCTGTAGAATCATCACGATTACAAACCAAATTCATACGAGCTTTTACTATTTTACCATTATAAACTAATAAACTACCTCTAACACTCTCAAGTGCTTGATCAAGCTTTTTTGCATCACTACTATTAATTGCAACATAGGAACTATTAGCTTGAATTGTAATTTCTTTCATACCAACTTCATAATCAGAAGAAGAAAGTATATTACTAGCAGTACTAATAATACCTGCTTTTAATAATTCTCTTTTGTCTATTCCGCTATAAAAGAACTTATAAGTCTCATTCTTTACATAATCATAAAAACTTAAAGAATCAATTGGATTCTTATTAGAATCAACAATATTTACAACAAGATTAGATAAATTACATAAAGATAAAGTATTACTAGTATTACTGCATTTACTCAACAACTCATCAACATTATAATTATAACCATTTTCACTTGTAACAGTTAAGCTCAACTTTTGATAATTAGTACAACCAGTATTACCTTCAGTAGCAATAATAGCACCCTTACTTACAATGTCGCCTTCTTTAACAAAAATTTTATCCAAATGAGCATACGTTACAATATAATAAATAGAATCATAAGTAAATTTAACTTTAATAACTGAACCTAAAGAATCTTCACACTCTTTACCATCACACATGCATTTTTTAGTACTAGTATCATACTTATCATATATATTACTAGCATTCTTAACATAAACAACTTCACCATCACTAATACTATGAATATCTTTACTTGTAACACCTGACGTTTCAATAAATTCATGAGTCAAATGATTGTATGGTTTCAAAATTGTACAGCTTGAATCTCCATACACAGGACTAAGTGAATTTATAAGATCATCATCACCTAAAGAACCAGTTTCTTCACGATGTTTTTGCGTTTCTGTAATTTCTTCAGCAAGCTTTTGAGACTGAACTTGTTGATACATAATTATATCATCAGCAATTTCTTTAATAACACTAGAGCTGCTTTTTCCATTATCAGTTTTTTCTTTAATCATATCATAATATCGAACAGGAATATAATACTCTATTAAGAAATTTCTATAAGTTTCTTTATCAAAAATATAATCGTCAATATCAAAAGACCATCTCTCACCAATTATAGCAGCTTCTAATTGTTCACGATTTTCTATTTTCCTAGTAAAAATACTTATAAATGCTTTCCATTTTTGGCTGATAAAATCAACAGGATCAATATTGCCAAAAACTTTAAGATAAAATGCATCTAAAGTATTGCCAATTATATTACCACAATCAACTACTTTACGAATTTCAGCGATAGTAGCATTAAAGTCTGCAACAGTATCTTTAGCACTATCGGAATCATCTAAAATTGGTACTTGGCTAGCCGAACATCCAGCATTCTTTATCCTATCTTCTAATTGTTCCCCTTCAAAATTTGAATATAAAGAATTTTTAGTATTTTTATTGCTAAGTCCAGAAAATGATAATGAACAAATATCACTAGTTGTAGCCGAAAGAAACACACCAGCAGAGCAAATTTTTTTATCCGCCTCCAAAATTGATGATTTATAAGTTACAGCTGCAGTTATAGATGCTATAATATCAGAAATTTTTTGAATCTCATCATCAAGTTTAGCATTTTTTTCTTCTTCTGATAACCCCCCTAGCTTAGAATCTAAATACCTGTTAGCATTAGGTAAAGCTTTGTTAAATCGATATTCTGAGCCATAATAACCAACAGCTACCCTATAAGAGATATCCAAGACATTATTAAAAAAGTTAACAACACCTTCAATTTTGGAACGAATATTCATAAAAACTGCTAGAATTGCCATTAGAATAACAAAAGATATAATAGCAGGAACAAGAGCTGGTAAAATTTTCATTGCTATTTTAAGTTTTTTCTTTTTAAATTCAGCAATATATTCATTAACTTTATCAAGAGCGCCAGATTTCTCAGCAGCATCTACAACTTTTTTAGCAGCAACATTAGGAACGCCAGCAGCTTTTAAAGCTGTTTCACCAGCCTTTTTTATAGCATCTTTTTGAATTGCATCTTGAATGCCATTGCTACCTTGAATGCCATTACCACTTTGATTAGAAATAGAATTATTATTAGCTAATGCATTATCATCACCAAGGGAATCAGCATTATTTCCTAAATCGCTACCAGCATTAGGATTTTGATTTCCTTGATTATGAGAATGCATAGGTGGTTGATTTTTACCACCTAAACGCATACCAAAAGAAGATGATGTATCTTCCTTACTAGGAGCTAACATGGCACCACCTTCTGATTTAGCAAATTTATTTTCTTTTGAAGCCATGTTATCACCACCTTTTAATCCTATAATCCGCCACCGCGACCAAATGAATCTAATTCATCGTCACTAGCAATTATATTTATACGCATACGTCTACTACCGCATACGAACAAGGCTTCTCCTTGTGAATATCTCTTTATACTATCTTGTTCACTTTCATTTAAATCAATTAAATGAGCAAGATCTTCAACAGCTTGTTTCTTTAAACCCATAACTAAGTAATAAGAAGCATTGTCAAATATTGCTTTCCCTTGAGTTATTACTTGAGGATCACTAAAGTCACTAGGTTGTTGAGTAATTATAATGGTTCCCGTATTATACTTACGTGAACGTCTTTGGATTTGAGCTAAGAAATCAGCACCCAAAGTATTGTTACTTCCAAGTAATACATGAGCTTCATCTACCATTAATATAGTGTTAGTTGAAACATCTAGAGTTAAACTCCACGCATACTTTAATATATTAAAGAATAATGCATTTCTAACATTAGAATCAGCATTCATAACTTCACGAATATTAAATACAATAAATTTACTATTTGCTCTTATTGTTGTATGACCAGAGAAATAATATTTTAATTCTCTAACTAAAGGACGAAGTTTCATTTCCAAACGTTCCATGATATCTTTTTCATGTGTACGATCAGTCATTGACATCAAACGACCTCTAACAGTTTCATAAACATCAGCTAAAGTAGGATAATCATCAGAAGTAAACTTAGTAAAATTACTTTGATAATTAATACCAAATCGAGCATAAGTTTCTTGAACTACTTCACTGAACATATTTAAAACATCATCTTCAATATCTGGAGCATAGTATTTCATAAAAGCTTTTAAAGTTTGAAGTGTACGAGTTAATACAGAATAACCAGCACCTGATTCAAGTTCACCCTCATCGCTATCAACAACAACTTCAAGAGGATTAATCATACCGTATTCGCCACCCTTACCCAAATCGATGAAATCGCCATTATAAATACGAACCATATCTTCAAGTTCACCTTCAGGGTCAATACATACAATTTGATTATTGTTACGAATATTAGTACGAAGTAAAATTTTAGCTGCTGTCGATTTACCAGAACCAGAAGTACCTAATATAATCATATTAGCATTATTTCTATTATGTTCTTTCTTTATTTGGTATAAAAATTGATTAAATAAAATTACACCACCAGAGAAATCAACGCCAAGTAATGTTGACATCCCAGCATCCTTAATACTATCAAAAATAAATGGATACATAGCAGCTACTGTTGGTGAAGGAATTGGAACACCAATGCGATCTTCAATCTCCTGCTTTGGGAAAATCGGAACAATAGATTTTAATACTTTTTCTTGTTCAAATCTTAAAGGAATAGCTTTAAGTTCCATAGATTCTAAATAATTTTTAAGTTGCATTTTTTTATTATTTAGTTCATCTCTAGTATTAGCAGTAAGCATGATATGCATTTGAAAATCAAAAATCGCTGATTGACTACTAGCAAGCATTTGAATAAAAGACTCTAAAGATTCATAATCTTGACGAATTCTTTCTTGAATCGTTTTATCATTTTCATCCTGATAATTTTGTTTTAAATTAGCAATTTCTTTATTAAGCATTTTACTAATAACACTAAAAGGTAAAGGAATATGTTTAATTACAACTTTAATTCCTGGAATACTAGTTAAAGATGATAAATACCCAGGATCAATAAACTTAGGATAAGAAACAACCGTAAGAATTGTTGCCCATTGATCACTAATATTAAATTCAGAAGGATAAAATTGTAAGCCTTTTGGAGCAATTTCACTTCTAATATTCCCCATTATGACATCACCGTCCCAAATCTAGTAGTTCTTCCAGCATTAAAGAAATTATCCATTAAAACTCGCAAATCTTCATTACTAACTTGTCTTGTAGCAAGACCAGCATTGGCAAAATTATTTATTAAAGTTCTAATACGCTTTTGAATAACCTCATCATCTTTTTCCTTAAACAACAAATAAAATTCAGTATCTACAACATCATTTGCCATGAATGACTCGCCTTTTCTAATATCTTGCATAATTAATTTTTTACGAACAGGATCCTGTTCATTTTGATATGCAAGCTCTAGTTGTGACATATAAACACTAATATCAACAGGACGATCAGCAGAAACAATCCAAAATTCATAATTAATTAAATTGTAAACAACTCTTAAATTACTTATAACAGAATTCATCATTTCTGGTCCCATAATAAATATGTTTTTAGGCATAATTTTTACCCCAGTAACTTTATAATTGTTTTTTAAAATTATACAATTATTAACAATATCTTTTATCGGTAAAAAATCTTCAGTGTACTTACTTCTTGTCGCCGTACTCATCTTTAATGCACCATCCTTTCCAAATAAATGATTGTCTTTGTGTAAAAAATTGCCAAACAGACTTAATAGCTGTTCTAACATTATGATAATTAGGAATAGGAGCAACAAGCAAACCCGTTATTAATGCAGGCAATAAAACAATAAATGTATCTAAAGTTTCACTAGGACCTATTATTGCAAGCAATAATAATGTTACCCCTAAACCCGATCCAAATATAATCAAATCAACAGTATTGAATAAACCAAATATTAACATTGATTTTTTTGAATTGGCAGGTATTAAAAATTGATTCATTATTTACCTCCTTTTTATTTCTTACTTGATTCGTATAATTTTTCAAGATTCTTTTGTTTCTTAACAATATCTTTTTGTAAATCTGTATATTGTTTAATAATATTTTGTTTATCAGCATCAGAAGCCGTAGCAAGCTTTTGCTGCAAAGCACTAGCTTGAATTTGTAGAGCATTAATTTCATCACGTATCTTATTGCCTCTGATTTTAGCTTCAGTATCAACACCAGCAAAAGTTCTAATATTATCTTTAAGCTGTGTTGTCCAACCATAATCAGCTTCTTGCTGTTTATCTCTTAAATCTCTAGCATTAACAGCACCTTTAATTCCTTGAGCTGCACCAGCAAAAAGTTGCCCATCCTTAGTTGTTGCAGCTCTAGCTGCGGCACTAAAAGCTCCAGCTATAACATTACCACCATATTCACTAGCATGTGTCCTTTTATAGTCTTTAGCGGTTCTATTAAAAGCATCTGTTGCAATACGTGTTGCTTCTTCATTTGACTTGCCTTCTCTAATTGCTTGGTCTTTTGCCGATCTAAAAGCCATCTCTGCAGCATATCTTTTTCTATCTCCACGACTACCGTATTGCTTATTATCAATATTTCTTAAAAATGCTTCTTTATTTTTTCTATTATATTCCATTCCTTGTTTAGCCATTTCATCTTTTAGCTCTTTCTTTCTTCTATAAGCGTTTGACCCAGCTTTGTAAAGATTAGCTCCAGCACCGCCTAACAAACCTAGTCCAGCAGCTCCCAATCTTTTAGCACCAGTTGGGATTCCCTCACTAAGTTTTTTCTTTATATTAAAGCTTCCGCCACCTTCAAAGTTAATACCCATACCCTTAAGAATATCAGGTAATTTCTTGGCAAACATTAAAGCTCCAATAATTAAGAATAATGTTACAAAAATATTATTGTCATTTTTAGCCAAACCATTATTAACTAATTCTTGAATCGCAAATATAGAAATTTGAAGGCCAGCAACTCTTGTAAACAAATCAGCATAAGTCTTCAAAACTTCATGAAACCATTTATTTAACATTGAATCCTTACCATCTTTAAAACCTAAATTAGAAAGAATAGGAACAGGAGCGATCATTTCATAAAATGATAATTTTACAGAACGCAAGGCTATATCCATACACATTATTAAAAGAACATAACAAATAAAGCCACCTACTAATGTAGAACCAACGAAAGGCCACTGAAAATTGATTTTAAAATTATCACCACTATAATCACGCGCTAAACCAGTAAGAGTAATCAATTGATACTTACCATCATTATCTGGATGGGTCGCATTCCAAAGGCGGTTAGCATAATCTTGATCATCAGCACCATAACCACACTTACCAAAAGCTGAAGACGACGTATCTAGAATATGTTTACCACTTTGTTCTGTAAATTTAGGTAAGTTTTCATCCCATGCTACACCAGTACATAAGGCACTCTTAGTATCTTGTTTTTCTTTACAATCAGCATCAGCGCAACTATAAGGAACATAGAAAGTTTTAGCAACAGTATACATTAATGTATATCCCGGTCTTGCATCACTAGATCCTGTCGTACCAAAAATAAAATATTCAATCAAGCGATCATTTATAATATAAATTTGCAAATTACGACTCTGAGTAAATAACCAAGGTGTTATAATTACTAATGCTAAAGAAGTAAAAATCTTCTTAACAATTTTAGTATACCCCTTGTTTTTATCCGTCATATCTTCAGGATTAATAACATATGTTAAAAATGCAAATATTAACCTAAACAACATTACTAAACCTAATAATTGATAAACACGCATAGAAACATTTTGAATTGTATCATTTGAAAATACTTTTGCACTAGCAATATCCATCATCAGACCATAAAGTTCAGCACCTAATCCATAAAGTAAACCATCTATAATACCCACTATTTGCCTTAAAAGAGAGTTAAAAAACATAACCATATATTATTCCTCCAGTTCAAATATCCAAAATTTATTAAAATCAAAAAAGAATTATTATTATAATATTAGTTATAATAATTATAGCATAAAATCAACAAAAGAAAATTACTTTTTCCACAATTTTACAAAATAAAGTTTCTTTTTAAGATTTCTTCTTCGAGGAAAAATATTATAACACTATAAAGTGTGTATGTAAAACATTTTTTTAATAAAAAAACGTATTAAAATACGCTTATTCAAAATTGTAAATTTTTTCCGTTTCAATATAAATTGGAATTTTTATTAAGGAAATTAAAGGCAAATCAATATACATATAAGAAACAATTCCATATGTTAAATAAGTGCCATCATTTACAACATTATATATACAAAGCCCGTCATTAGCTGCTACTGCTTCTTTTTTATTCTTTACAGGGCAATTTTCTACAGCAATATCATACTTTTGATAACCGACACTATCTAAATAATCAGAAATCAACTTTTGACTAATTTTATTATAACCAGAAGAATTTTCAATAATAGCTGATACACCCTTTGTTACTTTAAAAGCCTTCATATAACTAAAAGAAGCCATAATAAAACCAAACATTATAAGTAAAAATATAATAACTAAGTTTAAAACATACACTCCACCTATGGATTGTTTCATTTTTAACCACTCTCTATTCTTATATTATCTATTATTAAAATAATTATAACACGTATAATGTTGAACATAAAGATTTTGAATTTAAAAATTTGATTTCTTTATGTTTTTTGTTATTA
>CAKPHY010000003.1 GCA_934162285.1 uncultured Bacilli bacterium
GAACTCACTTCGTTCGCCCTTGATTTTTTTAATCCAGTTTTTTTATTTGATGTCTCCAAAATGGGGTTCACATCAATTGTAAGCCAGTTTTTTTATACAAAATTATTATAAGAATGAGACATAATTAAAAAATAATAATTAAGACATTATCATAAGATAGGCATAAAAGCTTAAATATTTGTTGACAAATAAGGATTTTGATGATAATATTTAATTAGACACGAAAAAGTGTTTTTTATTTGAAATAAAGAAGGAGACATATTTGTGAAAAAAATAACTGGTTTTTTTAAAAATGTAAGAAAAGAAATGAAAAATGTAAGATGGCCTAATAAAAGGGAAATGGGCTTATATTCTGCAGCAACATTTGGTTGTATTATTGTGTTTGCTTTATATTTTACTTTAATTGATGCCTTAATCGCATTAGCTAAGATGGTACTTGTATAATGGAAAAAGAATGGTATGTAGTTAATACTTATTCTGGACATGAGAATAAGGTAAAAGAAAAATTATTAATGAGAGCTAACACAATGGGAATGGAAGATTACATATTTCGTGTAGTTGTTCCTGAACAAAAAGAAGTTGAAATAAAAGATGGCGTTACTAAAGAACGTGTAAAAAAGATGTTTCCTGGATATATTTTAGTAGAAATGATCATGACTGATGAAGCTTGGTTTATTGTTCGTAATACTCCAGGTGTAACTGGTTTTATCGGATCATCAGGAAAAGGAGCTAAACCTTTTCCATTAACGCCTCAAGAAGTTGATCATATTTTAGGTGCTATGGGCATGAGTCGTTTAGAACTTGGAAATGAAATTGAAGAGGGAACAAACGTTAAAGTTATCAATGGACCTTTTGCTAACATGTTTGGTCGTATTAAAAGCATTGATATGGCTAATCAAAAAGTTGAAGTTACAATTGACTTGTTCGGTCAAGAAACAGTTGTTGAACTTGCTTTAACTGACATTGCAAAAGCATAGTTGACAAACAAATTTAAAAGTGTTAATATTACAAGCGTACATTTGTTAAAAAAATGTAGTATAATTAAATTGCTATATAAAAATTTATATAGATTAAAAGTGGGAGATGCGGAATCAATAGAACCACTCATCTAACATATTATAGGAGGTGTTATTCGTGGCTAAAAAGAAAGTTACAAAAATTGTAAAATTACAAATTCCAGCTGGAAAAGCAACACCAGCGCCACCAGTAGGAACTGTTTTAGGACCTGCAGGTATTAATTTAGGAGATTTCTGTACAAAGTATAATGATGCTACTAAGGATAAAATTGGTGATATTTTACCAGTAGAAATTAGTATTTATGAGGATCGTACATTTGACTTTGTAATTAAAACTCCACCAGCTCCATTCTTAATTAAGAAATACTCAAAAGTAAAAGCTGGATCAGCAAAAGGCTCAAAACAAAATGTTGGGCACTTAACTCGTGAACAATTAAAAGAAATCGCAGAAATTAAATTACCAGATTTAAATTGCTATACTGTAGAAGAAGCTATGAAAATAGTTGAAGGTACAGCAAAGAATATGGGAATCGAAATCACTGATTAAACATATAGGCTTTGCCTATGTGGGAGGAATATTCCGCTTAATACCACATAAGGAGGTTAAAAAATGAAGAAAGGTAAAAAATTACAAGAAGCTTTAAAATTAGTTGATCGTACTAAAGTTTATACTGTAGAAGAAGCAATTGCATTAGTAAAAAAGACTTCAACAACTAAATTTGATTCAAGTGTTGAAATTGCTATGCATTTAAATTTAGATACTAAAAAAGCTGATCAACAATTAAGAGGTGCAGTTGTACTACCAAATGGTACTGGTAAAACTAAAAGAATTTTAGTTTTAACTAAAGGTGATCAAGCAAATGCTGCTAAAGAAGCAGGTGCTGATTATGTTGGAGATTTAGACTTAATTGCTAAAATCGAAAAAGAAAATTGGTTCGATTATGATACAATTATTGCAACTCCAGATATGATGCCTGCCTTAGGTAAGATTGGTAAGATCTTAGGACCTAAAGGTTTAATGCCAAACCCTAAAACTGGTACAGTTACAACTGATATCGTTAAAGCTGTAAATGAAGTTAAAAAAGGACGTGTAGAATATCGTACAGATAGTTTTGCAAACGTTCATGCAATAATTGGTAAAGTTTCATTTACTGATGAAGCATTAGTTGAAAACTTCAAAGCATTCACAAGCTTAATTCTTAAATCAAAACCAAGCACAGTAAAAGGTAAATACATTAAAAATGTATCAATCTCTTCTACAATGGGCCCTGGAATCAAAATTGATTTAACAAGTTTTGACAATTAGTTTATAACATGTTATAATTTACATGTGTGATGCCGTAGACAGTAGGTGTAGTAATACTTAATTTCCTACCGAGGATAAAGAAAGAAATGTCTTTTTAACTCCTGCGGTAAGTGGGAGTTTTATTATACGGCTTAAAAAAAGAAGAGGAGGTATTTTGAATGGCAAATCAAAAGATTTTAGATCAAAAACAATCAGTTATTAATGAAATTACTGATAAAGTAAAAAATTCAACAACATTTGTAGTATTCAATAATAATGGTTTAAATGTTGCCGAATTAACTGAATTAAGAAGAAAATTAAGAGAATCTGGTTCAGAAGTTAAAATCTATAAAAATACTTTGGTTAAACGAGCATTAAAACCTTTAAACATCGATATTGATGATGCTTTAAATGGTCCAAAGGCAATTGCTTTTGGTAACGATGCTATCGCACCAATCAAAGTTGTTAATGATTTTGCTAAAGATCACCCAGCATTAGAAATGACTATTGGTATGAGTGATGGTGAAATCGCTGACATTAATAAGCTAAAAGCATTAGCTGCATTACCATCAAGAACAGAGTTACTAACTATGTTAGCTGGTGGATTAATTGGGGTAGTAAAAGATTTATCAGTTGCCCTAAATTTATATCAAGAAAAATTAGAAAAATAAGGAGGAATATAAAATGGCTAAATTTACAAAAGAAGAATTTATCAATGGCTTAAAAGAAATGACTATTCTAGAAGTTAAAGAATTAGTTGATGCAATGAAGGAGGAATTCGGAGTTGATCCAACTGCTGTTGCAGTTGCTGCTGCTCCAGCTGCTGCTGAAGCTGAAGAACAAAGCTCATTCAACATTACATTAGTTGAAACAGGTGCTAATAAATTAGCAGTTATTAAATTAATTCGTGAATTAACTGGATTAGGATTAAAAGAAGCTAAAGATATCGCTGATAACACTGGAGTTGTTAAAGAAAACGTTCCAGCTGAAGAAGCAAAAGAAGCAAAAGCTAAATTCGAAGAAGCTGGCGCTAAAGTTGAATTAAAATAATTAATTGAAAAAAATGCTTTAAAGTCTATACATTTATGTATGGACTTTTGGCGTATTAAATAGGAATGATAAAATGTCTCATTATTTTACAAATGATAATGTTAAAAGTGAAGAAAAAGAAATAAATATTTTATTTCAAGATAAAAGTTTTAAAATGATTACAGATAATGGTGTTTTTTCGAAAAAAGGTCTTGATTATGGAACACGAGCATTACTAGAAAAAATCCCTTTTTCTGAACTAAAAGGTGATATTCTTGACTTTGGTTGTGGATATGGACCGATCGGAATTATTATAAGTAGCCTTACTAATTTAAAAGTTGATATGATTGATATCAATTTACGAAGTTTGAAATTAGCTAAAGAAAATGCTTTACTTAATAAAGCAAATGTAAATATTTTTGAAAGTAATATATATGAAAGTATAAATAAAAAATATGATTATATAATATCTAATCCACCAATTAGAGTTGGGAAGGAGACTTTATATAAAATATTATTTGGAGCAAGAGAGTATTTAAAAGATGATGGAAGTCTTTATTTTGTCATTAATAAAGAACAAGGAGCTAAATCAGTGGCTCGTGATTTAGAAGAAATTTATCAAGTTTCAATTATTGATAAGAATAAAGGTTTCTATATAATTAAATGCAAAAATAAGACAATTTATTGACAATTTGAGTATATTCTGATAAAATTATAAATTGGCGACGTATACTCGTGTTCTATGTGTTTTTACGTTCAATAAAATTAGTTTATAGGGGTGAAATTGTGGCTTATACTGTCAAAAAATATGGTGACTATCGCGAACGTAGATGTTATGCGAAAACTAAAAACGGAATTGAACTAGGGAATCTTTTAGAGATTCAAAAAAAGTCTTATAACTGGTTTATTGAAAACGGAATCAAAGAGGTATTCGATGATATTTTTCCTGTGGAGTCTTTCACGGGAAATTTGTCGTTAGAGTTTGGTGAATATTCATTTGAAGCTCCACGTTATTCAATAAAAGGTTGTAAAGACCGTTATGCAACTTACGCTGCACCTTTAAAGGTTGAAGCAAGACTATTTAACCAAGAAACTGGTGAAGTTAAAGAACAAGATATTTATTTAGGTGATATGCCAATAATGACTGAAAGTGGTACTTTCGTTATTAATGGTGCTGAACGTGTAATTGTTTCACAACTTGTCCGTTCTCCAAGTGTGTATTTTAATCATGAGGTTGATAAAAATGGTCGAAATACAATTAAATCACAGATTATTCCAACCAGAGGTACTTGGTTAGAATATGAAACTGATGCTCATGATGTTGTTTATGTACGTATTGATCGTACAAGAAAAGTACCAATTACGACATTACTTCGTGCTGTTGGTTTATCAAATGACGAAGATATGTTAGAACTATTTGGCGATGATGAGTATTTAAAACGTACTATTGAAAAAGATACAAATAAAAATACTGATGAATCATTAATTGATATTCATGCCAAATTAAGACCAGGTGAACCATCAACTTTAGATAGTGCAAAGAACCAATTGATTACAAGATTCTTTGATGCTTTTAGATATGATTTAGCTAAAGTTGGTCGTTACAAATTTAATAAAAAATTAAATGTTTTAGATCGCTTATTAAATCAAACATTAGCTGAAGATATTAAAGTAAATGGTGAAATTGTAATACCTAAAGATACTTTAGTAACTAAAGAAGTTTTAGAAACTTTAAAACCAATCATGGAAAATGGTTATGGTGTTAAAGAAGTTAAAATTAATAAAGATTTAGATACATTTGATAAAGTTCAAATTGTTAAAATTTATGATCCAAAAAATAAAGAAAAAGTTATCAATGTTATTGGTAATGATCAAACTTTAGAAGTTAAAAGATTAACAATTTCGGATATTTATGCAGCAACTTCATATTATTTCAATTTATTATGTGGTGTTGGTAAATTTGATGAAATTGATCACTTATCTAATAGACGTGTTCGTCAAGTAGGTGAGTTATTACAAAATCAATTTAGAATCGGAATTTCTCGAATTGAAAGAATGATTCGTGATCGTATGTCAACTCAAGAAATTACTGAAGTAACTCCAAAATCATTGATTAATATTCGTCCATTAACAGCTGCTATTAAAGAATTCTTCGGTAGTAGTCAATTATCTCAATTCATGGATCAAACTAACCCAATGGCCGAACTTACTAATAAACGTCGTTTAACTTCTCTTGGACCTGGAGGTTTAGCAAGAGATCGTGCCGGCATGGAAGTTCGTGATGTTAACCCATCACACTATGGTCGTTTGTGTCCAATTGAATCTCCAGAAGGTCAAAATATCGGACTTATAACTTCACTAGCATCTTATGCTCGTGTTAATGATTATGGTTTCATTATGACACCATATCGTAAAGTTGTTGATTGTAAATTGACTGATGAGATTGTTTATATGACTGCTGATGAAGAACTTGAATATTATATTTCTCAAGCAACTGTAAAAGTAAATGATGACAATGAAATCATTGAAGAGAATGTTCCAGTTCGTTATCAAGGTGAAAATATCATGGTTAATCGTAAGCAAATCGATTACATTGATGTTTCTCCACAACAAGTTGTATCTATTACAACAAGTGCTATTCCATTCTTAGAACATGATGATGGAAAACGTGCATTGATGGGTGCCAACATGCAACGTCAAGCTATTCCACTTTTAAAAGCTGAAGCTCCAATTGTTGCAACTGGTGTTGAAGCAATAGCTGCTCGTGATAGTGGTGCTGTTGTTATTTCTAAGACAGATGGTCTTGTTACTTATGTAGATGCTAAGAAAATTGTTGTTAAGACAGTAGGTGGCGAAGAAACTTATTATCTAAATGGTTATGAAAGAAGTAATGCTTCTACTTGTTATCATCAAGTTCCTATCGTTCGTAAGGGTGATGAGGTTAAAAAAGACCAAATCATTGCTGATGGTCCAAGTACTGATCATGGTGAAATGGCTTTAGGTAAAAATGTTACTGTAGCCTTCATGAACTATGATGGTTATAACTATGAAGATGCCGTTATTTTAAATGAAAGATTAGTAAAAGATGATGTTTATACATCAATTCATATAGAATCTTATCAAATCGAGTGCCGTGATACTAAATTAGGTCCTGAAGAGTTTACTCGCGATATTCCAAATGTTGGTGAAGAAGCTCGTAAGAACTTAAGTGAAGATGGTATTATTCGTATCGGTACTGTTGTTAAAGATGATGATATATTAGTTGGTAAAGTTACTCCAAAAGGAATGGCTGAACTTACTAGTGAAGAAAAATTATTACACGCAATTTTCGGAGAAAAAACTCGTGAAGTAAGAGATACATCACTTCGTGTTCCACATGGTGGTGAAGGAATCGTTCATGATGTAAAAATATTTACAAAAGAAGATACTGATGAATTACCTGCTGGTGTTTCTAAAATTGTACGTGTTTATATCGCTCAAAAACGTAAAATTCAAGTCGGCGATAAAATGGCCGGACGTCATGGTAACAAAGGTGTTATCTCTTTAATCTTACCAGAAGAAGATATGCCATATTTAGCAGATGGTACTCCAGTAGATATCTTACTTAACCCATTAGGAGTACCAAGCCGTATGAATATCGGTCAGATTTTAGAAATCCACTTAGGAATTGCTGCTCGTGATTTACATATTCATGTCGCAACACCTGTATTTGAAGGTGCTACTCGTGAAGAAATATTAGATGCCTTAAAAGAAGCTGGTCGTAATCCTGATGGTAAAGTCACACTTTATGATGGACGTACTGGTGAAGCCTTTGATAATAAGGTAAGTGTTGGTGTCATGTACATGATTAAACTTAACCATATGGTTGATGATAAATTACATGCACGTTCTACAGGACCTTACTCAATGGTAACACAACAACCTTTAGGTGGAAAAGCTCAATTTGGTGGTCAAAGATTCGGAGAAATGGAAGTTTGGGCACTATATGCATATGGTGCAGCTAACGTTTTACAAGAAATGATTACAATTAAATCAGATGATGTTGTTGGTCGTGTTAAAGTTTATGAAGCTTTAGTAAAAGGTCAACCAATACCACCATCAAGTGTTCCAGAAAGCTTTAGAGTTTTAGTAAAAGAATTCCAAGCTTTAGGTTTAGACATTACTGTTTTAAATCGTGATGGAAAATATGTTGAATTAAAAGATTTAGAAGAAGCCGAAAAAGATAGTTATTTAACAGACGCAGAATTAGAGAAAAATATGGAAGAACCAGTACCTGATAATGATAATGATGATACTGATGAAGAAATAGAAGATGAATTTGCGGAAGATGAAGAACTAGATGAAGATCTATTAGATGAATTTGAAGATTCATTTGATGGACTTGAAGATGTAAATGATATGGATGAGGGGGCAATTTAATGATGAATGCTAATGATTTTGAAGGCATAAGAATAGCCATTGCCTCACCAGAAAAAATAAGATCTTGGTCTTATGGTGAAGTAAAAAAAGCTGAAACAATCAATTATCGTACCTTGAAACCAGAAAGAGATGGCCTTTTCTGTGAAAAGATATTTGGTCCAACAAAAGATTTTGAATGTTCATGTGGTAAATACAAACGTGTAAGATATCAAAATGTTGTTTGTGATAAGTGTGGAGTTGAAGTAACTCGTTCTAAAGTTCGTCGTGAAAGAATGGGACATATTGAACTTGCAACTCCTGTTTCTCACATTTGGTTTTTTAAAGGTGTTCCTTCACGTATGGGACTTGTTCTTGATATGTCTCCACGTGATTTGGAAGAAGTTTTATACTTTGTTTCTTATGTAGTTCTTGATCCAGGAGCTGCTCCATTAGAAAAGAAACAAACTATTTCAGATAAAGAATATCGAGTATACTATGAAAAATATGGTAATACATTCCGTGTAGGTATGGGTGCTGAAGCCATAAAAGAACTATTAAAAGAAGTAGATTTAGAACGTGAAGTTGCTGAAATTCGTAAAGAAATAGATTCTATTAAAGAAAGTAGCAGTCAAAAACGTATTCGTTTAATTAAACGCTTAGACGTCTTAGATGCATTCTTAAAATCAGGAAATCGTCCTGAATGGATGATTTTAGATGCTCTACCAGTAATTCCACCAGAATTACGTCCTATGATTCAATTGGATGGTGGTAGATTTGCAACATCTGATTTAAATGATTTATATCGTCGTGTTATCAATCGTAATAATCGTTTAAAGAAATTAATTGAATTAGGTGCTCCAAGCATAATTATTCAAAATGAAAAACGTATGTTACAAGAAGCTGTAGATGCTTTATTTGATAATGGTCGTCGTGGTCGTAATGTAACAGGAGCTGGAAATCGTCCATTAAAATCTTTATCAAGTATGTTAAAAGGAAAACAAGGTCGTTTCCGTCAAAACTTACTTGGTAAACGTGTAGATTATTCTGGTCGTTCAGTAATCGTCGTTGGACCAACATTAAAAATGTATGAATGTGGTATTCCTAAAGAAATGGCTTTAGAATTATTTAAACCACATGTAATAAATGGACTTGTTAGTAAAGAAATTGCTTCAAATATTAAAGCAGCTAAAAAAATGATTGAAAATCAAGATCCAAAAGTATGGGATATTGTTGAAGAAAAGATTAAAGAACATCCAGTTCTATTAAACCGTGCTCCAACATTACACCGTTTAGGTATTCAAGCATTCGAACCAAAACTAATTGATGGTCGTGTAATTCGTTTACATCCACTTGTATGTTCAGCATTTAATGCCGACTTCGATGGTGACCAAATGGCTGTTCACTTACCTATAAGTGAAGAAGCTCAAGCTGAAGCTCGTATATTAATGCTTGGTGCTAATAATATTTTAAGTCCAAAGGATGGAAAACCAATCGTAACTCCATCTCAGGATATGGTTTTAGGTAACTACTATATTTCTAAAGAAAAAGCAGGACTTCCAGGTGAAGGTCGTGTATTCAAAGATGATAGTGAAGTATTAATGGCTTATGAAAGAAGAGAAATAACTCTTCATACTCGTATTGCGTTACCTGTAAAATCATTTAAACATAAATTATTCCCAGATAAATATAAAGATTGTTATTTAGTAACTACTCCAGGTAAAATTATTTTCAATGAAGCATTCCCTGATACTTTCCAATACATTAATGATGCATCAGAAGAAAATATTACTAATGTAACACCTGCTAAATACTTCTTAGCTAAGGGAACAAATATAAGAGAAGCAATTGCTGAAATGCCTTTAGTAGAGCCATTTAATAAAGGAGCTTTAGGAAAGTTAATTGCTCAAATATATAAGAGATATCAAACAACAGAAACTTCTGTAATGCTTGATAAAATTAAAAACTTAGGTTTCAAATATTCAACATTATCAGGAATTTCTATTTCAATCGATGATATTCAAGAAAGTAAAATTAAACCAGAAGTAATTAAACGTAGTCAAGAATTAGTTGATCAAGTTAATAAACAATTTAAACGTGGTTTAATTACTAATCAAGAGCGATATGAAAAAGTTATTCAAATTTGGTCAAGTGCTAAAAGTGAAATTTCTAAAGAATTAGGTCAAATGATTAAAGAAAACAAAGATAACTCCGTAGCTATGATGATTGATTCAAAAGCCCGTGGTGATATCGGTTCTTTAACTCAGTTAGTTGGTATGCGTGGTTTGTTCACTAAGCCAACTGGAGACTTTATCGAAATCCCAGTACTTTCAAACTTTGCTGAAGGAGTAACTATTTCTGAATTCTTCTTGTCAACACACGGTGCTAGAAAAGGTGCTGTAGATACAGCCTTAAAAACAGCCGATGCCGGATATTTAACGAGACGTCTTGTTGATGTTGTTCAAGATATTATCGTTCGTGAAGAAGATTGTGGCACTGATGATGGTGTTGAAGTAAGAGCTTTTGTTAATGAAAAAGATGGATCAATTGTTGAAAAACTTGAAACTCGTATTTTAGGTCGTTTCACAAGTAAAAAAGTAATTAATCCAACAACAGGAGAAGTAATAGTTCCAGAAAATACATATTTAACAGAACAATTAGTTGATAAAATCATGAAAGCTGGCGTTGAAGCTGTTTCAATTAGAACAGTCTTAACCTGTAAGAGTGACCATGGTGTTTGTCAAAAATGTTATGGTCGTAACTTAGCAACAGGTTCTATGGTTGAAGTTGGTGAAGCTGTAGGTATAATGGCAGCTCAATCAATCGGAGAACCAGGAACACAGTTAACAATGCGTAACTTCAATACTGGTGGTGTAGCCGGTGGCGATGATATCACTCAAGGTTTACCACGTGTTGAAGAAGTATTCGAAGCTCGTAATCCAAAAGGAAAAGCTACAATTTCAGAAATCAATGGTGTTGTTACAGCAATTGAAGAAGAAAATGGTAAATTTGTAATAAGTGTTAAAAATGATGTTGAAACTCGTGAACACGTAACTAACTATGGTACTAAACCAGTAGTTAAAATCGGTGACGAAGTTAAAGCAGGAGGACGTTTAACACATGGACCTATTAATCCAAAAGAATTATTAAGTGTTACGGATCCAATAACTGTTCAACAATATATTTTACTTGAAATTCAAAAAGTTTATGGTTCTACTGGTGTAGATATCAATGATAAACACATTGAAGTAATGGCTCGTCGTATGATTAACAAAATTAAAATTGTTAATTCTGGTGATTCATTATTCTTACCAGGAACAATGGTAGATATAAGAGAATTTACTAAAGCAAATACAAGCTTAATTCTTGAAGGCAAAATTCCAGCAACTGGTAACCCAGTATTGCTTGGTATAACTAAGGCTTCATTAGAAACTGATTCATTCTTATCAGCAGCTTCATTCCAAGAAACTACACGTATCTTAACTGATGCGGCTATTCATGGAAAAGTTGATCACTTACAAGGATTAAAAGAAAATGTTATTATTGGTAAACTAATTCCAGCCGGAACTGGTGCTCGTAAATATCGTGATGTAAGTTATACAATGGAAAATGAAATCGTTGATGATGAACCATTAGATGCTTTAGAACAAGAACTAATGGATTAAAGATAACAGACATAAATTATGTCTGTTTTTCTTTATCTAAAGTTGAAAAAAAATAAAATTATGCTATAATGAAAATGGTGATAAAAATGGAAGAATATAGAAGTCATGTTGCAGGTATCGTTAATAAAATATGTGGTTTATATCCAGAAATTGATCATGATGCCTACTTGAATCAAGTTTTAAATATAAAATTAGTTGAAAATGAAGATGTAACTGATAAAAAACCTTTATTTTTTGACCCTATAAGTGGAACAATAAAAGTAAATTCTTTAGAAATAGCAACCGGAAAATATGATTTAGACTATTATATGACAGTAGCTATGCTTATGATGCGTTATCCATATAATAATGAATTAGATGGAATAAGATATGGCTTTAATTCTGGTATTGCTAATAGTTTAGTCGGTAATACCATTTTAGAAACTTCAAATGAATTAGAAAATGGTATTGATATATATGAACCATTACGTGATTGTGTTCAAGACTTAAATAATAAAATAGGAGCTGATGCTACAATTAGATTATGTTCATCAATAACATTAGAAGATTTTGCAACTTATTATAGTGAAATAGGTTTGCAAAGTTTAGAAGAATTTTTAGATCAAACCACTTATTTATTAAAAAATGGTATAAATATAACTGAAAAACAATCAGAAGGACTAGTAACTGATATTAAAAATAGTCAGCCAGCTGTTGAAATTGCTTTAAATCCTGCTAAAAGTTTAGGTTAATGGTTGATTTTAATATTTAAATATTGTATAATTTAGTTAATTTTTAAAGCGATGAAGAGAAGTAGTAATATTTGGAATGTTTAAAGAGAGTCAAAGGTTGGTGGAATTTGATAACAAGATAAATATGAATTCGTCTTGGAGCATTATATTTAAAAAATATAACGATGACGCGTTTTAGTCAAAGAGTAAAAATTAAGGTGGTACCACGAGCAATTCGTCCTTTGGGGATGAATTGCTTTTTTTATAGGAGGAAAAAATGTTAGAAGAAATTAAAAAAATTCAAAATGAATTAGAATCTAAAATATCTAATGTTAAAAATATGGAAGATTTAAATAATCTTAAAACCTATTATTTAGGTAAAAAGGGAGTTGTATCAGCTCTAGGCCCAATGATGGCTAGTTTAAATGCCTTAGAAAAAAAAGAGTGTGGTTTAAAATTAAATGAGTTGAAAAATTCTATAAATGAAGCATTAGAAACAATACGTGTTAAATACGAAAACGAAGAAATGAATAAAAAATTAGAAAGTGAAAAAATCGATGTAACTTTACCAGCAACTAAAATTCGTGTTGGAGCACCTAATCCTTTAGAAAAAATAATTGAAGAAGTTGAAGAATTATTTATTTCTATGGGATATGATGTTGTAGATGGCCCAGAAATTGAAGAAGATCATTACAATTTTGAACTTTTAAATATTCCTAAAGGACATCCTGCTCGCGATGCTCAAGACACTTTCTATATTGAAGATGAAAATGTTTTACTTCGTAGTCAAACTTCACCAGTTCAAGCTCGTACTATGTTAGCAGCACATGGATCGAAACCAATTAGAATGATTTGTCCAGGAAAAACTTATCGTCGTGATAACGATGATGCAACGCATTCTCATCAATTTATGCAAATTGAAGGTTTATTAGTTGATAAAAATGTTAGTTTAAGTGATTTAAAAGGTACTTTTGATGTCGTTGCTAAGCGTTTATTTGGTGAAGATGTTGAAACCCGTTTTAGACCTAGTTATTATCAATTCACTGAACCATCAGTAGAAACTGATATTAGTTGTTTTAATTGCCATGGTAAAGGATGCAATATTTGTAAGAATACTGGATGGATTACCGTTTCGGGAGCTGGTATTGTTCATCCTAATGTTTTAAGAAATTGTGGATATGATCCTGATGTTTGGACGGGTTTCGCTTTTGGTTTTGGTGCTGAAAGATTAGCTATGTTAAAATATGGCATTAATGATATACGTACATTCTATATGACAGATTTAAGAGAAGCAAATGCCTTTGAAAGAGAGGAGAGTCATAATGATTAGTTTAGATTGGGTTAAAGATTATATAGATATATCTGATCAAGATTTAAAAGAACTTGCTGTTAAAATTACTAAAGCTGGTATAAACATTGAAAAAGTAATAACTAATCATATTGATAATTTAGTTATAGGTGAAGTGGTAGATTGCGTTGATCATCCAAATAGTGATCACTTACACGTTTGCCAAGTAAATGTTGGTAATGAATTAGTGCAAATTGTATGTGGAGCTAGTAATGTAAGAAAAGGTCTTAAAGTTATTGTTGCTTTACCAGGAGCTGTTTTACCAGGTAATTTTGTAATTCAAAAAGGTAAAATTCGCGATGTTGAATCAAATGGTATGTTATGTGCTTTATTCGAGTTAGGCTTAGAAGAAAAAACCGAAGAAAATTATAACAAAGGAATCTGTGAATTACCAAGTGAAGCTAAAGTTGGAATGGATCCTTTAAAATATCTAGGATTAGAAGATACTTTGTATGAACTTGATATTCATAAACACCGCAATAACGATTGTTATTATCACATCGGTTTTGCTTATGAAATCGGGGCTATTTTAAATCGTCCTGTGACATTACCTAATCATGATTTTACTGAAATAAGTGATAACATAAATGAACATTTTAGTTTAAAAGTAGAAACTAGTAAATGTCCTTATTATTTAGCTAAAATGGTAACCGGAGTAGAAATAAAAGAATCTCCAGATTTTATCAAGAAAAGATTAACAAGTGCTGGCATGCGTCCAATTAATAATGTTGTTGATATTTCTAACTATGTTATGCTTGAATATGGTCAACCAATGCACTTCTTTGATTATGATAAATTAGGTAATAAAATTGTTGTAAGAGATGCTTATTCTAATGAAAAAATAATTACTTTAGATAATAAAGAAAGAGTATTAAAAGCATCAGATATTGTTATTACAGATGGAACTAAACCTGTTTGTATAGCAGGAGTTATGGGTGGCTTAAATACTGAAGTAGATCAAACAACTAAAACAATTTTAATTGAAAGTGCGATTTTTGATGCTACAAGTATCCGTTATACAGCTAATAATTTAAATCTAAAAAGTGAAGCTTCTATAAGATATGGTAAAGGATTAAATTATGAATATACCTTAGAAGCCTTGTTAAGAGCTTGTTCATTACTTCAAAAATATGCTAATGCTAAAATTCTTACTGGTATTGTTAAACATGATCAAGTTAATAAAGAGCCAAAGATTGTTAAATTTAAAACTGAAGCTGTTAATAAAATGCTAGGTATTACTATTGATACTAAAGATATGGAAGTAGAATTAAATCGTCTAGGCTTCCCATATGTATTAAACGTTAATGAATTTACTGTTACGATTCCAGCTCGTCGTTTAGATATTGATCCGAATGTTAATGATATTGCTGAAGAAATTGGTAGACTTTATGGTTATCATAATTTAGTTTCAACTTTACCAAAAGTCGAAATAAAAAAAGGTGAATATGTTGGTGATGTTCGCTTAAGAAAAACAATTTCTAAACGTCTACGTGCTTTAGGATTAAATGAATGCAAAACTTATACTTTAGTTTCTAAAGAAATGGCTGAACGTTTTAAATATGAAAATAAAGAATGTATTTATTTACCAAATCCATTAAGTGCTGATAAAGCTGTAATTAGAACAACTTTAATTCCTTCACTTATGAATGTTTATGAATATAATAAAGCCCGTAAAGTAGAAGATATCTTTTTATATGAAATTGCTAAAACTTATGATGTTAAATACAATGAAGATACTAAAATAGCTGGTCTTGTTTATGGTAATGCTATAAATAATAGTTGGCAAGGTAACTATAAAGCTGACTTCTATTATTTAAAAGGCGTTGTTTGCAACTTACTTGAATATTTAGGATTTAAAAATCGTTTTACATTTGTACCTGCAATAATACCTGATTTACATCCAGGGATCAGTGCTCATATTTTATTAGATAATGAAGAAATTGGTATTATTGGTCGTATTAATCCTAATTTAGTTAAAGAAGAAGTTTATGTTTTTGAATTATCAATGAATAAACTTTTGAAACCTGTAAAACCAATAAAATACAAACCTTCAAGTAAATATCCAAGTATTATTAAAGATATGGCCTTTATTTTAGATAAAAACATTTTAAATCAAGATGTAATTAATACTATAAGAACTAATGGTGGCAGATATTTAACTGATATTAAAGTCTTTGATTTATATCAAGGTGATAAAATTAGTTTAGATAAAAAATCAATTGCTTATTCATTAACATTTAATAGTAATGAATCAACATTAAGTGATGAAGAAGTAACTACTATTTTTAATAAAATAATTGCTGCGGTTACTGATAAATTTAATGCCATTTTAAGAGATAAATAATTTTATCTCTTTTTTGGTATAAAGAAATAAATTATTCATAGTATTAACTAGAATAAGGGTGAATAAATGAAAAAAATAATTTTATGGTTGTTAGTTTTAATTCCTTGTTTCATTAAAGCTGATGGAGTTACTTATGAAGCAAGTATAGGTGACAATTATTATTCAACGCTTGAAGAAGCTTATGAAGCAGCTAAAACCGATGATGTAATTGTACTAAGAAGTAATGTTTCTTTAGAAAAAACATTAGTTGTTTCTAAAAAAATTGTTATTAATATGAATGGTAAAAACATTCAAGCTAAACAAGAAGTTTTAAGTGTAAAAAATGGTAATTTAAAACTTACAGGAAAAGGAACAATTTTAGAAACAACACCTACACTTTATGGAATTTTACTTAGAGGTTCAAAAAGTGTAAACGATACTGATTACTCTATAGTTGAAGTAGGAAAAGATGTAACAGTAAAAGCGTGGGCTCCAATTTTTATTGATCACTATGATGCTGATAATAAAGTTTCTTATGGAGTTAAGGCCTTAATATATGGTAATCTTATTGGAACAGATAATCAAAGTGATAGCAGTGGTCCAGGTGTTTATATTAATGGCGACGTGAAAAATAAAACTAATTATCCTCAAGTTACACTTTATGATGGAGCTAGTATAACTGCAACCGGTCCGGGAATATATCAAGCTGGTTATGCTAAAACAATTGTTAATAAAGCAACTATTACAGGAATCGAATCAGGAATTGCTATTAAGTCTGGAATTCTAAATTTATTAGGTGCAACAATTAATGCAACAGGTGCTAAAAAAGATCCTGTAGCTGCCAGTGGATCTGTAAATCCAACCGGGGCTGTTTTACAAATTGAATCTAATAAAGCTTATGCTGGTGATATGGAAATTACAATTGATGGTGGCACATATACTAGTAAAAATTCTTATGTAGTTGTTGAATATTTAGCTGAGGGAACTGATCAAACTCAAGTAAAAAGTTTTGAAATAAAATCAGGAAAATTCACATCAGGCAGTGGCGTACCTATATTTTTACTATCAAGTTCTTTTAAAGAAAAATTTGGTAAATTTATAAAAGGTGGCGAATTTTCAGAAGATGTTAATGGTTATAAAACTGTAAGTAAAGAATATGATATTGATATAGAAGAAGAAAAGAAAAGTCCATTTGGAATTATAATTGTAATAGTAGTTTTACTTGTAGCTGGTTATTTTGGTTATAAATATTATTTAAAAAATTATAAAAAATATTAATATATTATAAAACTCATAATTATTAAATAATTATGGGTTTTTCTTTGTGAACAAATCTATAATTTAGTTAATATTATCTCAATAATAAGATATGATATTGAAAATAATTAACTTTTAATTGACTTTATTATATTGATTATTATAAAATTATAAAGAAATTGCAAACTTTTATAATTTTAAAGGAGAGTAAAATGCGTGAAGAATTAGAATATTTAGACTATACAATTGATAAATATAATGAAGTAATTGATGATTCTAAGTTAAAACTTAATAACCTAAGAGAATTATATAAACACAATTATGAAGCCATGTTAGAAGAAAAATTTAGATTAGAATCAGAGATTAATTCTATTGAAAAAGCTAAATCAAATCCTTATTTTGCTAGAATTGATTTTAAAAGTAAAAATTTTCTTGATAAATGTTATATTGGTAAAAAAGGTGTAACTGATTATGATAATAATGTTATTACTGTAGATTGGAGAGCACCTATTTCATCTTTGTATTATGATTCTAATGTTGGTGAGTGTAAATATATAGCTCCTGAAGGAATTATAGAAGGAATTTTGTTGTTAAAAAGACAATATACTATTGAAAAAGGAAAATTAATCAATTTTAATGATGTCGACACTGTAAGCAATGATGAACTGCTAAAACCATATTTAAGTGTTTCGGCTGATAACAGACTTAAAAATATAGTATCAACAATTCAAAGTGAACAAAACCAAATAATAAGAGAAGATATGTATAAAAATTTAGTTATCCAAGGAGTAGCAGGATCGGGAAAAACAACAGTTGCACTTCATAGAATAGCCTACCTAGTTTATAATAATCGTGAATTATTTAAATCAAGTGATTATATGGTAATAGGGCCAAATAAATTTTTTGTTAGTTATATTTCTAATATATTACCGGATTTAGACGTTAATGGGGTAACTCAAAATACTTTAGATGAACTTTTTTTAACATACATGAAAGAAGACTTCAAGATAAATAATTCCCTTGATATTATAAAGGATACAGATGAAGTATCATATTATAAAGTATCTATGAATATGAAAAAAGATATAGATGATTACTTTGAACAATTAGAAATATTACCTAATGAAGACTTTATTGTCGATAAAATAAAAGTATTAGATAAAAACTATATTAAAACAATTTATGAAGAAATAAATAAGAATATTTTTAAAAATATTAAATCAAGAATAAATAGATTAATCTTATTGTTAGAAAAAGATATAGATGATAATTTTTCTAATATATCAAAAAAATATATAAATAACGAAATAAGTCATAAAAATATAGAAAACTTTAAAAATAATATTAATAATTACTTAAAAAAATATTTTGTTATTTTGAATAAAAAACCAAAATCAATATATATGGATATATTAAAAAATAAAGGAATTGATTGTTCTTATTTAAATAAAAACCAAATAAATATCGAAGATATACCAGCATTAATGTATATAAAATATAAATTATCCGGTAGTAATGATTTTGATAATTATAGACATATTGTAATTGATGAGGCCCAAGATTATGGTGAATTCACTTTTTATTTATTAAACAAATTATTTAAAAATGCTAGTTTTAGTATTTATGGAGATCTTGCTCAAAGTTTGTATTCTTATAGAAGTATTGATAATTGGGAATGTTTAGAAAAAATCTTTAATAATTTTCAAATATTAAAACTGAACAAAAGTTATCGTACAACGATAGAGATAATGGAAGAAGCCAATAAAATAAATGAATTGTTAAACTTAGATAAAGCAATTCCTGTTATAAGACATGGAAAAGAAGTGTCTTACACCAATAAAGAAATATTAGATTTAATAAATGAAATTAAAAGTAGATATAAAACAATTGCAATTATAACTAAGACTCAAGAAGAAGCTAATAATTTGTATGGAAAGTTAAAAGAAAAAATTAAAATTAATTTAATTAATTCTAGTAATTTAAACTATGATAGTGATCTAAATATATTGCCTAGTTATTTATCTAAAGGACTAGAGTTTGATTCTGTAATAATAGTAGGAGAAAATGGTTTTGATAAAAATAATAAACTAGAAATGAAATTATTGTATGTTTCCATGACTAGAGCTCTTCATGAATTGTATATAAAAAAAGAAATCGTTTAATATTAAAGTTTTACTTGAATATTTTTCTGATTTCTTTTTTATTGTAAATAGTTACAATTTATCTTGCATCAAGAACAAATGTTTGATATAATTTTTTTGTTGAAAATTACCTTTTTGGGGTATAATATGTGTGGTGAATTTTTATGGATCAAATTATTGTAAAAGGTGCTAGAGAAAACAATTTAAAAAATATTGATATAACTCTACCAAAAAATAAATTAATAGTAATGACTGGAGTATCAGGAAGTGGTAAAAGTAGTTTAGCTTTTGATACTATCTATGCTGAAGGTCAAAGAAGATATGTTGAGTCTTTAAGTAGTTATGCTCGTCAATTTTTAGGTGGTTCTGAAAAACCGGATGTTGATTCTATTGAGGGATTAAGTCCAGCTATAAGTATTGATCAAAAAACTACTAGTAAAAATCCTCGAAGTACGGTTGGTACAGTAACCGAAATATATGATTATTTCCGTCTTTTATATGCTAGAATTGGTATTCCATATTGTCCAAAACATCATATTCCAATATCAAGTCAAAGTGTTGAAGAAATGACTAATCAGATTTTAAATTTGGATGAGGGAACAAAAATTAAGATTTTGGCACCAGTAATTTATGGTGAAAAGGGTACTCATAAGGATTTAATTGAAGCTTTAAGACATGATGGTTATGTTAGAATTATTGCTGATGATGTCGAATACGATTTAACCGAAGATATTAATTTAGAAAAAAATAAAAAACACAATATTTTAGTTGTGGTAGATCGCTTAATCATTAAGGAAGGTGTTAGATCGCGCTTATATGAAGCAATTGAACTAGCATCTAATATTGCTCATGGTAAAGTTGTTGTTTTACCAGTTGGTGGCGAAGAGATTGTTATGAGTGAGAAGTATGCTTGTCCTCATTGTGATTTTTCTCTTCCAGAATTAGAACCAAGAATGTTTTCGTTTAATGCACCTTATGGAGCTTGTCCTGAATGTAAAGGTCTTGGGTTAAAGCAAAAAATTGATGAATATTTAGTAATACCTGATAGAAGTTTGAGTATTTTAGAAGGTGGTATTAAAGCTATTAATTTAGATGATAGTTCTAACATTATTTATACGCAAATTGAAACTGTTTGTAAGAAATTTGCGATTGATATGCATGCTCCTATTAAAGATATTCCTCGTGAAAAGTTAGATATTTTATTATATGGAACCAATGAATTAATTGACTTTAAATATGTGAGTAAAAATGGTAATGTTCGTTTTAATAAAGATACTTATGAAGGTATTATTACTAATTTGGAACGTCGTTATATTGAAACAAAAAGTTCTTGGATTCGTGAATGGATTGAACATTATTTAGTAGAAATGGAATGTCCAAAATGTCATGGATCACGTTTACAAGATGCAGTTTTATCTGTTTTAGTAGGGAATAAGAACATTTATGAATTAACATGTATGTCTATAAAAGATATTTATGCTTATTTAAATAAACTTAAACTAACTAAAGAACAAGCAGCTATTTCAAATTTAATTATTAAAGAAATTAATTCACGTTTAGAGTTCTTAATAAATGTTGGATTAGAGTATTTAACATTAAGTCGTTCGGCAGCAACTTTATCTGGTGGTGAAGCTCAACGTATTCGTCTTGCTACGCAGATTGGTTCTAAATTAAGTGGTGTTTTATATGTTTTAGATGAACCAAGTATTGGTCTTCATCAAAGAGATAATCAACGATTAATTAATTCTTTACTTGAAATGCGTGATTTAGGAAATACCTTAATTGTTGTTGAACATGATACTGATACCATGAAAGCTTGTGATTACTTAGTAGATATTGGTCCTGGAGCGGGAATTCATGGTGGTAATGTTGTTGCTGCTGGTACACCTTTAGAAGTAATGAATTGTAAAGAAAGTATAACTGGAGATTACTTAAGTGGACGTAGAAAAATTGAAGTTCCTTTAACTAGAAGAAAAGGGAATGGTAAATTTTTAGAAATTAAAGGTGCTCGTGAAAACAATCTAAAAAATGTAAATGTTAAATTTCCTTTGGGTAAATTTGTATGTGTAACTGGGGTATCAGGAAGTGGTAAAAGTAGTTTAATAAATGAGATTTTATATAAATCTTTAGCTGCTAATTTATATCGTTCTAAAGAAAAACCTGGTAAATGTAAAGAAATAAAGGGTTTAGAAAATATTGATAAAGTTGTTAATATTTCTCAAGATCCAATTGGTCGAACTCCACGTAGTAATCCGGCAACATATACAAGTGTTTTTGATGATATTCGTGATGTTTTTGTTGAAACTAAAGAAGCTAAAATAAGAGCTTATGATAAATCAAGATTTTCTTTTAATGTTCGTGGTGGACGTTGTGAAGCTTGCATGGGTGATGGTGTTAAAAAAATAGAAATGCATTTTTTACCAGACGTTTATGTTCCTTGTGAAGTTTGCCATGGAACACGTTATAATCATGAAACTTTAGAAATAAAATATAAAGGTAAAAATATATATGATGTTTTAGAGATGCAAGTTGAAGAAGCTTATAATTTCTTCGAAAATGTTCCAAAAGTAAAAAATAAATTAAAGATGTTAATGGATGTAGGTTTATCATATGTTAAACTTGGTCAAAGTGCTCCAACCTTATCAGGTGGTGAGGCTGCTCGTGTGAAACTTGCGAAAGAATTGCAAAAGAAACCTACTGGTAAAAGTGTATTTATTCTTGATGAACCATCAACCGGATTACATTCTGAAGATATTAAAAAATTATTAACGATTTTAAATCGTATTGTTGATAATGGTGATACTGTTATAGTTATTGAACACAATTTAGACATTATAAAAGTTGCTGATTATATTATTGATCTTGGCCCTGAAGGTGGCGATGGTGGTGGTAAAATAATTGCTACTGGAACACCTGAAGAAATAGTAAAAGTTTCGGAAAGCTATACTGGTCAATTCTTAAAACCTTATTTAGAAGAAAAATAAAATTTTCTTCTTTTTTTTAGTATTTGTTTAGTATTAATATAACTAAAGTAAGAATTACCGACTTAATAGTAGTACATTTTCTATGATTTTTTATAAAGAAAATTGAAATTTTGATCTTTTTTCTTATTTTGTTATAATAATAATGGTGATAACATGGATTACATATTAGAAAGAAAAATGCCGAAGTTAACAAAAAAAGCTATAACTTTAATTGGAAATGATCAATCAAAATTTAATAATGTTGATAAAAATTCTCCCTTTAATAGCTATTCTGCTTCATATGTTTTTACAACTGAAAATATCAATGCTTACTATGATCGTCTTGATTTAAAAGATAAAAGTATTTTAACTGTTGTTGGTTCTGGTGATCATATTTTAAATGCTATTTTAAGAGGAGCTAAAAAAATAGATGCTTTTGATATAAGTGGTTATGCTATTTTATTTTATTATTTAAAAGAAGCGGCAGTTAAAAGTTTTACTTATGAAGAATTTATTGAATTTTTCTTAAGTAAAAATGCTTTTAATCATAGTGCTTATTTAAAACTTCGATCTAATCTAAATCAAGAAGTAGTTGATTATTATGATACACTTTTTAATATAAGTCCAACAGGTCTTTTAGAATCTCCGCTTTTTAGAGAAGTTCCTCCTAGTTTTATTCAAGATCCTTTAAAAAAAGCTAATATTATAGCAGGTGTTTCTTCTTATTTACAACCAGAAAATTATGCTAAATTACAAGAAAAAATCTATAATTGTCAAGTAAATTTATTCCTTCGTGATATTAAAGAATTTGGTATTTTTGCTGATAAATATGATTATATTTTCTTTTCTAATATAATAGAATATAGAGGTTTTGATGAATTAGGTGAATATAAAAAATTAATGGAAGAATACATTAATAAATTAAATATAATGGGGGAAATAAAAATAGGTTATTTATATTTAGCTAATCATAGTTTGAATTTAAAAAAATATGTTGATATTTTTAATGGTGATTACACTTATGAGAATGTACCATCGGCATATCAAACGGTCATGACACCTGGATGTGTAGTTAATGATGATTTAATAATAGGGTATAAGAAAAAGGCTTAATTAGCCTTTTTTTTGGTATAAACATAACTACAAATAAGTGATGTAATGGGAGCAGTAAGTAAAATTGATGTACTACCAATTAATCCTTCTAAAAGTTCAACAATTACTAATTCTTTATTGAATACTTCACCTAAAGAAGTAGAGTAAGTTAAAATAAGCAAAGTAGTTGAAAGTGATTTCCCGATGAAAGCTAAAACTAAGGTATTGGCCATGGTCCCCATAATATCACGTCCAATATTTAAACCACTTTTGAATATTTCTTTAAAAGTTATATCAGGTTTATGTCTTTTTATTTCAAATAAAGATGAAGAAATATCCATACTAACATCCATGACTGCTCCCATGGAACTAATGGTAATTGCTGCAAAAATAATTCCTCGCAAATCAATCTTAACATCTAACATTTGTAAATATAATTCTTCTTCACAAGTAACACCTGTTAAAAATAAGAATTGATCCATAATGATAAATATTAAACCGGCTAAAATAACACCAAATGAACAACCTAAAATTGTTGTTAAAGTTTTTTTACTGATACCGTTAATAAATACTAAAGTCATTATAATAACATAAATGCAAGTAATAATAGCTGTTAAATAAATATTCATTCCTTTTAAAACAGAAGGAACAAAAAACATAAAAACAGCTAAACAAGTAAATAATAGAGATATTAAAGTATTAACTCCTTTAATTCCACCTAAAACAATTATTAGTGTAAAAAATATTACAGCTAAAACAATGATTTTATTAATACGTGCATAATCACCAAAATTGTATTCACCATTTACTTCGTAAATAAAAATTTTGTCATTTTTTTGAACTTCTTTAGATGTTGATGAAAAATTATCAATTGTTTGAGTAGCCGTGATTTCTTTGCCATCTTTTAATTTAGCTTTAAAAGTTATATTGTAAGTAATTTGTTTTTCACCATCAACTTCAAAACTTTCTTCGCTTTTATCAAGAACTTCTATGACAGTAGCTTCTTTAGCACTGCCTTCACCATTTAGATTAATAAATTTATTCCGGGTTACTTTGTAACCAGCAAATAAAAGTACAATAGAAAGGGTAAAATTTATAACCCAGACAATAACATTTTTTTGTTTAAAAAAATCAATTATTTTTTTCATTTAACCACCAATTTAATTTTAACACTTTTACTTCCTTTTGTTTACATTTTTTTAAAATTTCTTTATAATACCTTTAGGTGATGTTTGTGTCTAGAATAAGAGTAATGGATGAGTTACTTGCTAATAAAATAGCAGCCGGCGAAGTTGTTGAAAAGTGTGCATCAGTAGTTAAAGAATTAGTTGAAAATAGTATTGATGCTGCTGCTACTGAAATAAAAGTTGATTTAAAAGAAGCTGGAACTAAAGAAATAAAAGTAACCGATAATGGTATAGGAATGGATCGTACGGACGCGGTTAAGGCTTTTTATCGTCATGCAACTTCTAAAATTATTGAAGAAGAAGACTTATATCACATTAATACTTTGGGATTTCGTGGTGAAGCTTTAGCATCTATCGCGAGTGTTAGTAAAGTTGATCTTCGAACTTGTTCTGATGAAGTTGGAACTCACGTTGTAATAAATGGTGGTAAATTAGAAGTAGAAGAACCAAGTGAAGCCAGAAAAGGAACAATCATTGCTGTTTCTGATCTTTTTTATAATACTCCTGCACGTTTAAAACATTTAAAAAGTTTAAATTCAGAACTTGCTAATATAACTGATTTTATGAATAAAATTGCTTTATCACATCCTAGTATAAAATTTATATTAACTAATAATAACAACACTATATTAAATACCAGTGGTGATGGTAATCTTTTAAAAGTAATCGGGAATGTCTATGGGATGAATACTGTTAAATTAATGGAAGAAGTAAAAGGCGAAAATAATGACTATGAAATATATGGTTATATTTCTAAACCTGAATTAACAAGAGGAAATAGAAATGCTATTGTTACTATTGTTAATGGTCGTGTTGTAAAAAATCAAGAATTAAATCGTACTATTGATAATGCTTATAGTGCTTATAAACATGAAACTAGATATCCCATTGTAACCTTAGAAATTGAACTTGATCCTAGTTTAGTTGATGTAAATATTCATCCGACTAAAATGGATATTAAGTTTAGTAAAATGGAAGAACTATTATCATTAGTTTCTAACATTATTAAAGAAAAACTATCTTCTTTAGTATTAATTCCTGAAGTAAGAGAAGAAACACCTTATGAAAAAACGGAAGAAAAAAAGAATTATGAAGAAATGGTTTTAACAATAAATCAAATGTTTTCTGATTCAAAAAAAGAAAATTTATTGAATAAAGAAAGCTTAAAAGAAAATATTCCTAAAGAAACTGAAAAATCAGTACCAATAAAGGAAGAGAAGAAAGAACTACCTGAACTTTATGTAGTAGGTGTTGTTCATGGAACTTATATTGTTTGTCAAAATGACTTGGGAATGTATTTGATAGATCAACATGCTGCTAAAGAAAGAATCAATTATGAAAAATTTAGATATGAACTTGGTCATCCAACTAAAAATATGATTGCACCTATTTTCCCATATGTTATTGAATTATCTACTAATGAAGCTTTAATTCTGAAAGAAAATATAGAACATTTAAGAGATATTGGCTTTGATGCTTCAGAAATAGGAATTAATTCAATTGTTATTAAAGCTCATCCAACATGGCTTACTAAAGGTTACGAGGAAGAGCAAACTCGAAGTATTGTTGAATTAATTCTTGAATGTGCTAAAGATTTTGATATTGCTAAATTCCGTGAAAAAGCGGCAGCAATGTTAAGTTGTAAACATGCTATAAAAGCTAATGAAGCTGTTTCTTTAGAAGAATTAACCAATTTAATTAATGATTTGAGAAAGTGCAATAATCCTTATAATTGCCCTCATGGTCGTCCAACAATTATCTTTTATTCTACTTATGAAATTGAAAAACAGTTTAAAAGAACTGGTTTTAATTAATTGACATGAGTATTTTCATATGTTAGTATAAAAAGCAAACATACTAGGAGGTATTATTTATGGACAGATATTCTTTTTGTGTTTTAAAAAGGGGAGCTAAAAAATTTACAATATCTAAAAATAAACATAGTTTAGCATTTCTTGATTATTTCGCAATGCAATTTAAGAATAAAAAGGATTTAATACAATTTCTTAGTGGTAGACCTAACGCTTATGAAGATATTGCTATTTCTTACGTTAGCAATGGTAAAAATAAAATTATTCCTATCTATTTTGATGCTATTCAACTAGAAGAAATAGTTAAAGAAATGGTTCAAGTTCCTTTTGAAGTAACTGATCATTTCCAATTTTTAGCTTTAGCTTATAAAAAAGTTATTAAACCAACTATTATAAATGAGGTTTCGGATTTAAAAGTTGTTTCAAGATTATTAAGTCAAATAAAAAGAGATAATTTGGTTCAAATAGCTTCAACGAGTGGATATTTACATAAAAGAGCTCAAGATTTTTATGATAACTTTGATTATGATTTGTTCGATCAAGAAATTAAAAAAAGTTATTTATCTATAAGAAAAATATACACATTTTTAAGAAACAACGGAATAATTAAAGGTGAATCACGTGAAAAGCCGATGTTTATAAATACTTTGCAAGATTATAATAATAAAACTCTTTCTTTAGAAGATTATAGTAATAAAGAATATGATATTTTATTAAAAATGCTTCAAGAATTAATTCAAAAAGAAGAACAAAATGAAATTGCCGAATTATTAAAAAATAATTCAATTGATATGGTAATTTGCCGTATTCAAGAAGAATTAATAATGTCTTTTAAAAAAATACATGATCAAAAATTAGCTAGAAAAATATTAGAAATAATTTCTCTTATTCAGTATCGCGAATATATTTTAAATAAATTGGTTGCTGGTGATTATGATTCGTTTATGAAAGTTTCTGATCAAACAGAAATCGAGAAAATTCAACAATTTGTTAAAAAGATTAAAAAAGACAAGACTTTTATTGACAAATAAAGTCTTTTTTTTTATTATTAGATCGAGATGATAATATGTTACCAAATGATTATTTATTAAGAATGAAAGAAATTCTAAAAGATGAATATCCATTATATTTAAAAACGTTTGATGAACCTAATGTTAAAGCGATTAAAGTTAACACTAATAAAATTTCGGTTGATGAATTTGTAAAAATATGTCCTTTTTCATTAGAAAAAATTCCTTATACTGCTGATTCATTTTATGTTACAGAACCAAGCTTAGGAAATCATCCTTTTCATCATGCAGGTTTATTTTATATGCAAGATCCTGCAGCGATGATTCCTGCTAATATTCTAGAAATAAAACCTAATTGGTTTGTTTTAGATATGTGTGCTGCTCCCGGTGGGAAAAGTATTGGTATTGCTTCTAAACTAACTAATGGTGTTTTGATAAGCAATGAAATAAACTATAATCGTAGTAAAATTTTATATAGTAATATTGAAAGAATGGGTTTAAAAAATACGATCATTTTAAATAATGATTCTTATAAATTAAAAGAGAAGTTTAAGAATGCTTTTGACCTTATTTTTTTAGATGCTCCTTGTAGTGGTGAAGGTATGTTTAGAAAAGATAAGATGGCGATCAAAGATTGGAGTTTAAATAAAGTAAAAGAATGTTCTTTATTGCAAAAAGAATTATTAAAAAATGCTGATTTTATGTTAAAAGAAGGGGGAATAATTGTTTATTCTACGTGTACTTATTCTTTAGAAGAAAATGAGTATCAAATAACTAATTTTTTAAACAATTTTGATTATAAAGTATTAGATGTTAATCCGCGAATAAAACCTTATGTTAAAGAAGGCTTCTTAAATGAATCTATAAATAAAGAATTAAAAAAAGCAGTTAGATTTTATCCACATATTGCTAAAGGTGAAGGTCAGTTTGCTGTTATTTTAAAAAAGAAAGGTAATTTAAAACATAATGAATTTAATTTTAAAACCAATGATTTAATTGATAATTATATAAAAAATGATGTTTCAATTAAATTAAATGCTAAAATGTTTCATAATTGTTTTTACAATAGTTTAGACATTAATTTAGATGGTTTAAAAATTATATCAAGTGGTGTTGATCTAGGAGAAGTAAAAAATAATCGTTTTATTTATCACCATTATTTTGTAACAGCATATGGAAAATATTTTCAAAATAAGTTAGATCTTGATTTAAATGATCCTCGCTTAATAATGTATTTAAAAGGGTATGAAATAACTGATGAAACAGTTAATAATGGCTATGGTGTTATATGTGTATATGGTTATCCTTTGGGCTTATTTAAAGCTAGTAATGGTATTTTGAAAAACCACTATCCGAAAGGACTTCGTATTAATGGATGATGAAATAAAAGAGTTTTTAGATTATTTAGAATTTGAAAAAAAGTTTTCTTTATATACTGTTGATAATTATGATAAAGATATCACTGAATTTAAAGAATATTTAGTTATGAATAATATTAACAGCTTTAAAAAAGTTGATTATAGTTTAGTAAGAAAATATTTAGTTTTTTTGTATGAAAAAAAATATAAAAATACAACTATTTGTCGACATATAAGTAGTTTGAGAAGTTTTTATAAATATTTGCTAGGTAATAAGTTAATAAATGAAAATCCTATGGAATTAATATCATTACCTAAAAAAGAACAAAGATTACCTAATTTTCTTTATTATAATGATTTAGAAAAATTACTTGAAACACCTGATCAAGCAACTAGTATAGGTTTAAGAGATAAATTGATTTTTGAAATTCTTTATTCAACAGGAGTACGTGTAAGTGAACTTGTTAATATTAAAGTAAAAGATATTGATTTTGAAAATAAATCGATTCGCATTTTTGGTAAAGGTAAAAAAGAAAGAATTGTTTTTTTTGGTGATCAGGCATTAAAACTAATAAATATATACTTAGACCAAAGAGGTTTAACTAATGAATATTTAATTTTAAATAATCGTGGTAATAAAATAACAACTAGAGGAGTTGATTTAATAATTCATAAAAATAGTTTAAAAAGTGGACTTAAAAATAAAATTACTCCACATACAATGCGTCATACATTTGCAACGCATATGTTAAATGATGGTGCTAATTTGCTAACAGTTCAAGAATTACTTGGTCATGAAAATTTAAAAACAACTCAGGTATATACACATGTATCTAATGAACGTTTAAGAAATGTTTATTTAAATGCTCATCCTCGAGCTAGAAAGAAGTGAAAATGTGAAGAAATTGTATTTTAAATATGGAAAAGGTAAGACTGCTGATCTTTGTCAGACAGCTTATAATTATCGTGAAGGTGGAGCTAAAGTTGTTGTTATGAATGCTTTTCATGATGAAGAAATTGAATCACATATAACAATAAATGGTAAGAAGATTTTGACTTTAAAACCTAATGGGTTTGTTAATGATAATTTGTTTGCTCAAGGGTTTGGGTTTAAAGAGCAAGGAGTAGATGCTGTTCTTGTTGATAATGCTCATATGCTTACTGAAAATCAAGTTGAACAACTTTTCTATTTATGTAAGATTTTTGATATTACTGTTATAGCTTATGGTAATCGTGCTAACGAGAATAATGAAGCTTATAAAGCGAGTATGCGTTTAATGGAACTTGCTAATGAAATTGAGCCGGTAGATGGTTTTCCTTCATTTGCGTATCGCTCTAATTTACAGTTCTACTATGGAGCTATGAATTCTAGTAAAACAGCTAAACTTTTATATAAAGCTTTTGATCTTGAAAGACAAGGTTTGAAAGTAATTACAATTAAACCTAGGATTGATCGATCAGTTGATCTAATTAAATCAAGAATAGGATTAGAAAGAAAAGCGGATATTGTTTTAAAAGTTGAAGATCGTCTTTATGGTGAAGGGGTTTATATGCTAAGAGATCATATAAATTATATTTTAGTTGATGAAGCTCAGTTTTTAAGTCGTGTTCAAATTGATGATTTAAAAAAAATTAATCATGATTTTAATATTCCTGTTGGTTGTTATGGCTTAAAATCTGATTTTTTAACTCATCATTTTGCTGGTAGTGGTCGTTTATTAGTTGTTGCTGATGAATTAAAGAAAATGCCTACTGTTTGTAATTGTAAAGATCGTACTGGGGCTTCATTTAATGCTAGAAAATATATAGGTGGTGGTTATATAGCTGAAGGACCTCAAGTGGCTGTTGATGATGGTAAACAAATTGAATACGTTTCTTTATGCGATAAGTGTTATTTAGAACATGTTTTAAACGTTCCAGTTAATGAACCAGTCAAAGTTTTAAAGTATTTGGTTAGTAAAAATATTATTAGATAATATGGTAAAATTGTTGTCTAAGTTTTTTATAAATGTTATAATATAATAGTTTAAAGGAGGAAATATATGGAAAAGAAAAAGTACGTTTACCTTTTTAGTGAAGGTGATGCTACAATGAGAAACCTTCTTGGTGGTAAGGGTGCTAATCTTGCTGAGATGACAAGATTAGGTATGCCTGTACCTCAAGGTTTCACTATTACAACTGAAGCATGTACTAAATATTATGAAGATGGAAAACAAATTAATGATGAAATCCAAGCTGAAATATTTGAATACATTGCTAAAATGGAAGAAATCACTGGTAAAAAATTTGGTGATAAAGAAAACCCATTGTTGGTTTCTGTAAGATCTGGTGCAAGAGCTTCTATGCCAGGTATGATGGATACTATTCTTAACTTAGGTTTAAACGAAGAAGTTGTTGAAACATTAGCTAAGAAAAGTGGAAATCCTCGTTGGGCATGGGATTGCTATCGTCGTTTTATTCAAATGTATTCAGATGTTGTTATGGAAGTTGGTAAAAAATACTTTGAACAACTAATCGATAAGATGAAAGAAGAAAAGGGCGTTAAATTAGATGTAGAATTAACTGCTGAAGATTTAAAGGAACTTGCTAATGAGTTTAAAGCTGAATATAAATCTAAAATTGGTGAAGATTTCCCAACTGATCCAACAGAACAATTAATGGGTGCAATAAAAGCTGTATTCCGTTCTTGGGATAATCCACGTGCCAATGTTTATCGTCGTGATAACGATATTCCATATTCATGGGGAACTGCTGTAAATGTTCAAATGATGGCATTTGGTAACATGGGTGAAACTAGTGGTACTGGAGTTGCCTTTACACGTGATCCAGCAACTGGTGAAAAACACTTAATGGGTGAATTCTTAATGAATGCTCAAGGTGAAGATGTTGTAGCTGGTGTTAGAACACCACAACCAATTTCTCATTTAGCTGACGTAATGCCAGAAGTTTATGAACAATTCTGTGAAATTTGTAAGACTTTAGAAAATCATTATCATGATATGCAAGATATGGAGTTTACTATTGAAGATAGAAAACTTTACATGTTACAAACAAGAAATGGTAAAAGAACAGCTAAGGCTGCTTTAAAAATTGCTTGTGATCTTGTAGATGAAGGTATGATTACTGATAAAGAAGCTGTAATGATGATCGATCCACGTAACTTGGATACATTATTACATCCTCAATTTGATACAGCTGCTTTAAAGAAAGCAACTCCACTTGCTAAAGCATTAGCTGCATCTCCAGGAGCTGCTTGTGGTAAAGTTGTATTTACTGCTGAAGATGCTAAGGAATGGGCTGCTCGTAAAGAGAAAGTAGTTTTAGTAAGATTAGAAACTTCTCCAGAAGATATCGAAGGTATGAAAGCCGCTCAAGGAATTTTAACTGTTCGTGGTGGTATGACTAGCCATGCTGCTGTTGTAGCTCGTGGTATGGGTACTTGCTGTGTATCAGGATGTTCTGAAATCGTAATGGATGAAGAAGGTAAGAAATTTACTTTAGCTGGTAAAACATTTGTTGAAGGATCAGAAATTTCAATTGATGGTTCAACAGGTTGCGTTTATGAAGGAATTATTCCAACAGTAGATGCTACAATTACTGGTGAATTTGGTCGTATTATGGAATGGGCTGATAAGTATCGTGTACTTAAAGTTCGTACTAATGCAGATACTCCAAAAGATGCACTTAAAGCTCGTGAATTAGGTGCTGAAGGTATTGGTCTATGCCGTACAGAACACATGTTCTTTGCTGAAGATAGAATTGCTGCTATTAGAGAAATGATTTGCTCTGATACTGTAGAAGAAAGAGAAGCAGCATTAGCTAAGATTGAACCAATGCAGCAAGGTGATTTCGAAAAATTATATGAAGCTATGGATGGTTATGGTGTAACAATTCGTTACTTGGATCCACCACTTCATGAATTTGTTCCAACTGAAGAAAAAGATATTGAAGCCTTAGCTAAAACTCAAGGCAAAACAGTTGCTGAAATAAAAGCAATTATTGCTTCACTTCATGAATTCAACCCAATGATGGGACACAGAGGTTGCCGTTTAGCAGTAACATTCCCAGAAATTGCAAGAATGCAAACAAGAGCAGTTATTAAAGCTGCAATTAACGTTTCAAAACGTAAAGGAACTAATATCGTTCCAGAAATCATGATTCCATTAGTAGGAGAAGTTAAAGAACTTAAATATGTAAAAGATGTTGTATGTGAAACTGCAGATCAAGTTATTAAAGAAGCTAACTTCCCACTTGAATATCATGTTGGAACTATGATTGAAATTCCAAGAGCTGCATTAACAGCAGATGATATAGCTAAAGAAGCTGAATTCTTCTCATTCGGAACAAATGATTTAACACAAATGACATTTGGTTTCTCAAGAGACGATGCTGGTAAATTCTTAGGTGCTTACTATGATAAGAAGATCTACGAAAATGATCCATTTGCAAAATTAGATCAAGTTGGAGTAGGTAAATTAGTAAAAATGGCTGTTGAATTAGGTAGACAAACAAGACCTGATATTAAATTAGGTATTTGTGGTGAACATGGTGGCGATCCATCAACTGTAGAGTTCTGCCATAGAGTAGGTTTAACTTACGTTTCTTGTAGTCCATTTAGAGTACCTATTGCTCGTTTAGCTGCTGCACAAGCTGCAATTAAAAACGCATAATTATACTTTAAATTGAAAATGAATTAAAGATTGGAATTATATTTCAATCTTTTTCATATGATAAAAATGATTTAAGAGTTATTAATTGAAACAATATTAAAAAAAATAACTTGTCAAAAAGAAGAAAGTATGATATATTTTATAACGAGTTAAGAAATTAACTCATGATTTAAATATTTTATATGGAAAAAGTCCTATAAATAATTGTAAGAAATGAAATCTTATGATTTATGTGCACACTTAAATTATTGTGTGAAAAGAAATTGTTGATTATAGGAGGTTTCATATGAAAGAAAGTTGTAAAGACTATTTAAATCATAATAAATCAAAGAATTTTAATGAAACTCTTTTCAACTTCATAGATGAAAAGGGAATTAAAGATTCTGAGGTTTATAAAAAAGTAGATATAGATAGAAAGTTATTTTCTAAAATCAGGTGTAATGACAACTATGTTCCTAGAAAGAATGTAATTATCAAATTATGTTTTTCTTTAAGTTTAAATAAGAACGATTTTAATAAATTATTAAATAGTGCTGGTTATTCTTTAAGTAATAGTATATTTGATTTAGTTATTACATACTGCTTAGATAATAGTATTTATGATATTAATATCGTGAATGATTATCTCTATACTTACTCAAATGCTGTTTTATAACAGTATTTTTTTTGTCGCTTTTTTCGCGACCTTTTTAAGTTTTAAATATTGTAGAATTTAATCAGTCAAAGGGAGAGTGGATAAAATGAAAACTAATATATCAGCATTAATGAATTTAATATCAGAAGAGGAAAGAATTTTAAATAGTAAAATTTGCACAATAAATGACTATGCAATTAATACATCAGTTGAAGAACTTGATGGTAGAATTAATGTCATTGAAGATAACAAAGAAACGTTTGATTTAGACCTTAAAGAAATTGAAAAAAGTATTAATGAATTATCAAAATTAAAAGCAACTTTATATGAAAAAAACAATAAGTTTAAATTGAATGATGGAAGAAGTATTCAACAAGCAATCGTAGATAATGCTAATTTAAGAAAATTAAAAGCAACATATGAACAATTATTGCAATTAAAAAACTCTAAAATGCGAGTTACAGAAGTAAATAATTCTTATTTTGAATGTAAGACTATTAATTTTGATTCTAAATGCTTTAGAAAAAAACTTGAAGAAATTAATAATCAAATACAAGCAACAGATTTTGAAATATCTAAATTAAACTCTGTTTATTTTATATATTAATAATTATATTTATTTACAAATTATTTAATTATTAAAGGAATTTACTAGAATTTGTTTGGATAATAAAAAAATAGCCAACTAATTATTATATTTAAATAATAATAGTTGGTTTTTTATTAACCAAAAAACATTTTTAACAATTTAAAATACTTAAAATAGTATCAATTACAATGCTGATTTTATTTATACCAATGATGATTTAAGTAAAACCAAAACAATTAAAAATGTTGATATCGTTCAAAGTAGAAATGAACTTAAAGAAACAATCAATAGTATGCTTTCAATGATGCGTAAGATGATTATAATAATTATTTTTTTTGCTGTTTTACTTGGAGTCGTTATTATTTATAATACGAGTATTTTATCTTATGGCGAAAAAGAATATCAATTCGCGACTTTAAAAGTATTAGGTTTTAATAATAAACGTATTCAAAAAATATTTTCTTTACAAAATAGTTGGATATGTTTAGCATCTATTATCATTGGTTTACCAGTTGGTTATAGTTTAACTTCTTACTTATTTAAAGCTTGTTTGGATGAAAATTATGACTTTGGTGTTCATATTCAATCATGGACTTATATTGTTGCTGCGGTTGGCACATATTTGGTTTCCTATCTTGTATCTAAACAGTTATCTAAAAAAATTCAAACTATTGATATGGTAAGTAGTTTAAAAGCTAACGAATAAATTATTAAATGTAAACATATAAAGTGTTTCAGACTATTAACAAAGTAAAAATTGTTAATAGTTTTTTATTTTGAAGAAAATGAATTGAATTGCTTATTTGCTAACAATCAAGAATGATCCTAAATAAGGATCGTTTTTGGGTTTAAAATTTACTTTTTTAGATCAACGAAAATGAGAAAATATTGCATTAACTTTCTGTAAAATACACTGAATATATATATATATATATAATGGTATTAAAGTAGGTAAAATTCACAAAATAAACGTAATAAGAACGTTACAAGATCAATAGTAGTGAATGGTTTTCAGTTAATATAGGGATATTGGCTTTTTTAATGATGTTTAATTTTAAAAGGAGGTAAAAAATGGCAACCCAAAATAAACAATCTTTGTTTAGATTTGATGTTTTAATGTTAACTATGTTAATTGCTATTTTTTGTTCTCCTAAAAGTAATAGTAGTTATAACGATGTTAAAAAAGGAACAGGCGTTTTTAATACAGCTGAATACCAAATTAAATTAAATAATAGTACTAGTTTATCCCAGGTTATTAATTTAGAAGATACAATAACATCTAATAATTATTCAAATCAATATGTTGCACCAGGTAGTACAGGTGATATAAAACTAGTTTTAGATTTCTCTAATGTAGATGTTTCTACTAATTATACAATAAATCTAGGCACTTATGATTTACCAGCAAATTTAAAATTATATTCTGATTCTACTTATACTACAGAATTTTCATCAATAAGTGGATCTTTTCTTATAAATTCAACACCAATCCATACTTATCATATTTATTGGAAGTGGATCTATGCAATTGATGACGTGAGTAATGCTAATGATAATTTATATATGAATCATAGTTTATCAGTTTTATTAAATATTAGCACTACACAAAGATTTGAAGGTGGTAGTAAATGAAAAGAAGAATATTGTTATTAATACTAGCAACATTATTTCTTATTTTTATTAGTGTCAGAGAAACATATTCTGAGTATAAAAAAGATATGGATGTAAAAATAAATTCTACAGCAGCAGATTTTATATGTGATGCCGAAATCGATAATCCAGGTACTTATATTTCAAATGAAGGCTGGGCATATTTCAAAGTAATAATTAAAAATTATGATGAAGAAGATAATATAACTAAAGTTCCAGTCCAATATAATTTAAGCATTTCAAACCAGTTAGATTCAAAAGCACTTTATAGATACTTAGATGCCTCAGGAAATTCAAATAATTTTGTAGATACATTTACAACTAGAAACTATACATTTTCAACCGAATCTAAACAAAGTCAAGTCATTAATGTTGAAGTAAGAACTGATTCTATGACCAGTGAAAATGTAGATTTTAAAGTTGATTTAAATTGCTATCAAATATCAAAATAGGAGGGATTAAGATTGAAAGATAGAAGTTATATTATATTAGGTATAGTTATATTTACTTTATTCTCATTAAACATAGCAAAAACATATGGAAGATATACTAAAACAGTTACCAAAACTGGTACGATAGCAACAGCAGAGGTTGGTTATTGTAAAAGTAAAAATATTACATCTTTTAAAGAATGTTTAATAAGGAATGATAGTCAACAAGAATTAAATGATGCCTTGAACACAATATCATTAAGAACAAATTCAGTTAATTTTGCTAATGTTGAACCGATTGGAGTTTATATTCCTAAGACAACTTATACTAATATAGAAAATAAAACTAATACGTCATCAATCGCAGCTACTACTGGTAATAGATTTACCTATGTAATAGAAAATAAATTGATAACTGAATTTGATGCAGATGATTCAGATATAACAAAAATAAAATTTAATACAGCTACTGGTTTTTATACTTATACGGATTCTCAAGTAGGTAATATTAATGATTTGGTAACAACAGCAGAAGATATTGAAAAAGGTATTTATAAATATACATGTTTAAATGAAACATCTAATGGTAATTGTACGTCATTGTATTTATTTACTGAAGAATCCTATTTAATATCTAACGCTTACAGATTTAAACAAGGATATAGATATACTTATCAAGTTGTCGGAACATCAAGTTCTAATCCGGGATTATATAAAGGTGAAGATGATTATACAATATATGAAGATAATGTGGCAAAAGACAATTTTACCTATTACTATCGAGGCGACGTACAAAACAATTGGGTTTCATTTGGTAACTTTTTATGGAGAATTATTAGAATAAATGGTGATGGCAGTATTAGAATGATTTATTCTGGATTGAAAAGTGCAACTAATCATACAGGGTATAATGCCCAAATAGGAAAAACAACGTTTGGAGATACGTCAACAAAAACAGCTACTACGAAAGATGTAACAGGATTAATGAATGATACAATTACAACGACACATTCAAATGGGATGTATGGAAATACATATGTAGGGTATATGTATAATCCTGAAAAAGAAATAGCAACATATCCTAATATAAATGTTGGTTCAAGTAACACAGATATCGGTGGATATAAATTAAATTATTTTCCTACATTTATGAATATCAACGATACAATAAATTATTATTTTTTCAAAGATTTTGATCCAATTACAGATTGCTTTACAGGTAGTGAAAATGATGATAGTGGAGCTTGTACATTAAAGTGTAAAAGTTTAGGAAATGATGGAGATGCAGGCATTGATTGCATTCAAAGTAATTGGAATACTTTAGCATCAACATCTGGTAATTATAGTACTACTGATTCTGGAGTATCTTTTAACCAATATGTATATAAAAGTGATTATAAATATACATGTTGGTCATATGGCACTCCTGTTTTACATAGCAATAGTGATGGTACCACTAGTGTATATATAACATGTTCGATTGTTTCTGAAATTGTTGGTACAGTAAAAGATCAACCAACTAAAGCCAAAGTAAAATATCATGGTTTATTTTCGAAAGATGCAACAACTTCTAACAAAAATGTTAAAGATAGTAATATAAAAACTCAAGTTGATAAATGGTATGCAAGTAATATTTTAAATAAAACTGATGCTAATAATAATTTACTTGAGAGTTATTTATCAGATGAAATATTTTGTAATGATAGAACGTCAAGTAGTACTTTTCCATTAGCGTCTGGAAATAGTTCATACTTATATGGATCTTTTACAAGAAATGTAACCAATAAAAATCCTAGTTTTAAATGTCCAAATTTAAGTAATGATGGTTTTACTTTGAAGGTAAGTGAAGAAACAAGTACAGTAAAAGCAAGTGGAGTTGGCAATAATGTGCTAACTTATCCAATAGGATTAATTACAATAGATGAAGCTGCTTATGCGGGTGGAAAGAATAGTTTAATAAATCCCAAATATTATTTATGGACAGGAACAGCATATTGGACAATGTCTCCATTTGCTTTTTATTCATATACGGCTAGTGTTTTTGAAGCAATCGTATATCCAAGTGGTAATCTAAGTAATAATAACACAGCAGAAGGATATCCAGGTATTAGACCTGTCATTAATTTAAAGCCTAATGTTTTATATGCAAGTGGAATAGGAACTGAAAGTGATCCATATATTATTACAATTAAATAATTAAATATTTGAAATTATTAGAAAAAATAAGTCATTAGTTAAACAAGTTATTGGCAAATTTCTAAAATTTCAAAAAGGAAACATATTTGAATATACTTCTTTCCAGCAATCTAAAATAGCTTCAATGAAGCTGTTTTTTCTTGACATAATAAGTATTTGAATTTAAAATAGCAATCAAAAAGAAGGGGATTTTGTGGATTTAACGAAAGAACAATTAAAAAAGCGTAAGCAAAAAATTTTAGACTTGGAAAAAGAAATTAAAACATTAGAAAGTACTTTAAAAAATCCGAAGTTAACAAAAGCTAAAAATCAAACTATTAAAAATTTAAGACTATTAGAAACTACTGGTAAATTTTTAGCTCCATATGTGCTTGTTGCAGGATTGACAGTTACTGGTTTTGCTAAAATGGAATCAACACCATTTGTAAGGGATCAATATCATGAGAATTTAAACATTAGACAAGAGTATGATAGTTCTGGTAATTATACTTCTAAGGAACAATATACTCCTTTTAAAAGCAGTGATAGTATTTTAATATATACTAGTAAATGGACTTTAAAAGATGACATTTATAGTCGTATAGTTGAGTCTTATGATATTTCTTCTTTGAATGTTGAAACTTTAATTGATGCTGTTAATAAAAGTGATTTTAGTATAAAAGAAATACTAGGAGAACCTAAAACTAGGAGAGTAGAGAATAGAACTTCTCTAAGTGATGAAAATAATTTTGAAAGTTTAAAAGCAATTATCTATTCTGTTGATGAAGATAATTTTATTCTTAAAGAACAAAGTGCTGATCAAAATGTTTCAGAAACTTTTCTTTGGTTTTTAGTTACTTTGGTTTTGGAATATTTAGTAAAATTATTTGATGGTAGAACATCCATTTTAAAAAAACTAAAAACTGTTGCTTCTAAATATTATCAAGATGAAGATCTAGTACTTGCTTATAAAAAATTGCAACTAAAAAGAGAAAATTATAATAGATTGGTAGGAAAAAATTTTGAAAAATAATGAATCAATATTTAAAGTAATTAAACCTAAAGATAATACATTTTTTAGTAAACTTAATAGTAGTGATTTATTGGATTTAATGATTTTGTTAGAAGAATATTATCTTGAATATCGTGAAAATTTAGATTTAAAACCTGATGTCACTTTTGGTTTAGAATTAGAGTTTGAACATTCAAATAATGTTATGATAAATACTAGCTTGAAAAGTCTTGGAATAGCTAATAGGTGGGCGATTAAACCGGATATTACTCTTTTTAATGGTGGCGAAATAGCATCACCCATTTTACGCGATAAAAAAGAAACGTGGTTAGAATTAAAAAAGGTATGTGACATTTTAAATAAATATGCTAAAATTGGTGAAAATTCTGGTGGTCATATTCATATTGGAAGTCATGTTTTAGGATCTAAAAAGGATTCGTGGTTAAATTTTATTAAATTTTGGGCTGCTTATGAAAATATTATTTTTAGATTTAGTTATGGTGAGTATTTAACTGAAAGACCTAATATTATGAGATATGCCTCACCACTTGCTCTGGATTTCTTTGAAGATTGTGAAAAAATAAGTGATGAAGTTTATAATGCTACTGATTTAATTTATCTTATTGATGCTTCAAAGCTTCGAGCTGTTAGTTTTAGAAAAGTTTATGATTTAGATAAGTTTTCAAAAAATGATACTATAGAATTTAGATGCTCAAATGGAACTTTAAATCCTATTATCTGGCAAAATAACGTGAATTTCTTTGCTAAGATATTAAAGTATGCAAAAAGTACAAGTTTTGATCAAGATATTGTCACAAAACGTTTTTTAAAGTTAAAAGATGAAAATTTAACAATAAATTTGTATGATGAAATAAATTTAGATCAAGCTTTAGAATTGTGTGATCTATTATTTACTAATAATCGTGATAAAATATATTTTTTAAGACAATATTTAAAAGAATTTAAAATAGAAACGATTCCTTTCGTTAAAGCTAAAAAATTCACTTTATAAAAGCATTTTAGATGCTTTTTTTAATGCAACTTGCTAAATTTTTAAAACTTTTGTATAATTATATTAATAATACTAACAGTTTGCAAAAGTGAATAAAAATGACAAAATATTTTTCTTTTTAACCATTTGTTTATAATTGTGTGATTTCTTTCAACTTCTTGCTAATCTGTTACCCTTTTTGTATAATTATATTAATACTAAAATAGGATCTTTTAGAGGTAAGGTTGATTATGATGAAAAAATATTCTAGAATTTTATGTTTTATTTTATTAGTTATTGGAATGTTTTTAAATTTAAAAGTAAAAGCTTATTATGATTTTACTAAAGAAGAAAAATTTTCTTTTTTGACGGAAAGTTATAGTAATTTGTCACTCACAACAGATAAAAGTACATATGGAATGTGTAATCGCGATGCAACAGTGAAATTAACAATTAGCAATTCAAATGTTTACAATGTCAATTATAAAATAAGCATCAATGATTCAAATTTAACTTATACAGTTGATGGAGCAAGTAGTTCAAGTTATACCATAACTAAAAGTGGAACTAGAACGCATACAATTGTTTTAAAAGGAACAACAACTAATACTAGCGTTTCGATTATAGTAACACCGACTGGACCTTATAGTAGTAAACACACTAAAAGTATAAATTTGGATCTTGTTTGTCCGGTTTGTACATGGGAAACACCAACAACTAATTCTATAAAAAATGGGGACACTTTTATTTATAATTTGAGTTGTACTGATGCTAATGGAATTTCTACATCAACTTTAACAAGTAATTCATTTACAATTTCGAATTCTAGTGCACTTTCTATTGAAAGCATTACAAGTACAAGTATCACAAATGGTTATAAATATACTATTACAACTAAAGGTGGAAGTACCAATGGTGATGCATACATTACTTTAAATGCCGGCACAGTTTTTGATAAAAATGGAAATGTTAATGTTTTAAGTAAAAGTCCTAATATAAAAATAGATAATAGTGTAGTGGTTAGCTTTAATGCTAATGGAGGTAGTACTTCTACTACAACAAAAACAGTCAATTATAAGGCAGCTTATGGCGAATTGCCAACGCCTACAAGAAGTGGTTATAAATTTGATGGTTGGTATACTAGTGCAACAGGAGGTACAGTTGTGAATAGTACAACAATTGTAACTAATTCTAGTGCTCATACACTTTATGCTCATTGGTCAGATATTGAAGCTCCGGTGTGTACATTTGGCTCATTTGATAAAGAATCTTTAACTCTTGGCGAAACTACTAATATCAAACTTACATGTACAGATAATGTTGGAGTTACCACAACTAATTTAACTAGTAGTTCTTTTACAATTTCTAGTTCAAACGCTATTTCTATTTCTAACATTACAAGCTCATCAACTACTAATGGAGTTATATATACAATAACCATTACAGGTGGAACTACATCAAGTAATTCAACTATTTCTTTAAAATCTGGTTCTGTTAAAGATGCCGCTGGAAATGGTAATAGTGCTGTTACTAGTGCATCAATCACAAATATCGCCGATCAATCTGGCCCTGAAATTTCTTTCAGTTCTAACGGCAATATGACTTATAGTAAATCTCAATCTACTAAAGTTACCGTTACTGACATGTCTAATGTCGCTAGCGCTAAATACTTATGGACTCAAACTAAGGGGGCTAGTGCTGCTAATGGCACTTCATTTACAAGCGGCTCTACTATTACTAAAAATTCTGGTGATGGTTTATGGTATTTATGCGTTTACGCTACTGACTCTTATGGTAATGCAACTAACGAATGTTCTGAAGCCTTCGCTTTAGACAATACTCCTCCTGTTATTACCGCTTCCGATATTTGTATCTTAAAAGGTCAAACATTAACAATAAGCAATTATGCAACTGCTAGTGATGCTAATGGTGTAACATTATCGGCTAGTTCTCTTGATACTTCAACAACTGGAGTTAAGTCAGTGACAATAACAGCTACTGATGGTGCAGGAAATACTTCAACTAAGACAGTAAAAGTATATGTTTATACAAAATTAACCGAAACTCTTGTTACAAGTGGGGACGGTTTATACAAAGATGCTTATACTGTAAATAGATATTTATATCGTGGTTCTTCTCCTAACAACTATTTAACGTTTAACGGTCAAACTTGGAGAATTGTTGCCGTAAACCCTGATGGTACTTATAAACTTGTTTATATGACTTCATTAGGAAATAGACAAGTTCACTCAGCTAATAGTACATTCGCGGGAACAAGATTAGAAACTTATTTACTAGATACTTACTATGCTGGTTTAACAACTGAAGCAAAAAATTACATAGTTTCTAGTGGATATTACTACGAAGGAAAGATTGGATCTACTAATTACAATGATACGATGGCAACAAACGTTAATACCGATAGAGCTAGTGCTTATACTGGTAAAGTTGCATTATTAAGTGCAAGTGATCTTATCCTAGCAAGTACTCATTCTAAATGTACTAATTACTATTATTCTTATACTAGTTCAGGTGGGGTAATACCATGTTTCAGTGAGAACTATTTATCTGCTTTAAATAGTAGTGATTGGTGGATTATGAATAATCATACTAATGGTAACTCTCGTTATTTCAACTCGAGCGGATTACAAAACAAGATCTCATATGATGAATCAGCTGTTTATCCTTCTGTAACTCTAAAGGGTACAACAACATTCTTAGGTTCTGGAACTAGTAGTGATCCATATACTATTTGTACTAACTGTGAAGAAAGTGGTCTTTCTAGCACTACTTGTGAAGTTACTACTTCTGATGGTTATGATACAAGTAAAGTTATTACAATTACGCCTTCTTCAACTAGTGGTATCACATATTCTTGGGATGGTATTAATTGGTCTTCAACTAATAGCAAGACTATAACTGAAGCCGGTGTTTATAGCGCTTGGATTAAAGATAGTAGCAACAAAGTTAATCGTTGTTCTGTTACTATTAACAGTCGTAAGGAATATCGTAAGGCTTCTTGTAGCACAAATTTTGGTTCATGGCATGCTAATGGTGGTAAATATGTTGATCAAGGAGCTAGTTGTGGTACAACAAAAGCTGAGGCTGAATCTTGGGGTGGTACTCAGTACTTCCTAGCTACAACCGGGGCCGAATGGTGTACATTACCTAGTGGTGGAGCAGGATATTGCACATGGTGTCAAAAGTTTACTCGAACATGTACACCAACCAATTGTAGTGAATATGGTGCATGGCAGACTGGAGTATTATATGGCACATGTACTAGTAAAGTAGAATCTCGTACGGCTATAGGAAAATAGAAAGCATTAATTTGCTTTCTTTTTTTGACAATTATCTTTTTTTTATCAAGCAAATAATGTATAATTATAAAAGGTGATAAAAATGATATATTTAGACTATTCGGCGACTACACCGGTTAATAAAGAAGTATTAGATACTTTTGTAAAAGTATCAACTGATTTTATTGGCAATCCTAATTCTTTACATAAATTAGGGTTAGAAAGTAAGAAAATAATTGATGCGTCAACTAATCAAATTAAAAAAATACTTAATGTTGATCATGAAGTTATTTATACAAGTGGAGCATCAGAATCAAATAATACTGTAATTAAAGGTATTGCCATGAGATATCAAAATAGGGGAAAACACATTATAACTACTAAGTTTGAACACTCATCAATAATTGCACCTTTAAATTATTTGCAAAAACAAGGATTTAAAGTAGATTTTGTAAATACTTTACCTAATGGTTTAGTTGATCTAGATGATTTAAAACGTTTAATAACTGATGACACCATTTTAGTTACAATTGGTGCTGTAGCTAGTGAAATTGGTATTAGACAACCAATTGAAGAAATAGCGTTATTAATGAAAAATTATCCTAATACATTCTTTCATGTTGATGCTACTCAAGCAATTGGGAAAGTTTCTATAAATCTTAAAGATGTTGATTTAGTTTCTTTTGCTGCTCACAAATTTTATGGTTTAAAAGGAATTGGTATTTTATTAAAGAAACCAAATATTGATTTTGAACCATTAATTCATGGTGGTAAAAGTACAACTAAATATCGTAGTGGAACACCAGCTGTTGCTTTGATTGCTTCTGTTGCGAAAGCTTTAAGATTAATAAACGAAAATTTTGACGATAAATATCAACATGTATTAGACTTAAATAAGTATTTAGTTGCTTCATTAAAAAAAATTGATGGGATTGCCATCAATAATAATGAATATACAATACCTCACATTTTAAATATAAGTGTTCTAGGAATAAAACCTGAAACTTTTCAACATGCCTTAGAAGAAAAAGAAATTTATATTTCAACACAAACTGCTTGTTCAAGTGGATCAAAAGTTTCAAGCACAGTTTTAGCCTTTACTAATGATTTAGAAAAAGCAAGTTCTAGTGTTAGAATTAGTTTATCTTATTTAACTACAAAAGAAGAAATTGATATATTAGTGAATGAAATAAAAAATGCTAAGGAGCATTTGAGTTTAAAATGAGAATATTTAATAGTGAAGATTTAGATGAAACATTAAGCAATTTTGAATTTAATAATTTTTTCGATATTACTGAGTTTAACAATATTGAATTTAATAATTGTTTATTTAAAGATTTAATTGCTAATAATGTTCATTTTACTAATTGCTACTTCTTCGATTGTGAATTTACTAATTCCGATTTTTCCAATTCTACTTTTATAAATTCATCTTTTGTAAGAACTAAAATTAAAGATTCAAAATTGATAGGTTGTAATTTTGATTCATCTAGTTTTAAGAAAGTAGAAATTTTATCTTCGGATAATACTTATAATAATTTTGGTTTAGCTACATTAAAAGAAGTTAAATTTATAAACGATAAAATGTTCAAAATTGGTTTTGATGAAACTAAATTGAATAAAGTTTTATTTGATAATTGTAATTTAGAAGGTGCTGAAATTAGAAAAACTAATATGCAATTAATCGATCTAAGTACTTGTTCAATTAATAATATAATGATTGATGAATATTCATTAAATGGATTGACTGTTAATGAATTTCAAGCATTATCATTATCTAAATTACTAGGAATAATAATTAAGAGGTGAAAAAATGAAATTATTGCGAGTTAGTGCTATCTGGTGTCCAGCGTGTATTCTTATGCGACCTATATACGAAAGAATAATTAAAGAAAATAATTTAGTTTCGGAGGAACTAGATTATGACTTTGATGAAGATAAAGTAAAACAATTAAATATAGGCAATACTTTACCAGTTGCTATTTTATATGATGGAGATCATGAATTACTAAGAATTTGTGGTGAAAAAAAGTATGAAGAAATATCTTTAAAAATAAAGGAGTTTCTATGAAAAAAGTATTATTATTTATATTAATCTTTTTTAGTTTTTCATTTGTTCAAGCCAAAAATATTAATATTTATTTATTTCATAACGAATCATGTATTCATTGTCAAGCGGAGATTGAATTTTTAGAAGAATTATCTAAAACACGAGAAATAACTCTTTATAAATACGAAGTTAGTCAAAGTAGTGATAATCAAAAAATACTTACTGAAGTTAGAGATCTATTTCAAAATAAAGAAAATTTAGTTCCTTTTACTATTATTGGTTCTGAAACATTTACTGGTTTTAGTAGTGTTACTAAAAGTAAAATTTTAGAAACCATTGATTATTACGATCAAAATGATTATTGTGATAAAACAGGAGTGTATTTAAAAAAAGTACCTGCTTGTGAAGTGAGTGATTCTAAAGATACTTCAAGTGAATTTGATTTACCCATAATTGGTAAAGTTGATGCTAAAAAGTTTTCCTTGCCAATTATTTCTGTTGTTATTGGTTTAGTAGACGGATTTAATCCATGTGCTATGTGGGTTCTTATTTTTTTACTATCAATGCTAATTAATATGAAAGATCGTAAAAAAATGTGGATTCTTGGTTTAACTTTTATAGTAACCAGTGCTTTAGTTTATACTTTGATCATGTTTGCCTGGTTAAATATTATGGTAAATTTGACTACAGTTAGATGGTTACAATTAATAATAGCAGCTATAGCATTAGTTGCTGGTGGGATTAATTTAATTAGTTATTTTAAAAGTTTGAAAAAAGATGATGGTTGTATGGTTACTACCGATGATTCTCGTAAGAAAACAATTAGCAAAATTAAAAGAATTGTAACTTTAGAAGAAGAAAGTGAAAATAAAAAGAAATTTGCTTTCTTAGCAGCTATTTTAGGAATTATAGCTTTAGCTATTTCTGTTAATGTCATTGAACTGGCTTGTTCAGCAGGTTTACCATTGATTTTTACTCAAATTTTAGCTATGAATAATGTTTCAATGTTGGCAAGAATTATCTATATTTTAATTTATATTTTGTTTTTTATGATTGATGATATAATTGTTTTTATTATTGCTATGGCAACTTTTAAAATAACGGGTATATCAACTAAATATACAAAATATTCTCATTTAATAGGTGGTATTATTATGCTAATTATAGGAATTCTTATGATTTTTAAACCATCGTTGATAATGTTTAATTTTTAGGTGAAATATGAAAGATCTATTAATACTTGTAGTTGGCTTTCTAGCTTTAATAAAAGGAGCAGATCTATTTGTTGATGCTGCTTCTTCTTTAGCAGCTAATTTGAAAATATCCAAAATGTTAATTGGTTTAACAATTGTTGCTTTTGGTACAAGTGCTCCAGAACTTGCTGTATCAATTAGATCTCTAATAAGTGGAAATGGTGATATTGTTTTAGGTAATGTTATTGGAAGTAATATTATGAATATTTTATTAATACTTGGAGTAGCTTCAATTTTTCATTTTTTGAAAGTCAAAGAAGTTACTAAAAGAAAAGAATTGCCTTATTTATTTATTTTAACAATTGCATTTAGTTTATTGTTATCAGATAATTTATTTAATAAAAGTATTAGTAATAATTTTACAAGAATAGATGCTTTAGTAATTTGTATTCTATTTATCTATTATATTTTCCATTTAGTAAAATTAGCTAAAAGTCAAAAAATAAAAACTAAAGAAAAACCAAAATATAAAATTTTTTATTCAATCATCTTTACAATAATAGGAATTGTTTGTATTATATTTGGCAGTAATTTTGTTGTTGATGCAACTGTTTCTTTAACTCGAGAGTTTGGAATAAGCGAACGTTTAATTTCTTTAACAATCGTTGCTTTTGGAACATCACTTCCAGAATTAGTGACATCAGTGACAGCTACTAGAAAAAATGAGTATGAATTAGCTCTTGGTAATATTGTTGGTAGCAACATTATGAATATTGGACTCGTAATTGCTTTGCCAGTTTTATTATTTGGTAGTATTTCTAATATAACATTTAGTTATTTAGATTTAATTATTATGAATATAAGTGTAATATTATTATTGCTATTTGCACAAAAAGAAAAAATAACTTTCAAAGATGGAATAACATTTTTAATAATTTTTCTATTATATTACATATATGTAATATTTATTTAGGAGGTAAATATGGAATTAAATAGAAGTGAATTACGAAAAAAAATAATGACGATTTTATATCAAATAAGTATTTGTGAACAAAACAAAATAACATATGATGTAAATGATTTAATTAAAAATATTTTAGAAATTGATAATGATTTTGTTAAGGAAACCGTTTATGGTGTTATAACTAATCGTAAGCAAATCGATGAATACGCTAATAAATATTTAAAAAATTGGTCTTTAGATCGCTTAGGAAATACTGATCAAGCAATAATTCGTTTAGGAATTTATGAATTAATGTATACAGATACACCAGCAGTTGTAGCCATTAATGAAGCTGTTGAACTAGCCAAACTTTATAGTGATGATGCCGTTAAAGGTATGATCAATAGTGTTTTAGATAAAGTATATCACGAGGAAAAAGATGAACAATGATAAATATCTAAGCATCAGTGCTTTAACAAGATATTTAAAATATAAATTTGATTCTGATGATAATTTAAGGCAAATATTTTTAAAAGGTGAAATATCTAATTTAAAAATTCATTCAACTGGACATTTATATTTTTCACTTAAAGATGAAAATAGTAAAATAAATGCTATTATGTTTAGTACTAATGCTAGACGTTTAACTTTTAAACCAGTTGAAGGAACTAATGTTTTAGTTGTTGGTAGAGTAAGTATTTATGAACAAACGGGTAATTATCAAATTTATGTTGATGATATGCAAGAAGATGGCGTTGGAAATCTTTATGTTCAGTATGAAAAATTAAAAGCGGAACTTGCTAAAGAAGGTTTATTTGATCAAAGCAAAAAGAAAAAAATTCCTAAAATGCCTTCTAGAATTGGTATTATAACAGCTCCAACTGGGGCCGCTATAAGAGATATTTTATCAACCATTAAAAGAAGATTTCCATTAACAGAAACTTATTTATTTCCAGCTTTAGTTCAAGGTGAAAATGCTGCTCCTGATATTGTTAAAAAATTAAAACAAGCTGATAATTTTGGTGTTGATTTAATTATTCTTGGGCGTGGTGGTGGCTCGATTGAAGACTTATGGGCTTTTAATGAAGAAATAGTTGCCCGAGCTATATATGAAGCTAAGACTCCGATAATCAGCGCTGTAGGACATGAGGTCGACTTTACAATTGCTGACTTTGTAGCCGATTTAAGAGCTCCAACTCCAACAGGTGCTGCTGAAATGGCAGTTGTTAATAGAACTGATGTTATAAATGAATTAAATCATTTAAAAATTCGCTTAAATGAAGCTCTTTTATCCAAAGTTAATGTTTTAAAAATTGCTTTAGAAAATATTAAATCAAATTATATTTTAAATAATCCAGTGATTATGTATGAAAATAAAAAACAGGTTGTTGATAATTTATTAGAGAAAATTAAAACTCTTATTTATTACAAAATAACTAATTATAATTTAAAACTAGATCATTTAAAGAAGAGTTATATTTTAAATCATCCTGAAGAATTATATAAGAAAAAGAGTTTAAAATTAGATAAAATAATTACTTCTTTAGAACTATTAAATCCTTTATCAGTATTAAAACGTGGTTATACTTTAACTTATAAAAATGATAAAGTAGTTAGAAACATTAAAGATCTTAAAGTAGATGATATAATAACAATTAAGTTTAAAGAAGGAACTGTTAAAGCAAATATTAAAGAAATAGGTGAGTAAATGAAAACAAAGAAGTTTGAAGAAAAAATGCAAGAATTAGAAAGTATTGTAAATGAACTTGAAAAAGGTGAAATTGATTTAGATACTTCAATTGCAAAATATACAGAAGCTATGAAACTTGTAAAAGAATGTGATCAAGAACTAAAAAATGTTGAACAAGAAATTAGCAAAATAGTTTTAGAAAATAATGAAACAGAAGACTTTAGTATTGAAGAAAAATAGTCTTCTTTTTAATTTGACAAAAGTAGTAAAAAAAATATAATATCAACAGGTGATAAAATGCAAGAATTTTTAAAAAATTATGGTTATCCTTCAAAAGCTTATGAAATAATTAAAAATAATTATGTTTTAAAAGATTATAAAGAAGAAACATTGTTGAAAAAAATGGAAATCATAATATTATTCTTAGAAGAGTTAAAGTTTACGAAACAAGATATTATTAGAATTACTTTAGAAAACCCTCCACTTTTTGCTTATACAACTAGTTCTTTAGCTGAACGCTATCATAATTTATTATCTTTAGGTTTCCCTGAATCACGATTAACATTGATGATTAAAAGAGCTCCTCAATTATTAAATGTTAGTGTTACTTCTATGAATAAACGCCTTGAAGAATTTGAAACTCTTGGTTTTGAATCTTCTAAAGTTATTCGTATGATCTATAAAGAACCTAATGTATTAAAATATAGTTTTAGCAATATAAGTAATAAAATTGATGAATTTGTTAAACTTGGAATTCCTAAAGAAAAAGTTATTAAAATGGCTTCTTTTGCTCCAGCAATTTTTTCAAGAAAAATGGACGTTTTTAAAGAAAGAATAATAGATTTAGAAGCATTAGGTTTTAATAAAAACCAAATAACTAAGATTATAGCTAATCTACCTAATATTTTAGCTTATAGCTTAGATAATATTAAAACAAAAATGCAAGATTTAGAAAAAATAGGATTTACGCATAAAGAAGTTGTAAATATGTTAGCAACAGCGCCAACATTATTTAGTAATAGTAAAGAAACAATTATAGCTAAAATTGCTATTTTAAATAACTTTTTTAGTGAAGAAGAAACTAAAAGAATAATTTTAGATTTTCCTCAAATATTTAATTTTTCAGTTGGTTATCTTCTTGAAAAAATGGATATTTATAAGAAAAATGGAGTTATTGATTTAATAAGTAGTGTACCAAAAAGATTAATGCAAAGTACCGAATTAACTTTAGCTAGATTTGAATTACTTAATAATTTAAATGTTCCTATAGAAGTTGTTCCTAAAAATCTCTTTGCCTGTCAAAAAGATTTTGTAAGAAAATTTGGTTTTACTAATGAAGAAACCTTAAAAGGTAAACAATTGATCTTGAAAAAGAAAGATTAATAAGTTACAATTTATTAGGAAAGGATGTCAAAATGGAAGAACTTTATAAATTAAATATTCCTGATAATGAATTAGAATATATGTTAGAAGTAAATCCAGAAATAAAGGAATTAAGTGTCGATGAAGTAAAAAAACATATAGATATTTTAAAACAAATTAATTTGAAAGAAGATCAAATAAAAGAAATATTTATATCATGTCCTCTTTATTTATCTCGAAATATTGAAGATGTTTTAGATTTATTCAAAAAAGTTTTAAATTATAAAATTACATACTTAAATTATTTTATTGAAGCTGATCCTTTTATTTTACTTCGTGATGATTATGAAATAGACGAATATGTAAAAACTCAAACTGCTTTAGGACGCGATTTAAATAGCATTATTGACGAGTTTGAATTAAATCCTTATTTAATTGATGAATGGCTTTAAAACTAATATAAATTTATTAGTTTTTTTGTTGTTTAAAGATCAAAAAAATGCTAAAATATTTCTTGGAGATGATTACATGCATATTTTAGAGATAAAAAATCTTTATGTAAGTGTTAATGATAAAAAAATATTAAAAGACTTTAATTTAACGATAAAAAGTGGCGAAATTCATACTATTATGGGACCTAATGGCGTTGGGAAATCAACTTTAACAAAAGTAATAATGGGTGATAAAAATTATCAAATTATTAGTGGTCAAATTCTTTTCGATGGGGTTGACATTTCTAAATTAGAAGTAGATGAAAGAGCTCATCTAGGTATATTTTTAGGGATGCAAAATCCTTTAGAATTAGATGGCGTTACAAATGCTGATTTTTTAAGAACAGCTCTTCATGCTAAAATGGGTGATCAATTTAGTTTAATGCCATTTATTAAAGAATTAAATCAAACAACTGATCAGTTAAAAATAAGTAGGGAAATGATTCATCGTAGTGTCAATCGTGGCTTTTCTGGTGGCGAAAAGAAAAAGAATGAAATACTTCAAATGTATATGTTAAAACCTAACACGATTTTACTTGATGAAATTGATTCAGGCTTAGATGTTGATGCTTTAAAAGTTGTTGGTGAAAGTGTTATGGATTATTATCAAAAGTATAATCCTGCTATTTTAGTAATAACTCATTATGAAAGATTATTAGATTATATTCGTCCTCAATTTGTTCATGTTATTATGGATGGAAAAATTGTAAAAAGTGGCGATGCCTCTCTTGTTAAGCTAATAGAAGAAAAAGGTTATGATTATTTTAAAGAAAGCAAGACTACTGAAGTAGTTCAAGGTTAAAAAAATGAATACAATAGAAGTGAAAAACAATGAAATAATCAAAAATATTACAAGCGATATCGAAGTAAAACATACGGGTACTAATGTAATAAATTTGAAAATTGTTTTTAATCGATCAACTGATTTAAAAATTATTTATAGTGGTTTAGAGTCTAAATTAAACATTGAATACGTTTTAAAAGATGGTGTTTCTGTTAATTTATATGAAATAAGAGCAACCGAAAAAGCAAAAGTTCAATATAATTATAGTTTAAAAAATAATAGTAAATTATATTTATATCGATTAAATAATTCTTTAAACATGCGTGAAGTTGATATTATTAGCTTAAATGAAAGTGCTCAAATAGAATTTAATCTACGAACATTAGCAACAACTACTGAAAAATATGATATTTATGTTTATCATGATGGTTTAAATGCTATAAGTACTTTAAATAACTTAGGAGTTGCTTTAAAAGGAAATATTGTTTTTAATGTCACAGGTGTTGTTGAAAAAGGCAAAAAGGGATCAGTATTAAATCAAAACAATCAAATTGTTAGCTTAAATAATTTAAAAAATCAGATTGATCCTAATTTATTGATTGACGAATATGATGTCGTTGCTGAACACAATGCTTTAATTGGCAAATTTAGTTATGATGATATTTTTTATTTAATGAGTAGAGGAATAAGTGAAGAAGATAGTATTCGTTTACTAAGTACCGGATTAGTTCTTAGTAATCTAATAAATGAAGAAATAAAAGAAGAAATTATTAAATATTTAGATGAGTATTGGAGGTGAAAAAATGAATCGTGATGATTTTCCAATATTAAAAAGTGGAGTTATTTATTTTGATTCTGGTGCAACAGCTTTAAAACCTAAATGTATTGTGGATGCAACCGATGAATATTATTTAAAATATAGTGCTAATGTCCATCGTGGTGATTATAATTTGAGTTTAAAAGTAGATACAATGTATGAAGGAACAAGAGAAAAGATAAGAAAATTTATTAATGCTAAATCTAGAAGAAATATTGTATTTACTTCTGGCACTACAGATTCAATTAATAAAGCTGTTTTTGGTTTCTTCAAATATCAATTACATGAAAATGATGAAATTTTAATAACAGTTTCAGAACATGCTTCCAATGTTTTACCTTGGTTTGAACTTGCTGATAGCATTAAAGCTAAAGTTAAATATATTACTTTAACCCCTGATCACAAAGTAACTTTAGAAAATGTTAAAGCAGCAATAACACCTAATACTAAGGTTATTAGTTTAGCTTCTATTACTAATGTAATTGGTGATGTTCGCCCGATAAATGCCATTATTAAATATGCCCATTCTTTAAATATAATGGTTCTAGTTGATGCTGCTCAAAGTATAAGTCATATTAAAACTGATGTTGAATTAATGGATCCTGATTTTTTAGCTTTTTCAGTTCATAAAATGGGGGGGCCAACTGGAGTAGGAGTCTTATATGTTAATGATAAATATTTAAAAAAAATAAAACCAACAGTATTTGGTGGAGGGATGAACGCAACTTTTGAATTAGATGGCACTAGAGTTTATGACGAAATGCCTACTTTATTAGAAGCAGGAACAGCCAATATTGCTGGTGTAATTGGTACGGGAGCAATTATCGATTTTTATGAAAAAATTGGCATTAAAAACATCGAGAAGTATGAATCGGAATTAAGAAATTATTTAATTACAAGATTAAAAGAAATTCCAGAAATAGAAATATATAACGAATATAGTGAAAGTGCTATTGTTGCTTTTAATTATAAAGATATTTTTGCTCAAGATTTAGCTATTTATTTAAACAAATATAATATTTGTGTTAGAGCTGGAAACCATTGTGCTAAAATGTTAAAAAATGAAATCAATATAAAAAATACTTGTCGTGCTAGTTTAGCATTTTATAATACTAAAGAAGAAATTGATGTTTTAATATATGCTCTTAAAAATCCTAACATTAAAAGTGAATTATTTTAAAGGCTTTTAGCCTTTTTTTAGTAAAATAAAGTAAAACTTTATAAAATTTATTTGTAATTATTATTAAGTATTGTATAATTATAAAAGTGAGGGATGTTATATGGCTGAAAGTTTAGCTAGTTTTTTTACTAATTTATTTACTAATTTGCATTTCAGTAAAGAATTAATTGTTTTTATTGTTTCAATGATGCCAATTCTTGAAGTAAGAGGTGGAATGATTGTTGCAAGTTTATTAAATATGGATCCATATTTAAGTTTAATTATAAGCTTTATAGGTAATGTTTTACCAATACCATTTTTAATATTTTTATTAAATCCTATATTTGGTTGGATGAAAAAACATCAAAAATTTGCTAAGTTTGTTAATTGGTTAGAAGAAAAAGCTAATAAAAATAAAGAAAAAATTGCCAAATACCAATTTTGGGGATTGCTTTTATTAGTTGCTATTCCTTTACCAGGAACTGGGGCATGGACGGGATGTTTAGTAGCATCAGTATTTAATGTCCCAAAAAAGATATCCGTTCCAGCTTGCATTTTAGGAGTTTTAGGAGCAACTATTATTATGTGGCTTATTTCCTTTGGAATTTTAGCAAAAATATTTTAAGATCTTTTAAAGATCTTTTTTTTTTAATGTTTTTTTGCTATAATGGTTAAAGTAAAAAAGAAAGGAGGAATTTATGAGTAAAATTAAAATTTTTGCTTTAGGTGGCTTAAATGAAATTGGCAAAAACATGTATTGTGTTGAAGTTGATAAAGATCTTTTTATTTTTGATGCGGGATTAAAGTATTCTAGTGATAATATGTTAGGCGTTGATTATATAATTCCTAATTATGATTACATAAAAGATAATAAAAAACGTATTAAAGGTTTATTTATATCACATGGTCATGATGAACAAATGGGAGCAATCGCCGATATAATGGTTGATTTACCCAATATACCTATTTATGCAACCCCTTTTACTTTAGAAATAATTAAAAGGGAATTAGAAGAAGAAAATTTGAAAAGTGATAACTTACATCAAATTGAAGCTCACCATAAAATATCTTTTGGTAAATGTAGTATTTTCCCAATTGCGGTAACCCATTCTGTTCCTGATGCTGTTGCATATGCTTTATATACACCTGATGGTGTTATATTCTATACTGGAAACTATATTTTTGATCCTACAATGACTAATCATTATAAGACTGATGTAGGTAAAATAGCTTATGTAGGTAAACAAGGAGTTTTGTGCTTATTAGGTGAATCTATATATGCTGATAAATCGGGATATACTTCACCTAACCATCGAATTAGTGATATTGTTAATGAAGTAATTAATAAAGCTGATGGAAGAATTCTTTTTAACGTTTTTCAAACACAATTATTTAGAATTCAAGAATTATTAAATGAAGTAAAAAATACGGATCGTAAAGTAATTATTATGGGTAAAACCTTAGAAAAAACGATTTTAAAATCGATTGCTATGGGTTATATCGATTTTGATTTAAAGCGTATCGTTGATATTCATAATGCTACAGATCCTAATACTGTTATTATAATATCTGATGAACGTGAAAAACCTTTTTCTAATTTGACAAGAATTGTTAAAGGTTATGATCGCTTTGTCAAATTAAATGAAACTGATACTATTTTACTGGCTTCGCGCGTTTATGATGGTATGGAGAAAAGTGCTGCTCATATGTATGATGAAATAGCCAAAACTGACGCTAATATGATTATAATTTCTAATAAAAAACTTAGTCATCACGCTTCTAGTGAAGACATATTATTAATGTTAGATTTAGTTAATCCTAAATATTATATGCCAGTTGCTGGAGAATATCGTCATTTAGTTATGAATGCGGATTTAGCAAGAAAAAAAGGAATTCCAGAAGAAAATATTTTAGTTAAGTTAAATGGTCAAGTAGTGACATTTAATAATGGTGTTTTAGCTGATACTGAAGAAAAGGTTAAAACTGATTCAATTTTAATCGATGGTAAAACCATTGGTGATATCGGTGAAGCTGTCATTAAGGATCGTGAAATTTTAGGTGAAAGTGGTGTAGTTGTCGTAATTGCAACCATTGATAAGCAAACTAAAGATATAGTAGCAGGTCCAGAAATATTGACTCGTGGCTTTATTTATGTTAAAGATAGTACGGAAATGATCAAAGAAAGTATTCGTATTTCTTCTGAAATTATTGCTGAAAATCGTAAAAATAATTATATAGATTATACTAAAGTTAAAAATGGTATTCGTGATCGCTTGGGTAAATATTTTTACCAAGAAACAGAATGCCGTCCTATGATTTTAGTTGTAATGCAAGAAATATAAAAATACCTTCGGGTATTTTTTTATTAATTAAAAATATTAAAAGAATTTATTTATTAAATTTTCTTTTAATTATGTTCTATTGCTAATCTTTAAGAAATATGATATTATCTTTAAGAAAAGAAGTGATTTAAATGCAAAAACCTAATATGTTTGAAGCTAAAAAGAGAGATAGAAAAGCTATTATAAAAGAAGAATATAAAACCGATCCTAAATATAAAAATATCGGAAATGGGCTTAAATATACAGTTAAAACTTATGGTTGTCAGATGAATGAACATGATAGTGAAAACATTAAAGCGATGTTAGAAGAAATGAGTTTTACTGAAGAGGAAGATTATGAAAAAGCCGATTTAGTTATTTTAAATACTTGTGCTATTCGTGAAAATGCTCATAATAAAGTATTTGGTCTTTTGGGTAGATTAAAACATCAAAAAGAAGAAAATCCTAATTTAATAATTGGTTTATGTGGTTGTATGGCTCAAGAAGAAAGTGTTGTTGAAGAATTAAGTTCTAAATACAAATTTGTTGACATTATCTTTGGTACTCATAATATTCATGAATTACCAAGTATTTTAAATAAATCTTTACTTAAACATGCTCAAGAAATTGAAGTATATAGTATTGAAGGTAATTTAGTTGAAAATATGCCGGTTAGAAGAGATAGTAAATATAAAGCTTGGGTAAATATTATGTATGGGTGTGATAAATTCTGTACTTATTGCATTGTTCCATATACGAGAGGCCGTCAAAGAAGTAGAATGCCAGAAGATATTTTAAATGAAGTAAAGAAGTTAAAAGAAGATAATTATCAAGAAGTAACTTTGTTAGGTCAAAATGTTAATGCTTATGGTAAAGATTTAGATATAAACTATAGTATGGCCAATTTACTTGAAGATGTTGCTAAAATTGGTATTAATCGTATTCGCTTTGTTACCAGTCATCCTTGGGATTTTAATGACGAAATGATTGATGTTATTGCTAAATATCCTAATATTATGCCTTACATTCATTTGCCACTTCAAAGCGGTTCTGATCGTATTTTAAAACTTATGGGACGTAAATATACTAAAGCATCATATTTAGAATTATTTGATAAATTAAAAGCTAAAGTTAAAAATGTTAGTATTACAACTGACATAATTGTTGGTTTCCCAAATGAAACTGAAGAAGATTTTAAGGAAACTTTAGATGTTGTTGATTATTGTAAATATGATTCAGCTTTTACCTTTATTTTTTCTCCACGCGTTGGAACACCAGCTGCTAAAATGGTAGATAATGTTACTTTAGAAGAAAAAGAAACTAGGTTACAAAGATTAAATGAAGTAGTAAATAAATATTCTAAAGAAAATAACTTAAAATATTTAGATAAAATAGTTCCTGTTTTACTAGAAAATGTCAGTGAAAAAAATGCTGAATACTTATCTGGATATACGGATACTATGAAATTAGTTAATGTTAAAGCACCTAAAGAATACTTAGGAAAAATAGTAAATGTCAAGATAACTGATGTTAAAACTTGGAGCTTGGACGGGGAACTAGTTGAAGTCAATTTGACAAATGACGAAAAAAATATATAATAATATCTTGTGAGATGTAAAGTTACAGTATAGTGCAATTATATTCGTAAGCGATTATTACATCTCTTTTTTGATACCTAATAATAAATAAAAAAATTGTAAAAATATGAAGCTAATAGAAATTATTAGCTTTTTATATGTTATAATTTAAAATAGGAGGAACATATGAAGAGAGTAGTAATTTTGTTTTTATTAGTATTTTTGACAGCTTGTGGTAAAAATGATAAACAATTGATAGTAGCAACCGAAGCTGGGTTTGCCCCTTATGAATATTATGAAGCAGGAGAAATAGTAGGAGTAGATATTGATATTGCAAGAGAGATTGCTAAAAAATTGAATAAAGAATTGGTAATTAAAGATGTTGCTTTTGATTCTATTATTAATGAAGTAAAAAGCGGTAAAGCTGATATTGGAGCAGCGGGTATAAGTTATAATGCTGAACGTGCATTAGAAGTTGATTTTTCTATTAACTATACAACATCTAATCAAGTTGTAATAGTAAAAAAAGACGGAAATATTAAAAAAATAAGTGATATCAAAGATCAAAAAATAGCTGTTCAATTAGGAACAATCGCAGATAGTTATTTGACTAAGAATTTTCCTTTAGTAGAACTAGTTCGTGAAAAAAAGTATTTAGCAGCAATTGAAGATTTAAAGAGTAGCAAGTGTGAAGCTGTTGTTATGGATGAGTTACCTGCTAAAGAAATATTAAAAAATAATCCATCCTTAGTTATTTTAGATGGATGGTTAACAAGTGATAGTTATGGAATGATTGTTAAAAAAGGTAACAAAGAATTGTTAGAAGTTATAAATGAAGTCTTAAAAGAATTAAGTGAACAAGGTAAAATTGATAGTTATATAATAAAACATAGCTCTTAGAGGTGAAATATGAAGTTTTTTCAGAATATCGGTGATCTATTTTATAAAACAGTTATTTATGATAATCGTTATAAATACATTTTAGAAGGCTTATTTAATACCATTATAATTGCGTTTTTTGCAGTTATAATTGGGGTAATAATTGGAACAATTGTTTCTTTAATAAGAAATAATTATGATCAAAATCAAAAGTTTAAATTATTAAATCATCTTTGTAATTTATATGTGAGTATTATAAGAGGAACTCCTGTTATATTGCAATTAATGATAATTTACTATGTCATATTTAAAAGTGTTAATATAGATATTATTATTGTAAGTATAATTGCTTTTGGAATTAATTCTGGAGCATATGTATCCGAAATTATTCGTGCAGGTATTAATTCCATACCTAAAGGGCAGAGTGAAGCTGGTTATTCTTTAGGTTTAAAGTATGCCCAAATAATGCAACACATTGTTTTACCTCAAGCTATTAAAAATGTTTTACCAGCTTTAGGTAACGAATTTATAACTCTTTTAAAAGAAACTAGTGTTGGGGCGTATATTGGTGTAGTTGAACTTACTAAGGCTTCAGATATTATTGCATCTAGAACCTATGATTATTTTTTCCCATTACTTATAATTGCTATTATTTATTTGACAATGACTATAGGATTATCAAAACTAATAACGAAGTTGGAAAGGAAACTTAAAAATGCTCGAAGTTAAGAATTTAAAAAAGAGTTACGGCAGTAATCAAGTATTAAAAGGAATTTCCTTCAAAGTTGAACCTGGCGATAAAATTGCAATAGTAGGTGCTTCTGGATGTGGAAAATCAACCCTTCTTCGTTGTTTGAATTTATTAGAAAAACCTAATTCTGGTGATATTTATTTTCATAAAACTAATATAACAAAACTTAAAGATCTTTCACCTATTCGTGAAAAAATGGGCATGGTATTTCAACAATTTAATTTATTTAATAATTTAACAGTTTTAGAAAATATAATTCTAGCTCCTGTAACTTTAAAAATTATGGATAAAAACTTAGCTATTAAAAAGGCATTAAAACTTTTAAATGCAATTGGGCTTAAAAGGAAAAAAGATAATTATCCGCATGAGTTATCTGGAGGCGAACAACAAAGAGTTGCTATTGCGCGAGCTTTGATTATGAACCCTGATTTGTTGCTTTTTGATGAACCAACAAGTGCTTTAGATCCTTCAATGGTTAATGATGTTTTAGATTTAATAAATGAAATAGCTGAATCAGGAATGACTTTTATAATAGTCTCTCATGAAATTGCTTTTGTTCATAAATGTTGTAATAAACTTTTATATATTGAATCTGGTAAAATAGCTTTTTTTGGTAGTATTGAAGAAGCTTTTGCTAAAGATAATTTAAAGACTAGAGATTTTCTACAAAAAGTTAATGAATAATTGAAAAAAATTTAAAAATTTGCTATTATATATTTATAAGAATAAAAGGAGGAAATATGAACGCGATAAACGTAAAAAGTGAAATAGGTCCTTTAAAAAAGGTATTATTGCACAGACCTGGAGTTGAATTATTGAACTTAACTCCAGATACTTTAGGAAGATTATTATTTGATGATATTCCATTTTTACCTGATGCTCAGAAAGAACATGATGAATTTGTCAGTATTTTGAGAGAAAATGGTGTTGAGGTCGTCTATTTAGAAGATCTTATGGCAGATGTTTTAAAAATAAATGGTAATATTGAAGATAAATTTATTCGTCAATTTATTTTAGAAGCAGGTATTAAAACACCTAAATATAAAAATTTAGTTTTTGAATATTTGAAAAGTTTTAATGATAAAAAAGAATTAGTTTTAAAAACAATGGAAGGTATTAAAGTTGGGGAAATACCTCGTGAAAAAAGAGAAGTTGAACAATCATTAGTTGATTTAGTAAGTGAAGAATCAAACTTTTTAGCTGATCCGATGCCTAACTTATATTTCACGCGTGATCCTTTCGCTAGTGCAGGAAATGGCATAATTTTAAATAAAATGTACTCGGTTACTCGTAGTCGTGAAACAATTTATGCTGAATATATTTTTAATTATCATCCTGACTTTAAAGGAAAAGTTGAAAAATATTACGATCGTTATTTACCTTATCATATAGAAGGTGGCGACGTTTTAAATTTAAATGAACATATATTAGCAGTAGGTATTTCACAAAGAACCGAAGCTGGAGCTATTGATGAGCTTGCTAAAAATATTTTTAAAAACGAAAATAGTCAAATTGATACTATATTAGCTTTTAATATACCGGTTTCTCGAGCTTTTATGCATTTAGATACTGTTTTCACACAAATCGATTATGATAAATTTACTTTCCATCCTGGAATAATGGAAACGCTTCAAGTTTTTGAAATTACTGAAGGTGATATTCCTGATAGTGATGAAGATTTAAATGTAAAAGAGGTTAAAAGTTCTTTAGATGAGATATTAGAGCGTTATTTAAAACGTAAAATAACATTAATTCCTTGCGCTGGTGGTGAAAAGATTTCTTCTGAACGCGAACAATGGAATGATGGTACTAATACTTTGTGTATCGCTCCCGGGGTTGTTGTCGTTTATAATCGTAATAATATCACTAATAATATCTTAAGAGAACATGGGTTAACTGTTTATGAAATGCATAGTGCAGAACTATCACGTGGTCGTGGTGGTCCAAGATGTATGAGTATGCCTTTAATTAGGGAGGATTTAAAATGAATTTAAGCAAAAGAAACTTTTTAACTTTACTAGATTATACACCAGAAGAAATTCGTTATTTATTAGATTTAGCTAAAGACTTTAAAAATAAAAAAAGACTTGGAATTCCGCATCGTTATTTAGAAGGAAAAAATATTGTTTTGTTATTTGAAAAAACTTCAACTCGTACCCGTTGTGCTTTTGAAGTAGCTGGTTTAGATTTGGGTATGGGCGTAACATATTTAGATCCGGCAGCATCCCAAATGGGGAAAAAGGAAAGTATTGAAGATACTGCCAAAGTTTTAGGACGTATGTATGATGGTATTGAATATCGTGGTTTTGAGCAAAAAATAGTTGAAGATCTTGCTAAATATGCTGGTGTTCCTGTTTGGAATGGTTTGACTACCGAGTTTCATCCAACTCAAATGTTGGCAGATATTTTAACAATAGAAGAAAATTTTGGCTTTTTAAAAGGAATAAAACTTGTATTTATGGGTGATGCCCGTAATAATGTTGCTAATTCCTTAATGGTTGTTTCAGCTAAAATGGGAATGCATTTTGTAGCTTGTGCACCTAAAGATTTATGGCCTAATCAAGAATTAATCGAAAAGTGTCAAGCAATAGCTGCAACAACGGGAGCAACTATTACTATGAGTGAAGATCCTATGGAGGCTTCTCGTGATGCTCATGCCATTTATACTGATGTATGGGTTTCAATGGGGGAACCAGCAGAAATATGGGAAGAAAGAATTAAATTATTAAAACCGTATCAAGTAAATGAGAATATTATGCATAATGCTTTAAAAAATGCTATTTTCTTACATTGTTTACCATCATTTCATGATTTAAATACAACTATAGGTAAAGAAATTTATGAAAAATTTGGTTTAAAAGAAATGGAAGTAACTGATAAAGTATTTTTATCAAAAGCATCAAAAGTTTTTGATGAAGCAGAAAATCGCTTGCATACAATAAAAGCTGTTGTTTATGCAACGATGACTGATAAAAATGAGTAAAATTGTCATTGCACTAGGAGGGAACGCTTTAGGTTCTTCTCCTAGTGAACAATTATCAAAATTAAAATCAGTTGCTAAAATAATAGTTAGTTTAATAGAAAGTGGTAATAAAGTTGTTATTACTCACGGAAATGGACCACAAGTAGGGCAAATAGTCTTAGCTATGGATTATGCAGCAAGTGGAACAGTTAAGACACCTATAATGCCTTTTCCTGAATGTGGTAGTATGAGTCAAGGTTATATTGGTTATCAATTAGAGCAAGCATTACAAAATGAATTAAACAAAAGAAAAATTGCTAAAAATTGTGTAACCGTAATAACACAAGTTCAGGTCGATGCAAGAGATGAAGCATTCGCAAATCCAACTAAGCCAATTGGAATGTTTTATAGTAAAAAAGAAGCTATGAGGCAAAAAAGAATTAATGGTTTTACTTTTGTTGAAGATGCTGGACGTGGATATAGGAGAGTAGTACCATCTCCTAAACCAATAAAAATTATTGAAGAAAAAACGATCAAATCACTTGTTGATGATGGTAATGTAGTAATTGCTTGTGGTGGTGGCGGTGTTCCTGTTATAGTTAAAAGAAACACGCTTGAAGGTGTTTCAGCAGTAATTGATAAGGATAAAACAGCTGCCTTACTTGCTCGTAATATTAATGCTGATGTGCTTTTAATTTTAACTGCAGTAGATAAGGTATATTTAAATTTTAAAACATCATCAAAGATTGCACTAACAGAAATGAACTATGCTGCTGCCTTAAAATATATGCAAGCTGGAGAATTTGCAAAGGGAAGCATGTTGCCTAAAGTTGAAGCCTGTTTAGAATTTGTAAAAAACTCCTCTAAAAAAGCAATTATTAGTTCATTAGATCATGCAAAAGAAGCGATCGAAGGAAAAACTGGTACAATAATTAAGTGGAGGTAAAAAATGGCTAAGAAAAAGTCAAAAATAATGTTATCGTCGTATACGATAATATTAATTCTAATCTTTGGATTAGGAATTTTGTCACATATTCTTCCTGATGCTCAATTTGATGGCAAAACTATTGTTAATGGAAGTGGAACAGTAGGTGCAACTTTGTCGCAAATATTGAAAGCTCCAATTTTGGGCTTTGCTGATGCAATTGATGTAGGTATATTTATTATGATCTTGGGAGGTTTACTAGCAGTAATTAATAAGACAGGAGCTTTAGAAACCGGAATTAGAGTTCTAGTTCAAAAACTTAAAGGACGTGAATTATTATTAATTCCTATTTTAATGTTTGTTTTTTCTATCTGTGGAACCACTTATGGTATGTTAGAAGAAACCGTTGGATTTTATGCTTTACTTGCTGCAACGATGTTTGCTGCTGGGATGGATCCCTTAGTTGGTTCAGCTGTTATTTTGCTCGGAGCGGGATCAGGAGTTTTAGGCTCAACAATTAACCCTTTTGCAACAGGTGTAGCTATAAGTGCTTTACCTGAAGGTATTAAAACTAATCAAGGTATTATACTTTTAATCGCTGTTATTTTATGGCTTACAACATATGCTATATCTTGTTGGTTTGTTCTTAAATATGCTAAAAAAGTCAAAAAAGATAAAGGTTCAACATTCTTATCTTTAAGAGAACAAGCAGCTGCTGAAAAGAAATATGGCAAATATGCTGAAAAAGTTCAAGAAAAAGTTAAATTAACTTCTAAACAAGAAGTAACTTTATTATTGTTTGGCTTAACATTTTTGATTATGATCATAGGCTTTATTCCTTGGGGTGAATTTGGAATCAAATTTTTTGATGGTTTCACAGGTTGGCTTACTGGTGAATCATTAGGAAATTGGTGGTTTAACGAAGCTGCTTTATGGTTTTTAATAATGGCCATTATAATTGGTATTGTTAACAAAATGGGCGAAAAAACATTAGTAGATACAATTGTTGATGGTGCAGATGATATGGTAGGAGTTGTTTTAGTAATCGCTGTTGCTCGTGGAGCAAGCGTATTAATGGCTCAAACATATTTAGATAATTATATTATCTATAGTGCTATTAAAGTATTGTCAACACTTCCAGAAATAATTTTTGTTCCATTAAACTATATTTTGCATATTGTTCTTTCTATTTTAGTGCCATCATCTTCAGGATTAGCAACATTGTCAACTCCAATTATTGGTCCTTTAGCTGCTCATTTAGGTTATAGTACTGAAGTTGCTATAATGACTATTGTTTCGGCTAATGGTCTTGTAAATTTAATAACACCAACTTGTGGAGCTATTATGGGTGGTTTAGCACTAGCTAAAGTTGAATATTCAACTTGGTTTAAATGGGCTTTCAAATTAGTGTTATTGATAGCTTTAGTAAATATTGTAATATTATCATTCTTCGCGATAATTTTATAAAAATGAAGTAGACGTAAAAAATTCGTCTACTTTTTTTTATTCTTGCATACATTAAAGTGAGAGGTGAAAATATGGCATCATATAAAGAAATAGTAACAAAAGCGGTCATAGGTAAAGGTAAAAAATTCTTTCGTGATAATTATTCAGTAGAAGTTGAAACAACACCAACAACTGTTTTGGGCTGCTGGGTTATTAATCATAAATTTAAAGGTTTCAAAAGCGGTGACAAAATCGGTGTAGATGGATCATACGATGTTAATATTTGGTATTCATATGATAATGATTCTAAGACAATGGTCGTAAATAAAAAAATTGAATATAATGATATTTTCAATGTAAAAATTCGTGAAAATGCAGATTTATCAAGTGATACCGATATAATAGTTAGAACTTTGAAACAACCTAATTGTGTTAAAGTTGATATTGAAGGTAATAAAATTAACTTTAATGTTGAAAAAGAACTTGGCGTTGAAATTGTTGGTGAAACTAAAATGAAGATCGCGATTGAAGACGAAGAAGATCCATGGGATGAAATAGATGAAGAAATGGATGAAAACATTTCCAAGGAAATAGACGAAAATGTAAAAGAAGATTATTTAAAAGAAGAAAAATAGTCTTTTTTTATTTGGTGTAAACAAAAATATGTTGACACCAGTTTATCTTTATGGTAATATTAATACAGAAAGAACGGAGGAATAATATGGCAGTAAAATTAAGATTAAAAAGAATGGGAGCTAAAAAACAACCATTTTATCGTATCGTAGCAGCTGATTCACGTTCACCAAGAGATGGACGTTTCATTGAGACTGTAGGAACTTATAATTCAATTAAAGATCCAGCAGAAATTAAAATTGATGAAGAATTAGCTCTTAAATGGTTAAGAAATGGTGCTGTTCCAACTGATACAGTTCGTAATTTGTTAAGCAAAGCAGGAATCTTAAAAAAATTTCACGAATCAAAGAGTGAGAAATAATGGCAGATTTAGTGGTATTAACTGAATATTTAGTTAAACGTTTAGTAGCAGATCCTGACATGATTTCTGTAAAACAAATTGATAATGAAGATGGTTCCATTACAATTTTAGTTTTGGTTCCAGAAACTGATATGGCTAGAGTAATTGGTAGAGGAGGAGTTGTTGCAAACTCTATAAGAACCCTTGTCCAAGCAGCCGCTTATGTTGATGGAAAACAAAAAGTATTCATAAATATTGATTCAATTTAAGAAGTATATACTTCTTTTTTTGATCTTGTGTTATAATATTTTTGGTGATTATGTGAAGAGATGTGCAGTTATTTATAATCCTAATAGTGGGAAAGGGTTAATGTTAGGACATTTAGATGAATTTAGAGATATTCTTTTAGATAATAATTATGAAACAGATTTTTTTAAGACTGAGTATCATAAACATGCTATTGAAATTATTGAAAATTTAAATGATGATTATGATTTAGTTATATCAGCTGGTGGGGACGGAACTTTTAATGAAGCTGTTACAGGTAATTTTAAACGTAAAAAGAGATTTTTATTAGCACATATTCCTGTTGGAACATGTAATGATGTTGGCGTTATGTTTGGATATGGTAAAGATCCTATCATCAATTTAAAACTATTATTAGCTGGTGAAGTTCATAACATTGATATTTGCTTAATCAACGATCAACCATTTGTTTATGTTGCTGGTTTTGGAAAATTCTTAGATATTCCTTATGCAACACCAAGAGAATTAAAGAAAAAATTTGGTTATATGGCTTATATTATTGAAGGAGCTAAATCATGTTTTAGAAAAATTCCTATGTATAATTTAACCTATAAAATTAATGGTGAAGCTTATAAAGGTATTTATTCGTTGATGCTTATTACTAATGCTAATCGTATAGCTGGAATCAATAATTTTTACAATGATGTTAAATTAGATGATAACAAATTTGAAGTTTTCTTGTGTAATTTACCTAAAAAAATTGATTTTGTAAAAGCCGTTTATATGTTAAAAACTAATAGAATTAATCAAGCTCCAGGAATTTATATATATAAGACAGACAAATTAGAAATAGAATTTGATTCTGATGTTAAAAATAGCTGGTGTATTGATGGTGAACAGCTTGAAGAAACAACTAATAAATATAAAATAGAAATAGATAAAAATTTAAAAATAATGATGCCTTCTAAAAATGTAGATAAATTATTTACTAAAAAATGGTATCAATTTAAATAGGAGAATTTATGAATATATATAATACTAAAACACGTACAATTGATAAATTTATACCCCATGAAGCTGGACATGTAAAAATGTATACTTGCGGGCCAACTGTATATCATTATGCACATATTGGTAATATGCGTACTTATATTATGGAAGATGTTTTAGAACGTGCTTTAAACTATCTAGGTTACGAAGTAAAAAGAGCTATGAATATTACTGATGTTGGTCATTTAACGAGCGACGCTGATACTGGTGAAGATAAAATGCTTAAAGGAGCTATTCGTGAGCATAAGACAGTTATGGAAATAGCTAAGTTTTATACGGATAAATTTTTTGAAGATGCTGCTAAATTAAATATTAAAAAACCAGAAATAATTGTTCCAGCAACTAGTCAAATTGATGAATATATAAAAATCATTAAAACTTTAGAAGAAAAAGGTTATGCTTATTTTTGCAATGGTAATGTTTATTTTGATACTTCTAAACTAAAAGATTATTATGTTTTAACTAATCACAACGAAGAAGATTTAAAAGTTGGAGTTCGTGAAGACGTTTTAGAAGATCTAAATAAACGTAATAAAACCGATTTTGTTTTATGGTTTACTAAATCAAAATTTGAAAATCAAGAATTAAAATGGGATTCACCATGGGGATATGGTTATCCGGGTTGGCATATAGAATGTTCAGGAATATCTTTAAAGTTCTTAGGAGAATATTTAGATATTCATTGTGGTGGAGTTGACAATATTTTTCCTCATCATACCAATGAAATTGCTCAAAGCGAATCATATATTGGTCATCCTTGGTGTAATTATTGGTTCCATGTAGAGCATTTAAACGATGAAACAGGAAAAATGAGTAAAAGTAAAGGCGAATTTTTAACTGTTGATTTATTAATAAATAAGGGCTATGATCCTTTAGCATATCGCTTATTTTGTTTACAATCACATTATCGTCGTCAATTAGTTTTTTCTTATCAAGGATTAGATAATGCTTCTAATATTTATAAAACTTTAAAAACAAAAATAAAATCTTTAAAAAATGAAGGAAAAGTTGAAAATTATCAAAATTATATAGAAAAATTTAAAAAAGCTTTAGAAGATGATTTAAATATTTCGGCCGCAATTACTATCTTATATGATAGCTTAAAAGATAATACTTTAAGTGATGCTACTAAATTATATTTAGTAAATGATTTTGATCAAGTATTAGGCTTAGATTTATTGAAAGAAGAAAAAATTGAAGTAGAAGATGAAATTAAAGAATTAATTAATAAACGTAATGAAGCTAAGAAAAATAAAGATTTTGCTACAGCTGATCAAATTCGTGACTTAATTTTTGAAAAAGGTTATATAATAAAAGACACTAGAGAAGGTGTTCAAATAGAAAAGAAATAGGTTTAAATTCCTATTTCTTTTTTTAATCTTTCAACAATTTTAATTACTTCTTCACTTGTTTCTTCAAATAATTCAATTCTAAAAGTATTAACATTTGCTATCTTCTTTACTTGATTAATCAAATCAATGTTTTTGTAATGAAAAATATGATTTAAACAATTCTTAGTTCTAATTGGATATAATTTATCATTATCTTTTAAATAATAATTATTTTTTTGACAAACATTACATTTTTCATTAGTATTTAAACATTTATTAAGTAAACAATATTTAGTTATCATTAATTCTGGTTTACCATATACTATTACTTCAGTATCAAAATTATCTAAATGTAACATATTTATTTTATCAATATCATTTTCTACTGATAAAGTTATTTTTTTAACACCTTTTGAAGCTAATAAATTAATTGTATAATCATTAGTTACATTTAAATAATAATCACTTATAACATTATTATTTTGGGCATATTTAATAGATCCAGTTTCACATATAAGTAAATTATCATTATCATAATTTGGAAAATAATTCATTACACGTTCTAGACGATAATAAACATTTTTTCTTTTATATTTTAAATATAATTGATAATCAGTTACATATATTAATAAATTTAAATCTAAAACACTTTTTAATTGCTCTTCATTTCTTACTAAAACACTTATTTTATAGTTATCTTTTTCATATTTTTCGATCTTTAAACCTTCTAATTCTTTTATTTCTTTGTTTTCATTCAAATTAAAGTTATCTAAAATATCACGACGAACTTCATTTAAATATTTAAGAGAAATAAAGATATCATTATCCATATTAATTTCTATATTATCTACTTCATAATTATAATTATTTGTTTTTAAAAATTGTTCTTGAATATTTTTAGAAGTGATAGGATGATTAATTGAAGCTTGAATTATATCATATTCTTTTTCTAATGATTTGTATTCATTATAAACTTTTACTTTTAAAGGTTTATTTTTATAAGCATCTATTAAAAAATTAATTTTTACTTTTAAAGGAGTAGGATTTTTCAAACTATCCATAAGTACTTTATCAATTGTTTTTAAAACTTTTCCTTTTTTCTTAACGTTCGTTTTATTATCGACATAACAAATGTTACCTTTTAAAACTTTTTTAGTTAATAAACCTTTAGCATCATAAAGCATATTAACAATCATTCCAGTATTATCTGGGAATCTAATACCATCTTCCATGTTTAGATCCATATCGAGCTTTATTTTAACTTTTTTAGGTGTTATATCCATAATTTCTCCCAAGTAAACACCAATATGATTTGATGATTTAATGTTTGCAATGTTTTTACTATTTTCATTAAATAAATATCCTTTTGTAAATTCGCGATTGAATAATTTTTTTAGGTTAAGAATATCATTTAAAGAATAGTTAATTTCACCGGTTTTGTAATAAGTGTCAATAATTGTTCGATAAAGTTTTGTAACATATCCAACATATTCAGGACTTTTCATTCTTCCTTCTATTTTAAGACTTACAACCTTGGAATCAAGGATTTCTTTTAAATGTTCTAACGAGCATAAGTCTTTTAAACTTAATAAATAATCGCCATCAGTTTTATAAATATTAGTTCCATCTGTAAGTTTATATGGTAGTCGACATGATCCTACGCATTCGCCACGATTGCCGCTTCTTGTACCATTTAAACTACTAAAAAGGCAACATCCACTATAAGATACACATAAAGCTCCTTGAACAAATATTTCTAAATCTACATCAGTATCCCATTTATTTATTTGATCTAAACTAACTTCACGAGCAAGAATAACTCTTTTAACACCTAATGATTTCATAAAGTTAATATTTTCAATATTATGATTATGACATTGGGTAGAAGCGTGAATTTCTAAATCAGGGAATTTACTATGTACAAGTTCAATTAAACCGATATCTTGCATAATAATAGCATCGATATCATTTTCATGAAGAAACTTTATATATTCTAAACATTCATCAATTTCATCATTGAAAAGTAGAGTATTAACTGTTACATATATTTTTTTATGATAAAAATGGACAAATTTAATAGCTTCAATCATTTCTTCGTTATTAAAATTATTTGCAAATTTTCTAGCACCAAATTTTTTGCCACCAAGATAAACAGCATCGGCTCCATTATATATAGCTTCTTTCAAAGCTTCGAAATTGCCAACTGGACATAATAGTTCTTTTTCTTTCATAAAATCACCAAGTGTATTATCTCATTAAATCTTTAAAATTACTAGTTTTAAATTGACAAAAATTAAAAATAGTTTATAATAATCGACTAAAAGAAGGGGTTTTAAATGAAAAATAAATTGTTGAAATTACTAACTATAACATTCACTATTTTAATAGCATTTATTTATATCACTCCGACTATTACATATATTAAAAATAAAACGTTGGATTATAACCAAGAAGTTTATCTTGGTGGTGATAATATTGTAATTGACTTTAAGACTGAAAGTGATAAAAACGCTATTACTGACGTTAATGAATATGCAACAATCGGAACACTTACATATATTACTAAATCGGGGCAATACGGTGCTGTTGCTCATCAAATTAGCAATAAACGCATACTAAGTGGTAGTGTTTATTCGTCACCTGTTACTAGTGTTATTAAAAGTACTAAAAATGAAATAGGGGAGAAAAATGTTGATTTAGGTTATATTAGTAGTGTTGGTAATATAAGTATTGTTAATCAAAGTGGAATATATGGTACATATACTAAAAATAATCAAAAAAAATTATATCAGGTAGGAATGCCTAAGGAAATTAAACTAGGAGATGCCTATATAGTTACAAATATTGAAAATGATAAGGTTGAAAAGTTTCAGATCGAAATCATTAAAGTGTATTATTATAGAAGTACTCATAATATATACTTTAAAATAAAAGATCAAGAACTTTTAAATAAAACAGGTGGTATTATTAAAGGAATGAGTGGTTCACCTATAATTCAAAATGGCAAGATAATAGGGGCAATATCTCATGTTGAAGATAATGACACCTCTAAAGGGTATGGGTTATTTATAACCAATATGTTGTAGATGGAAAGAAGGAATTTAAATGTACAGAACAAAAACAGCTGATGGCGTTTTTACAGGAACAGCTAAACCTGATTTAGCTACTTTAAATAAGTTAAATTATAAAACTTATGAAATGAACCAAAGATTTGGTGATTACTTTAAACCAGTATTGTTATATGGTAATGAAAAGACCTATATGTGTCCATTACTTTACTTATTTATCAATTCAAGAGCTAGAGAAATATTTATTAATAGCAATCTGAATAATTCAAATGCTGAATATATTAAATTAATAAAAATATTAACAAATGAATCCTTAAGAAAAAGAGCATATGCGTATATTATTGCTAAAATTGGTAACGCTTTAGTATCATCAAATATTGAACAACATGTATTTCATTCTATTTATTATGCTCCAGGTAACTTATCTAGAGACGGTCAAAGAATTGATTTCGTATTTAATCCTGGTGATAAAGCAATAAAAAAAGGCCCAAATACTAGAATTATTGATTTAACAGCTGATTATTATAAAGCATTAGAATATAAAAAAAGTTTACAAACTAAATAAATTTTTATATAATTAATATGGTGATGTTATGAAAAAAATATTAAAAGAATTTAAAGAATTTATTTCCAGAGGTAACGTAATTGATCTTGCTGTTGGTGTTATCATGGGTTCAGCTTTTGGAAAAATTGTTTCTTCTTTAGTAAATGATATTTTAATGCCTTTAATTGGAGTTTTATTTGGAGGATTAGATTTTTCTAATTTAGTTCTTAAAATTAAAGATTCTTCTATAAATTATGGCATGTTTATTCAAAATATTATTGATTTCTTAATAATGGCAGCTTGTGTATTTGTTTTAGTTAAAGTTGTAAATAAAATAGATAAGTTAACTCATTTAAAGAAAGAAGAATCAAAGAAAGAAGAAAAACCTAAAAAATCTGATGAAGTTATATTACTTGAAGAAATTAAAAATGAACTTGTTTTATTAAATAATCCTGAAAAAAAGGTAAATAATAAAAATAACAAGAAAAAACAAAAATAATTTTAAAAGCTATTTAATATAGCTTTTTAATTTACAAAAAAACACCGTTTAAAACGGTGTTTTTATTCAGAGTGTTGACAAACCCCTAGATTTTTTCTAGAGGTTTTCTTATGAACAAAATTTTTATGATATTTTTCAATAT
>CAKPHY010000004.1 GCA_934162285.1 uncultured Bacilli bacterium
TTAAAAAGCCTATTTATTTTGGGGTAAGGGGTAATTTGCCTTAAAACTCAAAAAAAACTAGAATGAAATAGAATTTCGATTCTAGTTTAAAAAATATTTTTTCTTAAGTTAATAACATTGGTTTTGAACTAATTTTTTTTCTATGAATAAAATTAAATAGTAAATAATAGCTGAAATAATACCAAGTAGAATAATTCCCGTCATTACTAAATCAAGATTAAACACTTGAGAGCCATACATAATTAAGTAACCAATTCCTTTTTTGGAAACTAACAATTCTCCCATAATGACGCCTATTAAAGACATACTAATATTTATTTTTAAGGTACTAATAATATTTGAATAATTAGCAGGTAGAATAAGTTTAAAAAATATTTGAAATTTATTAGCACCTAAAGATTGCATTAAAGTAATTTTGTAATTATCTACTTCTTTAAAACCTTGAAAAATAGATATAACTGAATTCATAACAGAGATAAGTAGAGCCATTATTATAATAGATTTAACATTTGCTCCAAACCAAATAATTATAATTGGACCAAGTGATACTTTAGGTAAACTATTTAAAATTGTTAAAAAAGGATCAAATATCTTAGCTAGAATTTTATTAAGCCAAAGAATAGAAGCTACGAAAACACCAACTAAAGTAGTTAAGACAAAACAAATCAAAACTTCATATAAAGTAACAAATATATGTTCAAATAAAGTATTAGATTTAAATAAAGAAATAAGCGTTTTAACAACATTTAATGGACTAGATAATATAAATGAATTTAAAACATTTAAATCAACTAATAACTGCCATAAAAACAAGAAAATAAAGACAATTAAAAATCTAAAAAGTAAAACAATAAATTTTTCAAATCTTAATTTTTTTAAAAATTTAATATGCTCATCACTAAACATTTTTATCAATATCCTTCCATATTAAATCATAATATTCAAAGAATTTATTTGTTTTTCTAATTTCTAAAGGACTAAGTCTTTCTTCAAATTCAATATTATAAATATTTTTAATGTGAGCTGGCCTTTTAGTTAATACAATTACACGATCAGCCATACTTATAGCTTCAGCTAAATCATGAGTTACCATAATTGCACTTTTCTTTTCACTTTTTATAATTTTGTAAACATCATCAGCAACAGCTAATCTTGTTTGATAATCTAATGCACTAAAAGGTTCATCTAAAAGCAAAATATCTGGATTAGTAGCAAGTGTTCTAATTAAAGCAACCCTTTGACGCATACCACCAGATAAGCTATTAGGATAACTATTAATAAAATCATTTAATCCATAAGTATTTAATAAATTTTTAACATTTTCAATATTCTTTTCATTTAAACAATTATTTATTTCTAATCCAAGTAAACAATTACTTAAAATCGTACGCCAATTAAAAAGAGCATCCTGTTGTAACATATATCCAATTTTTAAGTTTTCTTGCATTACAATATTGCCATCAGTTTTATTAAGAAGACCTGCTAGAATTGAAAGTATTGTTGTTTTACCACAGCCAGAAGGACCAACAATCGCAACAAATTCGCCATTATTTAAATCAAATGAAAAGTCTTCAATCGCGACAGTTTCACTATTTTTAGACTGATAGTTTTTACGCAAATGTTCAATTGACAAAATTTTTTCCATAAGTCTTCCTCCTTCAATTTAATATATTCTAAAAATAATATCATGTGTAGGTTTACGTTTAAGACTTTAAAAATAAAAGTCAATGTGCTATAATCAAACTAGGTGATTGCATGGAAGAAAAAAGAGATTATGACAAAGAGCTAGAAAAAAAAGATACTCTTATGTGGAGTGATGAAGATTATAAATCAATGGAAAAATTAACTGGTTTTTCTGAAGAAGATGTGCAAAAAGAAAATAAAAAAGCCTTGCAAATATTACTATACTCACTTGCTTTTATTTTTATCCTTGGAATTGGTATTCTAATAGGTTATAATTTGCCAAGACTATCAAAGAAAGAAGAAAAAACGCAGCCTCCAATAGAAGAAGTAATAAAGGATGATTTAACAATAAATGATGCCTATACAAAGAAAAATGCCAGTGGTGAACTTTATTTATATTTAGAAGATAATCAAAGTGAAACATATTCAATTATGGATTTATCAAAGTTTACTAATTATCAATTTAGTATTTATAATAATAACTTATATTTATTATTACTTGATAGTAATTACAAACTATATCAAATAAATGTCAATCAAAATGGCTATCGTACTAAATATATAAAATCATTTGATATTGATGAATTTTCTAATGTTTATTTAAATGATAATATTATCTATTATAGTGTTTCAAAAATTTTAGAAATGTATAACATAGATAATAATGAAACAACTAAAATGGAAGTTAATTTAGCTGAAATATTAAGTATTAAAAATAATAAAATTTTATATAAAAATGACAATAAAGTATACTTATATGATCTAATAACTAAAACTGAAGAAGAACTAGGTAATGATTATTTATATGCAACAATTGTTAATGATGATAAAATATTATATTTTGTAAAAAATAATAAACGAAATACCATTTTATTCTATGAATATTCTAATGAGCAACATGAATTTATCTCAGAATCAACAATGGAAAATTTACAATTAATAAATTATCAAGAAACCTATATTTATATAGATAAAAATACTGCTTATGTATTTGAAAATGAACAAAATAAAGAAATATATAAAATAAATGAAGGTATATCTGAAATAGCATTCATTAATAAAGAAGAAGTTATTTTTATACCATCAACATATAATATTACTACTTGTGATAATGCTAAAACAAAAGTAGGAGTTTATAATTTATTATATAAACAACTAAAAGAACAAGAAATTGAAGGTTGTTTAGAAACCCAAATAATCAATGATTTAACATTAGCAAAAAATATCAAGAATTAACTTGATATTTTTTATTTAACATTTTTTATAAGTTTATCATAAGGAGCAATACCTTTTAATTCACCAGCAGCATCAATAATTTCTAAAACATGATTATAACTATCTTCATCAATATGGGTAGTTTTATACCACGAATCAATTTTTTTATAACGATCAACTAATTTTGTTAAATCATCTAAAGAAGTATCAGGGAAATAATCCAAAATAATCTTAGCAATTTCTTCGGCACTATGCGAATGCGTAAAATCTAGACCCTTTTGAATAGCGTTGCTAAAGGAAGTAATAACATCCATATTATTTTCAATATAACTTTTTCTAGCATTATAAACAGTATAAGGAACTTCACCACCAAGTTCACCTAAAGAAGCTACAACATAACCATATCCCTGTTCTTCAATTTTTAAAGCATTAGGTTCAAATAAAGAAACAAAATCTCCAGTTCCTCCAATAAAACTACCAGACATAGCAGGAAAAGCAATACTAGTGTCAATAGTTACATCTTTAAGATTGATTCCGTTTTCTTTAAGAATCCATTCTAAAGTCATCTCTGGCATTCCAGCTTTTCTTCCACCAATAATATATTTTCCTTTTAAGTCTGTTAATTTAAAGTTATCTGTTTTTTTCCTAGATACAATAAAGCTACCATCTTTTTTAGTTAATCCAGCAAAATTTACTAAATAATCTTTTTCACCATTATTATAAATATAAATAGTTGCTTCACTACCACAAAAACCAATGTTAACATCACCAGATAAAACACTAGCAGCAACAGCATCAGCTCCAGCTGTTAAAATAATTTCTACATCTAATCCTTCATCTTTAAAATAACCTAAAGCATGAGCTACATATTGAGGAGTGTAAAAAACACTATGAGCAACTTCTGCAACTTTAATTTTTTTCAAACTATCATTATTTTTTGGCCTAAAAATAAAAATGGCAGTAAGACCTAATAATAAGATAATAAGAATGTAAACAAATAAATTTTTTTTCATAAAACCTCCTAATACTTATATATTCAAATAAGCATTAAGTGTTAAAAAAATGTAAAAATTTCTTTTCTATTTTATTTACTTATTTCTAAAATATTTTAATAATAATTTGTGATATAAGAAAAAAAGTTTAATTGCTCTAAGTATTAAATTATGATAAAATTAAAAAAGGTGGTTATATGAAATCTTCAAAACAAGCTTTAGCAGTATTAGCAGCTGTTATTATCATTTTACTTATATATATTTTTTATACAATGATTAGTGATAAACTTACTAATACATATTATATAGTAAACTTTATAACTTACTCGGATACAGAAATACCTAGTCAGCAAGTAAAGATTAATGGAAAAGTAGAAAAACCAGTTGATCCTTATAAAGAGGGCTATGAATTTCTTTATTGGTATGATGCTAATGGTGAATATAACTTTGATGAAAGAGTAAAAAGCAACAAGACTTTAAAAGCAAGATGGGAAGAAATAAAATGAATTTAGATTTACTTAATGAATGGCAGCTTGAAGCTGTAAAAACAACTAATGGGCCACTTTTGATCTTAGCAGGAGCTGGTTCTGGAAAAACACGTGTTTTAACTTATCGTGTTGCTTATTTAATTAATGAAGAAAAAATAGATCCTTATAATGTTTTAGCAATAACTTTCACCAATAAAGCAGCTAAAGAAATGAAAGATCGTATTATTGGAATTTTGGGATTTAAAGCTTTAGGTATTCAAATTTCCACTTTTCACTCTTTAGGTGTATTAATTATCAAAGAGAATTATGAAAAAGCTGGTTATAAAAATAATTTTACTATTTTAGACAGTGATGATTCTTTAACTTTAATAAAAAAAATATTAAAAGAATTAAACTTAGATCCTAAAATGTATAATCCTAAAGCTATTAGAAATCAAATAAGTGGCACTAAAAACCAACTTTTAACATCTAAAGAATATGAAAAATATGCAATGACTGATTTTGAAAAAGTTGTTTTCAAAGTTTATCAAAAATATGAAAACAAGCTTTTAGTAAATAATTCATTAGATTTTGATGATCTTTTAATGTTACCAATCAAGATTTTTAGAAAATATCCTGAAGTTTTAAAGCATTATCAAGAAAGATTTAAATATATTCTTATTGATGAATATCAAGATACTAATGAAGCTCAATATACATTTGTAAAAATGTTAAGTGCTAAATATAAAAATATATGTGTAGTTGGTGATAATGATCAATCAATATATTCTTTTAGAGGAGCTAATTACCATAATATTTTAAATTTTGAAAAAGATTATCCTAATTGTAAAGTGATAATGTTAGAAAAAAATTATCGTTCAACTAAAACAATTTTAAATGCTGCTAACGATGTTATAAAAAATAATAAAGAAAGAAAAGATAAAAATCTTTGGACAGATAATGAACTTGGAAATAAAATAAAATATCATCGTGCATTAGATGAAAAAGATGAAGCTTTTTATGTTCTTCAAGAGGTAAAAAAATTAATAGATCAAGGAATAAAATTAAATGATATTGCTGTTTTATATCGCACTAATGCTCAATCAAGAAATATTGAAGAAGCTCTTTTAAGAGAAAGTATTCCTTATCGTGTAATAGGTAGTTTTTATTTCTATAATAGAAAAGAAATAAAAGATTTAATTTCTTATTTAAAAGTTATTTATAATTCTAATGATGATATAAGTTTACTTAGAATAATAAATGTTCCTAAAAGAGGAATAGGTGATAAAACTATTCAAAACTTGACAAAAAAAGCTAATTCATTAAATACTTCATTATTTGAAGCAATTGATTCAGGAAAAGAATTATTATTTAAACAAACTATTAATGAATTAAAAGAAATAAGTGAAAAATCATCATTAACAGAATTAATAGATCAAATTTTAAATAAAAGTGGTATAAAAAATGAACTTGAAAATGAAAAATCAATAGAAGCGGATATTCGTTTAGAAAACTTAGAAGAATTTAAAACAATAACTAGAAATTATGAAGAAAATAAAGGAATAGCTTCATTAGATGAATTTTTAAATGAAATAAGTTTAGTTTCGGATGTTGAAGAATATCGTAATCGTGATGATGTTATAACTTTAATGACTATTCATTCTGCAAAAGGACTAGAATTTAACAATGTATTTTTAATTGGTATGGAAGAGGGTATATTCCCTCATCAAGCGGCTTTTTTTGATAACAACGAATTAGAAGAAGAAAGAAGACTATGCTATGTAGCAATAACAAGAGCCAAAGAAAAACTTTATATTGTTAATGCCAAAAGAAGAACTCTTTATGGTATTGATAGTGTTAATCCACCAAGTCGTTTTATAAGTGAAATAAATAAAGAACTTTTAGAACCTGATGAAGTTAAAGAAGAATTTAAATCTCCAATTAAAAGAACAATTGATACCTCAATTGAGTATAAAGCTGGTGAACATGTTTTACATGACACTTGGGGTGAAGGGGTAATTATAAGTGTTGAAGATAAAATACTAACGGTTGCTTTTCCTCATCCTAATGGCATAAAAAAATTAATGAAAGGTCATAGCAGTTTTCATTTAGTATAAAAGCACAAAAAAAGTGCTTTTTTAATGCACTAATATTTAAAATATCCATGAGTAGAATCAATTGTTTCGGTTCTATAGCCACAACACTCAAATCAAGTTTACTAGTTAAATTGTTAGCTTTAAAATCCCATTTAGCAATAGTACCATTGATAATTCCACTAATACTAGATTGATAAAAAACGTAGATAATAGAACCACCTATAACTAAAACTGAAAACGAAATAGATAAAATTAAAAATAATTTGAATTTGCACAAGAAAATATAATAAAAAAAAGACATAAAGTCTTTTAATAATTAGCATTAATAAGCAAGTTGAATTGGCCCTTTTTCAGCATATACTTGACCGGCATAATAAAAGTAAAGATCTTGATCGTATCCATATTGTGTATTATCGCCTTTTATTAAGTTGTTACCAAGTTTATGATTTAAATTTAAAAGGAATAAAGGCCAACCTTTAGCTCCAGTATATTGTCTGGCTATAATTTTGAATGTAGGAAATTCAATTTCTTCACCAGTATATTTATCACTACCATTATATGGCCAATTAAAGTAAATAGGAATAGTAACAGTTTTACCTTTAGTAATTTTCCCATACCACCCAATGTAATATATACCGAGTCCATTGCTATTGGAAGGGGAATAAAATATATTAACGTCTGATACAGAATCATTCCAACGTAAAAATCTGCTACCAGTTTTAGTTGCTGGAATATTCTCGGCAATTATTTCATAATAAACATCTAAATCGGAATTTTCGGCAGATAAAACAATATTATAAGGACCATCCTCTTTTCCAGGGTATATTTCACCAAAATCAAGTTTAAAAGTATCAACTTGATTATTAGCCTTAAAATCCCATCTAGCAATCGTACCACTAGCACTTCCTTTAATACTTGATTGATAAAAAGCATAGGTGGCAGTGCCTGCTATAATTAAAACAGAAAAAGAAATAGCTAAAATTAAAAATAAATTAGAATTAAAAAAGTTCTTTTTTTCACAGTTATTATTTTTCACATGTTTCATTAATGATTACATCTCCTATAATAACCATTATATATATATATATATATCAAAAGTCAAATAAAATTAGAGTTTTGCACAAGAAAATGTAATAAAAAAGCACTAATATTTAAAATATCCATGAGTAGAATCAATTGTTTCTACTCTGTAGCCACAACCTGTTCCGATCATCCTATAACCATAAGCATCACCTGTACATGTAGTTGCGTAAGTACCGAAAGTTAAACCTAACATATTAATAGGTAAACTCCCGGAATAACCAGTATATTGTCTACCAATAATTTTAATTGAAGATGAAGGAGTTCCAGCATAATAATTTTCTGAAGAAGCCCCATAAGGCCAATTATAATAAAGTGTAACCGTTTCTTTAGAACCAGCTTTAATAACACCATATTTACCAACACGCCATTCATTTGGACTCATATTTCCTCTTGATCCTATTCCTCTATCATAATTAGAATCCCAATAAAGTTTAGAATTAATAGTACCACTTGGAAATATTAATTCATAATAAACATCAAGATCAGAATTTTCAGCAGATAAAACTAAATCAACACTTCCATTTTTTCCAGGATATAATTCACCAAAGTCAAGGCTAATATTATCAGTTAAATTATTAGCTTTAAAATCCCATCTAGCAATCGTACCACTAATAGTTCCATTAATACTAGATTGATAAAAAGCATAGGTAATAGAACCACCTATAACTAAAACAGAAAACGAAATAGCTAAAATTAGAAATAAATTAGAATTAAAAAAATTCTTTTTTTCACAGTTATTATTTTTCACATGATTCATCAGTAATCACATCCCCTATAATAACCATTATATATATATATATATATCAAAAGTCAAATAAAATTAGAGTTTTGCACAAGAAAAAGTGCTTAAAAAGCACTTCTTAGTAAATAAATATTTTAAGGAATAAATTATGCTAATTAATTGTTATGTTTATAGTTTTATATACACCATCACGATAATATTTCATTGTTGAACTACCTTTTTTAGCAGCAATAATTTTACCATCACTATCTACATTAAAAATATCTTTATTTGAGAAAATTGTATTTTCACCATATTTTTTAATTGTAATAGTTTCTTGACTTAAACTATTATATTTCAAAACAAATTTAATATTATCTACATTGTCACCTACATTGTAAGTATAGTTTCCTTGACTAGAAGTTATAGAAGTTACAAAGTCACCTAAATATAAATAATCCCACCAATTATTAGAATAACCATCACTTGTATATCCAGTAACATGTGGCATTAATCCAAACCACCAGCGATGATGAAGTCTTGCCTCAGAATTTGTTCCTGAAATATTTGCATTCATATAAACACTAGGGGAGAAAATATCATTGCTTGGATTACTAGTTAAATAAGGATAATTTAGCCATTCTTTCCATTTACTTTTAGCAGTAGTTGTATAGTTTGCCCAATCATAATCTTTAGTACTATTTGGTGAGAAGTGAACATTTCCAGCTCCAGCCAATCCGGTATTTTTACTAATATTAGTATGATCAGTTAATGTGAATTTTTCCCATAAACTTAAATTACTGTAATTTGTGCTATTAATATTAACATAGTTGGCATTATAGTAATCATAAACACTGTTTTTAAATACATTATTCATTATAAATTCACTTGCATGTCCATAACATTCAAAATTAGTATCTGGTCGTGAAGTAGAAACATTAATCATTTTAAAGTTATCGCATGGTTTCTTTGTTGCATCTCCATTCATCCAATATGGATTTTTTCCTACTAAAAGAGATTCAAATGATCTAGTTGGGTCGACATTTACTAGCCAAACTTCATTAAATTCATTATTATTTCTTCTTTGAACAAGATTAAATTTATTTAATAAATATTCATAATTAAGAGAATAATCACCAAATTCTTTTACTCTTTCATCATCCCAAAAGCCATACCAACCATTTTTCATTATATCTAACCATGTATCTTCATCAAGTTTATAATCTTTAGTTCCGTTTAATAGAGTAGCTTTATTTTTGTGAGTACTAAATTCATTTAATTTTTCTGTTTTTACAATTTGAACATCAATTATTCCATGAGAACTACTTTCTATATCATTAACTAATTCATTTATTACTTGAGACTTATTTTGACCCAAACATACACTGGCTGTAATACCTGCACATGATCTACCTTCAATTGTGCCTTTAGATAATACTGGATCCATTTCAATAACTAAGACTTTCAATACCTTTTTAGTAGTAACATTAGAAACTTTTGGAAATTCATAGTTAGACATACTAACAACACTAGGTGTTGGTATTGGATCATTAATATATTCAATATTACAACTTACATTAGAAGTATTTCCAACTTTATCACTAAAAGAAAGAGTTACACTTTGATGTTTTCCATCTAATGTAATATTTTTTCCACTCCATTTATACCAATTACCATTAAAGCTATATTTATCAATATCACTATCATTTGTTGTTATATTTAAAGTAGTTTTATTTCCTTCAGCTTTGCCACTACAACTAGTTATTACTGGTGCTTCTTTATCAATATTAGAAATAGAAATCTGAGCTGTAGTCATATTTCCATCATTATCATACATTTTAAAAATATAGACACCATTACTTTTAGCAACATAAGTAGAAGTTTTTTGATTTGATCTTATACCATCAGGTAATATCACATGAGAAAAATTATCAATATAACTTTTAAATGTAATAGTAACATCTGAAGAAGTTAAAGATGTCTTATTTGCTGTTAATGTATAATTATTACCAGTTACACTGATAGTTCTCGTCAATATAACTTTTTTACCATTATAATTTAAGGTATAAGTAATTTTATAAGTTCCAACCTTAGAAGTATTTATATTGCCATTAACAATAACTTTACTTTTTAAATTTTCACCAGTTTTATTATTTTTACAAACAAACCCCGGATCATTAAAATTTCCGTTCAATTTAATTTGGTAATTTTCATTACCCAATAAATAAAATCTAATATCATTTGAATTTTTATTAACTATTTTAATTGTACGTACTCGAACAACATCTCCAAATTTATAAGTTATTGTATAAGTACCTTCTTTAGAAGGATCTAAATTAGAATCAATAATTACCTTACTAGTCAAATCATTATTTTTATCATCATAAGCTTTATAACCAGGTTCAATAAAACTCGAATTTACATCTAATTCTATTGTTTCATCTCCTAATAAAGTAATTGTAATTTCTTTTTTATCATTCTTCATAAAATTATTTCCAGTAAATATCAATAAAGAAACAATTATAATGAGAAGACCTCCTATTATATAATATATAAAATAATTATTTTCCTTTTTCTCTCCCATTTTTTCCCTCTCTATACTATCATCTTCCTTATTATAGCATTTTTAAAATCTAGTAATAGAACAATTTAGCTTTTCGTTAATTCAAGTATACACAAAAAAAGTGCTTTTTTAAATGCACTAATATTTAAAATATCCATGAGTAGAATCAATTGTTTCAGTTCTATAACCACAACCAGTACCAATAGTACGATATTTATAAGCATCAGCAGTACATGTAGTTGCGTAAGTACCAAAAGTTAATCCTAACATATTAATAGGTAAACTCCCTGAATAACCAGTATATTGTTTACCAATAATTTTAATTGAAGATGAAGGAGTACCTGCAGAATAATTTTCTGAAGAAGTTCCATACGGCCAATTATAGTAAAGTGTAACTGTTTCTTTAGAACCAGCTTTAATAACACCATATTTACCAACACGCCATTCATTTGGACTCATATTTCCCCTTGATCCTACTCCTCTATCATAATTAGAATCCCAATAAAGTTTAGAATTAATAGTACCACTTGGAAATATTAACTCATAATAAACATCTAAATCAGAATTTTCAGCAGACAAAACTAGATCCACACTTCCAGTTTTTCCAGGATATAATTCACCGAAGTCAAGCTTAATATTATCAGTTAAATTATTAGCTTTAAAATCCCATCTAGCAATCGTACCATTGATAATTCCATTAATACTAGATTGATAAAAAGCATAGGTGACAGTACCAGCTATAATTAAAACTGAAAACGAAATAGTCAAAATTAAAAATAAATTAGAATTCAAAAAATTTTTCTTTTCACAGTTATTATTTTTCACATGATTCATCAATCATCACATCTCCTATAATAATGATTATATATTATACATATGTCAAAAAGACATTTTTTAACATTCGGTAAGTGAAATTAAATATGTTAATTTATGTTTATAATTTCTTATATATGATTGCGATAATATTTCATTGTTGAACTACCTTGTTTAGCAGCAATAATTTTGTCATCAATACATACATTAAAAATACCTTTGTTTGAAAAAATTGTATTTTAATCATATTTTTTAAATCATTTTTTGTAAAATTATTTCCTGTAAATATCAATATTGAAACAATTATAGTTGAATACTAACTATTGTATAATATACAAAATAATTTTATCTCTCTATTTTATTTTTAACTTTTTCTCCTATTCTATACTATCAACCATTTCTTATAAATCTAACAACAGATCAATTTACCGTTTTGTTAATTTGACATACAAAAAGTGTTTTTTAAAAAATAATAAAAAAGACATAATGTCTTCTAAAATCAAGTTGAATTGCCGTAAAGTATATTATCTTTTATATTAATACTACATTTCTATAATAATCAAAAGTCAAATAAAATTAGAGTTTTTCACATCGAAGTTAAAATATTATGGTATAATAAAAATGTTTGGAGGGCTTTAGTATGATAAAAGGGAAACCATTCGTGAAATGGGCTGGTGGCAAAAGACAAATAATAAAGGAATTAACTAAATTAGCTCCTTTAGAATATTCAACATATTATGAACCATTTGTAGGTGGTGGGGCACTTTTATTTGAACTTTCACCTAAAAAAGCTGTAATAAATGATTATAATGAAGAATTGATGAATGTTTATAATTGTATTAAAGATGAAAACAAATTTGAAAAAATGGTTCATGAATTAAATCATTATGAAGCAAGTCATAATAAAGAATTTTATTTAGAATTAAGAAATAAAGATCGTGATCAAAAGAAATTCATGAAAATTCCTGATTATAAGAGAGCAGCAAGAACGATATATTTAAACAAAGCTTGTTTTAATGGCTTATATCGTGTTAACAGTAAAAATGAATTTAATGTACCTTTTGGTAAAAAAGAAAAAGTTAATACATATGATGGTCAAAATTTAGGAATAATTCATTCTTTCTTGAACTTTAATGATATTAAAATAATGAATGTTGATTTTGAAGAAGCCGTAAAAGATGCCAAAAAAGGCGATTTCATTTACTTTGATCCCCCATATGATTCAGACACTCATACCTTCAATAGTTATACGGAAGAAGGCTTTGGTAAAAAAGATCACATTCGTTTAGCTAATACCTTTAAAGAATTAGATAAAAAAGGTTGTTATGTAATGCTTTCAAATCATAACACTGAATTAGTAAATGAATTATATAAAGATTTTAATATTCATATAATTGAAGCTAAAAGAAATATTAATGCAAATGGTAAAAAACGAGGAAAAGTAGAAGAAGTAATTATCACTAATTACTAGGGAGAAAATACATGGATAAAGATAAATATATAATAGTAGTAACAATGTGTAATAAAAAAGAAATAGCAAATACTATTTGTCGTACTTTATTAAATAAAAAATTAGTTGTTGGTTGTCAAATATATAATGCTGACTCAATATATCGTTGGAAAGACAACATCGATATTGAAAAAGAATATCGTATAGAATTTAGAACTAAATTATCTAAATACGAAGAAGTTGAAAAAGAAATAAGAGCTTTACATGATTATGAAGTATGTGAAATATCAGCTTATGAAATAGTATGTGGTAGTAAAGAATTTTTAAACTGGATTGACAATAATTTGTGTGAATAATTAAAAGATAAAATTAGATTAATTTCTAATTTTTTTGTTTAATGTTAAAAATGGTGTAAAGAATAATAATAAAACATAAAATAAAAAATGCTTTATGTTATAATTATAAATATAGTAGCGGAGGTATTTTATGGAAGTAATATTACAATTATTTATTTTAATATTTGGCTTTTTATTATTAGTTAAAGGTGCTGACTTTTTTGTTGATGGATCATCCAAAATTGCTAAAAAATTCGGTATTTCTGAATTAATAATAGGCTTAACAATTGTAGCTATGGGTACAAGTGCCCCCGAAACCGCAGTAAGTATTGCTGCAGCTTTAAAAGGAACAGCTGATATCTCAATCGGAAATGTTGTTGGAAGTAATATTTTAAATATCTTAATAATTTTAGGTATTTCCGCAACAATTAGAACAATAAAAGTAGGAAAGACCACAATAAAATATGAAATTCCCTTTATGATTGCCATCAGTGCTTTATTACTATTATTAGGTTTAGATGGAACCATTGATTTTAAAGATGGAATTATCCTTTGGCTTTTATTTATTGCTTATTTAACATATCTAATAATCATGGCTAAAAAAGATAAACAAAAAGAAGAAAAGAAATCTAAAGTTATCCTTTGGCAAGTCATATTAGCAACTCTAGGCGGTTTAGCTTTAATTATAGTTGGATCAGATATTTCTGTAGATGCTGCATCAAAAATTGCTAGATATGCTGGATTAAGTGAAAGATTTATTGGTCTTACAATTGTAGCTTTAGGAACATCACTTCCCGAATTAATAACATCAGTTACCGCAGCATTTAAAGGTAATAATGATATCGCGATTGGTAATATCGTTGGAAGTAATATATTTAATATTTTATTTGTAATTGGAACATCATCTTTAATATTACCAATTACCTTTGCAAGTACTTTTAAAATCGATTCTTTAGTAATGATAGGAGCCGCTTTATTACTATTTATTTGTTCTTTAAGAAAACAAAAATTAGATCGATTCTCTGGTATTTTAATGCTTTTATCATATGCTTTATATTTTATACTAGTATTAATTTAAACTTGTGCGTAACAAGTTTTTTTTTAAAACTTAAATCAATCTAAAATTTCAAATTTTTTTGAATTTATAGTATAATAATAATAATGGTGATAACATGGAAAGACAAACATATTTAGAAATCGATTCTAAAGCATTCATACATAATATAAATATAATAAAAGAACTAGTAAAACCCAAAGAAATAATGCCCGTTATTAAAGCTAATGCCTATGGTACTCATATCAATAAAAATTTAAATTTAATTAAAAATTTTAACATCGTTGCTGTTGCTATCGTTAAAGAAGCAGTAGAATTAAGAAATCTAGGCTTTAAAAATGAAATATTTGTTTTAAATCAACCATTCAAAGAAGAAATCGCAGATATCATAAAATATAATATAACAGTAGGAGTAGCATCTTATAATTTTTTAGAAGAACTAATTAAAACTAAAAAAGATTTAAAAATTCATTTAGAATTAGAAACAGGAATGGGTAGAACCGGTATAAATTATGAAGATTTAAACAAATTCATAGAAAAAGTAAAAAATTCTAACATCGAAGTAGAAGGCGTTTACACTCACTTTGCAGTAGCTGATACCGATCAAGAATTTACCAAAGAACAAATAAATAAATTTACTAAAGGTTTAAATCTTATAAAACAAAACTTTAATTTAAAATACATTCATACTGATGCATCTAATGGAATAGTAAACTTTAACACCGATATTTGCAATTTAACTAGACCAGGAATAATCATGTATGGTTATAATTCATGTGAAAACTCTTGTAAATTACCATTAAAACCCGTAGCTAAATTAATATCTAAAATATCTTTTATTAAAGAAATAGATAAAAATATCAGTATAAGTTATGGTAGAAAATTTATTTCTCAAGCAAAGATGAAAGTAGCAACAGTATCAATCGGTTATGCTGACGGGATTAGAAGAGCTTTATCTAATGTAGGTAATGTAGTAATAAAAGGTCAAAAAGTTCCTATAATCGGGACCATTTGTATGGATTCATTCATGGTTGATGTAACAAATATTGATTGTCAAGAAGGCGATCAAGTTTACATTTTTGATAATGAAATAATCACATTAGACGAAATCGCGAAACAATGTAATACCATTAATTATGAAATATTATCAACAATATCGGAACGTGTTCCTCGCGTATTTAAAAATTAAGGAGTAAAAAATGAAGTGTAAAGTATTATTAATATTACTAATTTTAATATACCTAACTGGATGTGGCAAAGTTAAGGAAATTCCCCAAGAAAAATTAGATAAACCCGAATACGTTTTAAAATCATCAGAAGATCGTTTAGTTTTTTCTCATGATTCTAACAAATATGAAGTAGTTTACTATGAAAACGACAAAATAGTAAAAGTTGAAAGTGCTATTAAATTTAAAACCAAAGAAGAAGCTAAACAAAAATATTTAGAAGAAAAAATAAACACTTTTAATCAAACCGATTATATCAATAATATCTATGTTGCGATTGAAAGTGAAGATTACTACGAAGACTATAAAAATTTAAGCAAAGAAGAATTAAAAAAATATTTTGAAAAAGCTGGTTTAGAAATAGAAGAATAATTTGCAAAATTACCAAAATAAGCTATAATATAAATGCCTAAAAAGGAGAAGCAATTTATGGGAGAAGAATTTACTTACCGTTATGATGAAAATTTAGAAGTATATTTTGCAAGAAGAAAAGATGGAACTCCGATTTGTCGTTTACCACAAGGATTAATAAAGCAAATGTTTATAGAATTTAATTATGAAACTGGTTATCCAATAAAAATGAATACCCTTGAAAAAGCTGTGCATTTTTCTAAAGATCGCCTTTATGCTTTTGTTGATCCTAAAGAAAGAGAGTATTCAGAACCTTTAGAAAGATTCATGTTTTTAGGTCAAGAAAATTATATTGAACAAGAAAATAGAATCAAAGAAGAACCAAAAGGAATAAGTAAAATATTATTAAAAATTAAAAGAAGAAAATAAAATTTTCTTTTTTTTAGAAAAAGAGGTAAAAATGTTTAAAAATGATACAGATCACTTTGATCAACACTTTTTAGTTGATCAAAAAGTAATTGATAAATTTATAAAAGAAGCCAATTTAACTAAAGAAGACATTGTTGTAGAAATTGGACCAGGAAATGGTGTTTTAACTAAAATAATTGCGCCTCAAGTAAAAAAATTATATGTTATAGAACTAGATCAACGCTTAAAAGATAATTTGGAAGCACTTCAAAGAAAAAATAAAAACATAGAATTAATATTTGATAACTGTTTAAATACTTATATTCCACCATGTGATAAAATTATAACATCTCTACCTTATAGTATAATTGAACCCTTTATCAATAAATTAGTTAAATGTGAATTTAAAGAAATAATTATGATTACAGGAAATAATTATGCTAATAATGTTTTAGAAAATAAAAATAAATTAGCATTATTAACTAATTCCCATTTTAAGTTTACTAAAATAATGGAAATATTACCTGAATCATTTAATCCTAAACCACGCGTTTTATCAGCTTTAATTAAGCTAGAAAAAAAAGAACCCGATGATTTACTTTTAAAAATATTTAAAAATCTCTTCTATTATCAAGATAAAAAATTAAAAAATGCTTTAATAGAAACCTTCATAAATGTTAATTTAGTTCAAACAAAAAGAGAAGCAAAAGAACTAATTTCTAAGTTAGAAATAACCAATTTAGAAAAAAATTTTGAAATTTTTTCTAATCAAGAAATTCAAGAATTACATAAGCAATTAGAAAAAATTATTTAAACTATTGAAAAAAATTTAAAAAGTGCTATACTATTTTTAGTGCCTCAATAGCTCAGTCGGTTAGAGCACTTGACTGTTAATCAAGGGGTCGTAGGTTCGAGTCCTACTTGAGGCGCCATTAATAGGTGAATAAACAATCATAAATGGTTGTTTTTTTAATAATTGTAAGTAGGAGTTTTTAAATGAAGAAAAGATTAGTAGCCATATTAGTACTTTTATTACTAATTATATTGTTTTCATCACTATATTTTATTATAACCAATAAACAAGAAAAAAATATTGAAGTTAAACCCGATCCTAATCATCATCAAAAGGTAGAAATCAAAGAGCCAGAAGAACCAGTAGAAACATTAAATATAACTTCTAATATAAATATAAATGAGAATAAAGATTTAGAAGCATTTTTTAAAACTTTTTTTGATAGTTACTATAAAAGTTTAGCTGATTTAGAATTAACAGATACAACTTATATGTTTAGTAACTTAGAAAATGCTAAAGTCTATAAAACGGCTTTAGAGTTATTAATAACTACTCGAAAAGAAAAAGATCACGATTTAAAAATCAACGATATTATTTATACTTTAACTGTAGATAAATATAAAGAAGAAAATAATAAAATTACAATTGTTTTATATGAAAATTGCCAATATAAATTTAATTTTATTAAAGATGTTGAAAGTAAAATATATAATATTAAAAATACCTTTACTTTAATAAAAGATGAAAATAGTTATAAAATTGACTATTATAATAAAGTACAAGATTTTTATGTTATGATTACTGATTATTACAAAATAGGTAGTCAAGGTAATTATGAAGAAAAAATCGATCAAATAAAAGAAAATTATCTTGAAGTTTTTAAAACAGAAAATGCTAAAATTCTTGATATGCAAACAAACTATTTAAATAACAACTATACAAAATTAACTTGTGATCACGCATACGATCGTGAAAGTGCTTATAATTATGCTACCAATTGGGTTGGGAAAAGAAATCCACGTTGGGCTCGTTTTGGCGCTAATTGTGTAAACTATGTATCTCAAGTAATGTATAATGGTGGCATTCCTATGGATTATTACGGAGATTATCAATGGAAATTTTATGATTCTCATAAAAATGATAATAATACAGCTAGTGGTTTTACTTATTCATGGACATGGGTTCCCGCTCTTACCAATTACTTTAAATATAATAAAGGCTATGGCTTGTGTGGAAAATATAACGAAAACCTTTATTTAGGTGAAAAAGGCGATGTTGTCGTTGTTGGGACTAAAGGTGCAGATCGCCACGTTATAACTGTTATCGATCAAGTAAAAGAAGACGGAAAAGTTATTGATTTACTTGTTAATTCTAATACTGTTGATTTAGAAAATTTTCCATTGTCGGCTTATGCTTACCCATATAAAGTCTTACTAAAAGTTTATGGCTGGAATGAAAAATAGAATTTAAAAAATATGTTTGACAACAATTTAAAAATGATATATAATCTAGTCAAACGAAGAACAAGAGGAGTAAATTAGTTAGTAGTTATTAGGAATGAGAGGTCAGCGACTGAAAGCCTTTCTTAACGAAAAGTAATTGAAGGTTGCTTGGGAGTGCGAAAGCCGTATAAATGCGTTAAATTTTTAAGGTAGTTTATAAACTACAAATTAAGGTGGTACCACGAAGATTCGTCCTTAGCGATGAATCTTTTTTTGTTGAAAGGAGAAAAAATATGTTAGAAATGGAAACAAAATATGATCATTCTAAAGTTGAAGAATCAAAATATGCAACATGGAAGAAAAACGAATATTTTAAAGCAGGAGATAAAAGAAAAAAGCCTTTTTGTATCGTAATTCCACCACCAAATGTTACAGGAAAGCTTCATTTAGGTCATGCTTATAATACTGCAATTCAAGATGCTATTATTCGCTTTAAAAGAATGCAAGGCTATGATGCTTTATGGTTACCCGGTATGGATCATGCTGCCATTGCAACAGAAGCTAAAGTAGTAAAAAAATTAAAAAGTGAAGGCATAAACAAATATGAATATGGTCGTGATAACTTTTTAAAATCTTGTTGGGATTGGACTCATGAATATTCTGAAAATATCCGTAATCAATGGGCTAAACTAGGTTTATCAGTAGATTATTCTAGAGAAAGATTTACTTTAGACGAAGGTTTAAATAAAGCTGTAACTAGAGTATTTATTGATTATTACAATAAAGGTTTAATCTATCGTGGTGAAAAAATCATTAACTGGGACCCAGAAGCTGAAACGGCTCTTTCTAATGAAGAAGTAATATATAAAGATGTTGAAGGCGCATTTTATCATTTAAAATATTATTTAGAAGATAAAAGTATGTATTTAGATGTTGCAACAACTCGTCCTGAAACCTTATTTGGTGATACAGCCGTAGCAGTAAATCCTGAGGATGAACGTTACAAACATTTAATTGGTAAAAAAGTAATTTTGCCAATCGTTAACAAACTAATTCCTATTATTGCCGACGAACATGCTGATCCTGAATTTGGAACAGGTGTAGTTAAAATAACTCCAGCGCATGATCCTAATGACTTTGAAGTAGGAAATCGCCACAATTTAGAAAGAATTGTAGTAATGAATAAAGACGCTACTATGAATGAAAATGCCGTTGGTTATACTGGATTAACAAGAGAAGAATGCCGTCAAAAATTACTTGAAGATTTAAAAGAAAAAGATCTTTTAATTCGCATTGAAAAAATAACCCATTCAGTTGGTCACTCTGAAAGAACTGGTGTTATGGTTGAACCATATCTTTCAAAACAATGGTTTGTTAAAATGGGAACTTTAGCTAGTCAAGTACTAGAAAATCAAAAAAATAAAGATTCTAAAATAAACTTTGTTCCAGAAAGATTTGAAAAAATTTTAAACCATTGGATGGAAATAAGTTACGATTGGTGTATATCAAGACAACTTTGGTGGGGTCATCGTATACCAGCATGGTATAAAGATGATCAAGTATTTGTAGGTGAAAAAGCTCCAGATTCTGACTGGGTTCAAGATAATGATGTACTTGATACTTGGTTTTCTAGTGCATTATGGCCATTTAGTACTTTAGGTTGGCCAGAAGATAGTGATGACTTTAAACGCTATTTCCCTAATGATTGCTTAGTAACAGCTTATGATATTATCTTCTTCTGGGTAGCAAGAATGGCTTTCCAAACAGAAAATATCACAGGACAAAGACCATTTAAAGATTGTATAATTCATGGCCTTATTCGTGATAAAGAAGGCCGAAAAATGAGTAAATCTCTTGGTAATGGTATTGATCCTATGGATCTAATTGATGAATATGGTGCAGACTCATTAAGATACTATTTAGTAACTGATGTTGCTTTGGGAACTGATTTAAGATTTGATACTGATAAAGTAAAAAGTACTTGGAATTTTATCAATAAACTTTGGAATGCTTCAAGATTTGTTTTAATGAATATTGAAGATTTAAAAGAATTAACTTTTGAAAATTTACGTGAAGAAGATAAATGGATTTTAACCAAATATGAAATGAATGTTAAAAATACTATAAATCACATGGAAAAATACGAATTCAATTTAGTTGGAGCTGAAAACTATGAATTCATATGGGAAGATTTCTGCAATAATTATATTGAATTTGCTAAGTTTAATTTAGAAAGCCAAACAACAAAAAGTGTTTTAACTTACATTTTAACTGGAATTCTAAAAATATTACACCCATTCATGCCTTTTGTAACTGAAGAAATATATCAAATGTTACCATTCAAAGATCAAGAATCAATTATGATCAGTGAATATCCAAAATATAATGAAAAATTAGATTTCCAATCACTAGAATTTGAAAAAGTAATCAATTATATAACTTATTTTAGAAATAAAAAAGCTGAAAATAACATCACGAGTGAATTTGAAGTAGTTACTAATATTGATAATGAATTAATATTAAAAATGCTAAAATTAAATGATAAAATAGTAAAAGAAAGCAATTTAAAAGGATCTTTAAACGTTTCTTTAGATAAATATGAATTAATAATTTATTATGATAATTCTAGACAACAAACTGAAGAATTAGAAAATTTAATCAAAGAAAAAGAAACATTATTAAAATCAATTCAAAGAAGAGAAAATCTTTTATCTAATCAAAATTATGTAAGTAAAGCTCCAGAAAAAATAGTTGCTTCTGAACGTGAAAATTTAGAAAATGAAAAAAATAAATTAGAAATAACTTTAAAAAGATTAGAAGAATTAAGTAGAGCATCCGCATAAAAATATGAAGATTAATATTCGTTGGGAATAACATCAAATATTAGTCTTTTTATATTATCCAAATTATGATTATATAATGTTAGTTTTTCTTAGTGATTCTGTTTTGTTTTCTGATATTATCATTTAAGATATAATCAAAATAATCTTTTATATCTAAATAAAAATTCTTTTTGTTTTCTTTAACCGCAAAACAATAATGACTATTTTTTTCAATAATCTTTTTGGCAATATCTTTTTGACAACCCATTGCATCGATAGTAATAACACAATTTTCTATATTGATTAAATCTAATAAATCGGGTGTTTCAGTAATTTCATTAGATTTATCATCAACCTTTACTTGACCTATAGATATACATAAATATGATAGAAAAGCTGAAACAATATAAGGAATATTACCACCATTAATTTTATCAGTAGCACTTTTAATAGCTTTTCCGTCGATAGGCACAATTTTATATTTATTTTTTAATTGATTATTCTTTTCTTCAACGATTGATTTTACCCAAGAAACAAAAATGTTCATAAATTCTTTAGGGTAAATTAATAAGTAAATTTTTAATAATGTAGGAGGAGTACCATTTTCTAAATTCAATTCATTTACAAAGCAATCTTCATTAAGATTTAAAAAATATACTATATTTTTTGCATCGTAATATCCAGCAAGAATACCATAAATAGACATTACAATACAATCCGTTAATTCGTGCTTTAGACCTCTTATATCTCTAGTATCAGTTAATTTATAAAAAAACATAATAAGATTATTATGTTATCACTTCCTATTATAATTTTAACTTATTTTTTAAAATATTAATATTATTATTGACATTTTTTATGCGAACACCCTAACTAAAAGTTTAAATCTAAAAGTTAAGTATATATAACTGACTAAAAGTATGTTATAATTGTAACTGAGAGAGGTGATCGAGAGATGTGGCTATATATACTTATAGCAATTATTGTTATTGTTCTAATTGCATTCTTTGTTGCTTATAACAATTTTGTAAGAGAAAATAACAAAGTCAAAGAAGCATTTGCGACAATGGATGTTTATTTGAAAAAAAGATGGGATTTAATTCCAAATATTGTTGAAACAGTAAAGGGATATGCAAAACATGAGAAAGATACTTTAACAGAAGTTATCAAAATGAGGAATTCTGCTTATGACAAGATGAGTGATGACGAAAAGATTGAAGCAAACGAAAAATTGTCTAGTGGCATTAGCAAGATAATGGCACTTGCAGAAGCATATCCAGATCTAAAAGCAAATGAAAACTTCAAAGATTTAAGTAAAGAATTTACTAAAATTGAAGACGAAATTGCTAGTTCAAGAAAATACTATAATGCAACAGTTAGAGATTTTAATAATAAAGTTGAGATGTTTCCAAGCAATATAGTAGCTAAATTATTAGGTTATAAATCAAAAAGTATGTTTGAAGCAAACGAAGAAGAAAGACAAAATGTCAAAGTAAATTTATAATATGAGAAAAAGGAATAATACTTTAAGAACAATAATTTTACTATTTGTATGGACATTGCTATTAGTTATCATTCCTTTTTTTGTTTCAAAGGTTGAAAACAATAGATTTAAAAATAATGGCTCATACCTATCTTCTGAATTTGAGATTGTAAATTATGATGTTGTTATGGATGTTGATAGAAATAATCGTGTTGATGTAACCGAGAATATTGTTGTCAATATTCCTGGTAATAATTTTAATGGAATATATAAATCAGTTCCTAAATGGTTAAAATATTATGATTCAGATGGTAAAGATATCAAGAAAAAAATAGTAATAACAAACTTACGAGCATCTGGCGAAAAGTTTGTTATTAATGAAACAAGTGATAGTATCGGAATTAAGATTGGTAGTGCTAGAACAACTATTAATTCTGGACTACATACATATCAAATTATGTATCGATACAATATGGGAAAGGATACAAATAAAGACTTTGATGAATTAGTATTTAATGTATTTGACAATTATGATAATACTAAAATAGATAATATGTCAATTACAATAAATATGCCTAATAATATTGATGATAATACTGTTAATTTCTTTAAAGATAAAGAAAAAATCAATAGCAATATAGATTATAGTATAAACGGAAACACTTTAGTTGCTAGATTATCAAGTTATCAACTTGATGATTCAGTAACATTAAATATGAAATTACCTGATGGCTACTTTGTTGGTGGTGTTAGCAATTATGGAATTATATGTTTCATTATTTGCATAGCACTTGTAGTCTTATCAATTTACAGTTTTTGCTCTTGGTCTAAATATGGTAAAGATTTTAATAAATATTCACAAACTGTCGAATTCTATCCTCCTGAAGATTTGGATGCAGCACAAGTGGGATTTATTTATGGTGAAAAATCTATTACAAAACTTACTACTGCCCTAATTATTGGTTTAGCAAGTAAGGGTTATATTTCAATAGAAGAAATTGGCAAAAACAAATATAAAATTGTTAAAACCGGAAACAATAATTCTAAAAAAATGTCTATTACAGAACAAATCGTATATCAAGATTTGTTTAAGAATGGAAACAATGAAAATGTAATTAGTGAAGATCCTTCATTTGCAGGTGTATTTGCAAAGGTAAATACTTGCCTAGAAAATGTTATGGATAAAAAAATAAACGATAAAGAATCAAGAAATAAAATGTATTTAACTTTTACATTATTATTTATTGGTATAGTTGCATGGATTGGTTCTTATCTTTATATTAGAGATTTAAATCCTGCATATAACATTGTATATACACTATCCTTTGCTGCAATATTTATTTCTGGTTTCTTTGCAATAATTACAAATAGAAAAACATCTTATGGCGAGATGATTAGTTCAAAAGTTCTAGGATTTAGAAATTATCTAAATACTGCTGAAAAAAATCAATTAGAAAAATTAGTAGAAGATGATCCAAACTATTTTTATAATATATTACCTTATACTTATGTATTAAATATATCTAAAAAATGGATTGATACTTTTGGTAAAAAGAATATGCCTAATATTGACCTTTCAGCACTAGAATACTATGAGAATAATCTTTTCATGATTATGCCTGAATAGATTATAAAATAAGAATAAAGGAGATGTGTGCTATGAAAAGATTAAAAAGAAATTTAATTTATATGTTGATAATGATGCCTAGTATGGTATTTGCTAGTAATGGCGAAAGTTCTTTTCCATTAGGAATAGCATTATGTATGGAAGCATTTTTATCAATTCATATGTCGGTATTGGTTCTTATTCCATTATCTAAAATGATTTCTCAAGAAAATAATAAACAAGTATTTTGGATATTGTTTGGAATAAGAGCTGCTATCTTACTGTTCTGTGATTTCTTTGTAACTCCTGGAATTGCAATAGTAGATTTCATATTAGTAGTATTCATTGGTGCAGCATTTAAGGCAGCAACTAAGGCATCAGTTAATAATTTATATAGAAAAGGGAAGCAAACATTTACAAATAATAATATAGGTGCAAATATAAACTCTAATCCTACTGTTACTAAAAATGTTGAATTAAAGTGTGTTAAATGTGGAGCAACATAAAGATAACTGATAAGTTCTGTACTGCTTGTGGAACACCATTTGATGGAAATAATGTTCAAGTTGTTCAACAACAAGTAGTTCAAGACACAAGCCCTGTTGTTAATTTTGATACTACATATTACGGAACTGAAAAAACAATATTAAGAAATACGTTAAAAGAAGAAATACAAAGTCAAGGAGAAAATGTTTCACTATTATCAACAAGAAGTTTAAATACCAAAAGAAATATATTATTAGTTATATTTGGAATAATTACACTTCTTTGCACTTTGTTATATTTTTTAATTTACCCGTTAATTTTATGTGGATTTATTGAGTTTGTTGCTTTTATGATTTATTTAATTATTTCAAAAAGGCTTAACATATTAAATGTATTAACTAAAAAAGCAATAAAAAGTCCAAATGAAGATTTGTCTAAAATAGTAAATGATATTAGAAATGAGAAACAAGATACCTTCTTGCCACAAATTATTAAGGTAATGATTGTTATATTTGCTGCAATATTTATACCAAGTGTTATGTTCTTCCAACCAAAACTTTTATTCACTAGATATGGCGATGGATATCAAGTATTTAGATATACAAGAGGAATAGTTCAAGAAAGCACTGAAATAAATATACCAAGCACATATAAGAATAAACCTGTTCTAGCGATTGGTGAAAGTGCATTTGCAAATACTAATGTTACAAAAGTTAGTATACCTTATGGTGTTGAAAGTATAAAAACGAAAGCATTTTATAATGCAAGTAATATTACAACAATAGAAATACCTTCTACTGTGTATGAAATACGAGGCGATGCTTTTGCCTATATGACTAATTTAACTCATATTTCTTTACCTGAAGGATTAAAAGAAATAAGAGGTGGAGCATTTGCTTATGACTATAACTTAACAAATGTTAAATTACCAAATTCACTTGAATATCTTGGAGGTAGTGCATTTTCACATTGTAGTTCAATTACTGAAATGACTATTCCAAGTAAAGTAACTGAAATAAATGGTGCTACTTTTGAATATATGACATCATTAAGAACAATTAACTTGCATGAAGGAATTACATATATTCACGGCGAAGTATTTATGGGTGATACAAGTTTAAATAATGTAAAACTACCATCAAAAATAACTGAAATTAAGGGTAGCACATTTGAAAATTGTAGTTCATTAACTTCAATAGAGATACCAGAGGGAGTAACAAGAATTGGGGGACATGCTTTCTATGGTTGTTCAAGTTTAAGTTATGTATATGTCCCTAGAACGGTTGTTGAAATAGGGAGTTCTGCATTTAGAAAATGTTATTCTTTAAGAAGCATAACAATACCAAGAAATGCAGTAGTAAATGAGAGAGCATTTAAAGAGAGTCCTACTTCAATAAGCTATTATAACTACTAGGAGTATGTAATGAATAATGAATATAAGTTTATACACTTACTTTATGTCCCAACAATGAATTGCAATATGCAATGTAAATATTGTTATTTAAAAGAAAATACAATAGATTTAAAACATGATGATAAATACTTAAAAACTTTGGAATATGCAGTAAAAAAATTTAGAGATGCAGGAGTTGTTCCTTTCAACATTTCACTTCATGGTGGCGAAGTAACAACTCTTTCCAAAGAAGATTTTAGAGATATAATTGAGTTCATTTCTAATTACTACAAAAATAATAAAAAAATAATTGAAGATAATGGTTTTAGACTTGGAGAGCCACATATCAAAACAAACCTCTTAAATCTTGAAAAGCATATTGATGCAATTAGAGATTTTAATGTATCTATTAGTGGAAGTTTAGATTTACCATTTTCATTACATGAGGAATATAGAGTAACAAAAGGAAATCAAAAAACATTAGATAAAATACTTAATAATATTAAATTATTAGAAAATATACCTAATAAAAAGAAAGTGTCAGCTACTATTTTTAAAGAACACTATGATAAACTTGATGAAATAGTAAAAGATATTAAATATTTAGAAAAAAATACTTGTCTTGATATGAACGATTTTAACTTTATGATTGGTTTTGTATCAAAAGACGATAAAGTATTACATGCAATGAGTGAAGAAGAACAAGTTAATTTATATAATAGAATGAAAAAAGAGTTCTTAAATACTTCACTAGATTATGGAGTAAGAAATACTTGGTTTGCAGAGTTTAATCCTACTTATTGCACTAATTGTGATAATTGTGGGGAAAAGTTTTTTCTACTTGAAAGAGATGGCGATATATATTCTTGTGTAAGAGGTCAAAAAAATCCTGATTTCTATTATGGTAACATTTACAGAGATACAGTAGAAAATATTATGAATAATGCTAGGATAAAAATATTTGAAAATCATAATAGAGTTGGATTTAATGAGGAATGTCTTAATTGTAAATATTTATATTTATGCAAAACAGGTTGTCCTTATGTAAAAAATAATTACAAAACAAATAAATCATATACTTGCAAATTACAGCAAGAAATATATAAGGATAATGCAGAATTATATAAAGAAGATGCTTATAACGAAGAATCAATATATATGTATTTGAGTAAAATGCATCCAAGTATTGCTTCAAAATACTATCCTCCTGAAAAGCAAATGACAACAGATGGTATTCCTAAATTAAATGAGATAATATCAAATGACGAAAAACTTAAAAATATTTATAGTTCTGATATTTTCATATTAAAAGTTGATGATGAAGAATATAAGCTGCAATCACAAATATTAAAAAATAATAGAGATATTATATACTTGACTGAAAAAAGTAATATAAAATTGTATATTAAAAAAGGTGTATTAGAGGATTGCGATTATCCTGCAAATAATTCATTATATATGATGTTATTAAGTGGTAATTTAGTTCAATATGGTGATGAAAACAGGATTAAACAAGAACATATAATGACACATCAAATATATACTAATACTATTTTAAAGAAAAAATCTGATAAGAAAAATTATTATTGTATTGATATTACCAATATATTATCGTTGTATTATAATGATATTTCTAGTGATAATCCAAATAACTTGTTTTTTACAACATCGGAATTAAGAGATTATCATTATTTAAAACAAAAAAATAATGCTTATTACCATATACAAGCAATAAATCTACCATTTCAAAATATAGAATTTTTCTATATAGACTGTAAGGAGGATATAAAATGATTGATAAAAAACCGAAAACATATAATGAAATTGTTAGAATGAAAAAATGTTATACATTAACACAATACTTTTCTAATATAACTGAAAATATGTTTAATGAGATTTATAATTTTTTAGGGGAAAATCCTGATAATACTATTGTAGCAAACCAAAGAGTATTATCATTTGTTAATAGTGCTACACAAGTCGTTAAGTCTTTACCATTAGTGCCTAAAAATTCATCTTTTGATAGTATAAAGATTGGTAAAAGTGGTGTTTCAGTAGTTCCTCATTATAGTCCAAGTTCTAGTTCTGATCGGGGGGGATCTTCTAGCAACAATAATAACAATAATAATAACAATAACAATAATAATAGATAGAATTGAGAGGAAAATATATGAACGATTCTAATAATGTGTTAGGTAACAATAACGTTACACCAACACCACAACCTGATAATGCAAACAAATTTATACCAACATCAGAAAATAATATTAATAACAATGTAAATATATCAACAGTAGATGCCAATGCTGTGTTTGGAATCAATACAACACCTGAACAACCACAAAACGAAATATCACAAACAAATCAAAATAATACACCTGCACAACCACAATCTAGCTTTAATTTACAAGTAAATAATACAATTCCTAGTAATAACATAAACCCAACTCCTGTTAGTCCAACTACTACTGTTAATCCTACACCACAACCTATTCAAAATGCTAATAATACACCATCACAACAAGACTTTTCTTCAAGTAATACAATAAATGATGATGAATTATTAAGGGCATTTATTGGAAATAATTATGAAAAAATTACAACAAGACAATTTAACTTTGCAGGATTTTTCTTTAATTCATTATATATGTGTTATAGAAAGATGTTTGGATATGGTATATTAACATTTTTAATATATTTTGTATTATATAATATTGTTAATGCTTTTGCACCTTCGTTGTCATTGGTATTACCAATAGGAATATGTGTAGCAGTAGGACTTATGGTTAATAAAATATACTTGTCCTATGCTAAAAAGAAAGTAGCAATAATAAGAGCAAGTTATCCACAAAAAAGCAACGAAGAATTAAAATCAATATGTGCTGATAAGGGTGGAACAAGTGTTGGAAAAATATTCTTGGGTCTACTAGCACAATTTGGTATAGCACTTGTTGCATTGTTTATAATGGCTTTAATTGGTATTGGAAGTTTCAGTGGTGATTTCTTTAATCCAAATAATTGGAATATAACAGATGATGGTAGTGGCCCAAACAAAAATAATACAAATAATAATGGTTCTTCTACTAATGGAACATTACTAGAAAATGTTAGTGTTAATGGATATGGATGTATGAATTCAAAATGTAATGTTATTATTGAAAGTCCAGATGGTAATTCAGAAGATTATGTACTAGGAATTAGCAATAGCGATTTCTTTAATAAATTAGGAGATTATAAAGATTATATAAAATTAGATATCTATTATAATAAAAAGGGAAGTAGTAAAACTATTGTTAGATATAAAATATATCTAAAATCTAATAACGAGGATATAAGTAGTGTTTCAACTGAAAGTGAATTAAGAGATAAAATAGGATTATATTCATTAGGTACACATACCGAAACAATGACATTAAAAGAAATAGGAACAACAGGTTTTGGCTTTTCTGATGATCAGTCATATACATATACTGAATACACTTTTGTTAATAGTAAAAATATTGAATATGAAATGAAATATAAAAATGATAATGGCCCATCAAATCTTACTGAAGGTAAACAATATAGTGTTACTTTTGAAGTAACTGAAGGAACATTTGATTATGAATATTATATTCAATCTATAAAATAATAAAAGAAAGCTATATGAAAAAAATCATATAGTTTTTTTATATAAAAAAATGACTAGCAATTTAACTAATGATACTACTTCATCTTTTGTTGAAACTTCATTAATTAATAATGAATTATTTGGAGCAAATTATAGCCGTCTGATAAAATCCAGAACACGAATTTATAAATTTTATTAATAATAGACTTATCATTAAACTCTTCTAGAACAGCTTCTAGAGGAGTTTTATAATTTAAACATTTTCTAGGATAATTATTAATCCAATTAGCGATGTTATTGATATTTTCGCAGAAATAGTTTCTATTAAAGTTTTTTAGGAATAAAATATCTAATCATACTATTTTGTTTTTCTTTCTGTAATGGTTAGAAGACATTCATGCTTACGACGGCTAGTACCAATTATAGTATCAATTTCAAGGTGACCAAAAGTAGAACGATTATTAATTTCTTCAGGCCTATTTTCGATACTATAAGGTATTTTACTAATAGGAAGAGAATTTTTATCTTTATATTCATATTCTGGTTTATATTTCATGCTTCTTGTATCCCCAAGTTTAACATTTATAATACCATATCTAATAGCGTTATAAATGGTAGGAACAATAATTTCACAGAAACCATTTTTTTTAAAATAATTATGAACTTGCATATAACCAACAATTACATCAGGAGCCCATTTATCTATTTTAATTTTATCTTCAATATATTTAGCCATATTAGTATATTTACGTAGCTTATATTCACCTTTAGATAAACCACGTTTAAATAAATAATTATTATGTGCATCGGTAGCATTATAAGGATTTTCGATAGTTCTACCAGCTCTAACCATAAATCGATAAGATTTTTTGTTTTTAAGTTCTCTAGAAATAGTAGAACGATGAACGCCAAGATAGTTAGCTATATAAGTATTATTAAATAATCTTTTACCATTTTTATCTTTTTGCTCAATTAAAGTTTGAATAGTAGCTCTATCTTTTTCTGTTAAATGATGTTATTGATTTTCTTTCTTTTTTAGTGTATTATTTGTGTCAAACATATGAAATTTCCTTTCTGTTTGTTGAGAATAGATATTATAGGTTATTCATATGCCTTTTTCAATGCTTATTTGTTGCAATTCAAATTTAAAATAACATAGGTAAATAATATTGACAAAAAAAATTTAAAAGTGTATTCTCATTATTAACATTTAGAAGGTGATCTTATGGATAATAATAAGAATGTAATAAAAAAACACGTAATGTTTTTATCCTACTACGTGTTTTTGTGCTTTCAGGAGGTTTTTAAATGGATGTAGAAAAATTATTAGAACTTATAGAAGATTATAATCCTGGTGAAGTTGAAAAAATCAAAAGAGCCTATTTATATGCTGCCTATTTGCATGATGGGCAATATCGTGAAAGTGGTGAAGCTTATATAATTCATCCCTTAAATGTCGCTTATATCTTAGCGGAAATGCATGCTGATAGTGATACCGTATGTGCTGGTCTTTTACATGATGTTTTAGAAGATACTAAAGCTAGTAAAGAAGATATTCAAAAAGAATTTAATAATGATATTGCCAGTTTAGTTGATGGGGTTACCAAACTAGCTAAAATGAATTTTTCAACTAAAGAAGAAATGATCTATGCTAACACTAGAAAAATAATTACAAGTATAACTGAAGATGTTCGTATAATAATAATTAAACTTGCTGATCGCTTACATAATATGCGAACTCTTGAATATAAAACAACATTCAAACAAAAAGAAAATTCTTTAGAAACTATGGAAATATTTGTACCCATAGCTTATTCTATTGGCGCCTATCGCATAAAATCTGAATTAGAAGATCTTGCATTTCGCTATCTAAAACCTGATAAATATCAAGAAATATCTGATCAAAAAGAAAAAATAGAAATAGATAGTCAAAAGTGTTTAAATGATATGCTTTTTGAAATATATAAAATTTTAAGTACTAATAATATACCTAGTGAAATAAAAGTTCGCACGAAAAACATTTATGGTATATATAAACGTGAACAAGAAGGAAATAAAATAACTACTATTCATGATTTATTAGCTCTTAAAATAATGGTTGACACTATTACCAATTGTTATATCTCACTAGGACTCGTTCACTCTAAATACCATCCTATAAATGACAAATTTAAAGATTTCATCTGTAATCCCAAAACTAATATGTATCAAAGTTTACATACAACAGTATTTGGACCCGATGATCATTTAGTTCAAACGCAAATAAGAACTTTTGCTATGGATAAAGTAGCTTCCTTTGGTTTAACAACTTATTGGGATTTACAAAAAGGAGAAGCTCGTAATGAAATGCAAAAAGATTTAAGAACTAAGTTTCAATTCTATCGCTCTTTATCAGAGATAAATGATACTTTTAGAGATAATGAATCTTTTGTACTTCAAGTAAAAAACGAATTATTTTCGGATCAAATCTTTGTTTACACTACTAGAGGGGAAGCAATCGCCTTACCAAAAGGATCAACTCCAATTGATTTTGCATATGCTTATGATGAAAATGTTGGTAATAAAATGAGTCGTGTTTACGTAAATGATAAAAAAGTAAAGTTTAACCATCAATTGCAAAATAAAGATCGAGTAAGAATAATTATGAATTCCAATTCTTTCCCTAAAAAAGAATGGTTAGAAGAAGCCAAAACAACATTAGCTAAAATGAAAATAAAAGAATATTTACATCTTTAATGTCAACAAGAAGGTCAATTTGACCTCTTTTTTAATAAAAAAAAATAACTATGCTATACTAATAATGGTGATAATATGAAAAAAAGAAAACTAAAAAAAAGTGCTAAAATTATGCTTATTTTACTTATAATAATCATCATTTTAATTATTTTAATTTTAACTAAAAAGAAAGTATATATTCCTGAATTTAAAAATATAAATGAAGCCATTAGCTTTTGTAACGTAAATAAATGTAAAATAAAAACTAATTATGTTAATGATTTAAATATTGATAAAGATTATATAATTTCTCAAGAACCAAAAGAAAATACTAAATTAACCAAAAATACCGAAATAACTCTTACTGTATCTAAAGGAATCGATTATGACATATATGCTAATTATCAAGTAAACGAGTTAGGAAATGTTCCCATAATGATGTATCATGGCATTCATAATAAAACCAATGATGAAACTGAGTATACAGGTGGTAATGTTGATAAAGATGGCTATCAAAGAACTGCTGAAGCCTTCAGAAAAGATTTAGAATTTTATTATCAAGAAGGCTATCGTATGATTCATCTAAATGACTATGTTGATGGCAAGATCGATGTTGAATTAGGTAAAAGTCCAATAATTTTAACATTTGATGATGGTTTAGCTAATAATATAAAAGTTACAGGTTTAGATGAATCAGGTAATATTATTATCGATCCCAATAGTGCCGTTGGCATTTTAGAAGAATTTAAGAAAAAATATCCTGATTATCATGTAACTGCAACATTCTTTATTAATGCTGGTCTTTTCTCGCAAGAAAAATACAATGATAAAATAATTGAATGGCTTTTAGAAAATAACTATGATATTGGTAATCATACTTATTCTCATGCTAATTTAAGTAACACTACTAAAGAAGGTACTATAAAAGAAATAGGCTCGATGTATAAAATTTTAGAAGAAAAAACCCAAGGAAAATATGTAAAAATCGTTGCTTTACCATTTGGAACTCCTTATGTAAAAACTCATGCTAATTTTGATAGTATTATAAGTGGCATTTATGAAGATACAACTTATAATACTAAAGCAACCATGCGTGTAGGATGGGAAAGTGAAGTATCACCATTTAGTCAAAAATTTGATAGTCACTTTTTAAAACGCATACGTGCTTATGATAATAATGGTTTAGATTTTGATATTGAATATAATTTTAAAGTCTTAAAAAATAATCGTTACATTTCTGATGGTAATGTAAATACTATAGTAGTACCCAAAGAAAAAGTTGAAAATATTAAAGAAACGAATTTAAAAATCATTTCATACTAACTTGTTATTTTGCTAAAAAAATTATATACTTATAATAGGTGATAACATGAAATTAAATAATAAAGGCTTTGCTATAACAAGTATTCTTTACGCCGTTTTAATCTTGTTTTTATCCCTAATTTTAGCTATGATGATGCTTTTAGCTAATCGAAAAATGGTATTAGATAAATATAAAGCTAATGTAAGAGAAGAACTAAATTCATCTAAAGAAACATATGGTGCACATGTTCAAATCTCTAGTGATACAGTAAAGTTACGTATATATGAAGATGAATTCATGAATTTTGATATGAAATCTAAAGTATCTGGCTGCTTAAATGTTGCTAAAAAAGTGGAAAATCCAGAAGCAAGTTTATGTAGTGAAAATGAAAAAGATGTATCTGAATTAGTAAACTATAATATCTATGACGAATTAGGTAATGAAGTTTTAAATTTTTCTTCTGAAGTATTAATAAGTGAAGATGGCTTTAAAACCGAAATAATAAAATATACTACCTATGAAAAAGATAGTAATAATAATTATGTAGTAGCAGAAGATGGAAAAAGTTTAAAAATAATTACTCATGATTTAACAGCAAATAAAAACAATATCTTTTTTGTAAACTACTATGTAGTTGATAATGCTAATATCCTTTCTAAAGCTAGTATTAGAAATATTATTATAGTAAAATATAACAATTATATTAATGTTTTAAATAATTATTTAAAAATATCAAGATCTGAAATTTTAACATATGATTTTTTATCTAAAGCTAAAGCATATAAATTAGAAACAACAACTGAAAACAATACCTTAAAACGTAAATTAGTTGCTGATCAACAAAGCTTAAATTATAAAATATACAATGCTGATGATTATGAAATAAAAGAATTCAAAATAGTTGATAACCAATTAGTATATAGCTACTGTAAAAAAAATATATGTGAAAGTAATGACACCTATTTTGAAGAGAAAATAACATCCGATGAAAAGTTTCGTGTAAGATACTTTACAGGTACTATAAATAATCCAACTTCTGAAATAAATTATGCTTACTTTAATGTTGAATAAAAAGCAAAAAAATGAATTTTTGCTTTTTTTATTTTTTGAAAAAATTCAAAAAAATAGAAAAATTTAAAAATAGAAAAATTAAAAAAGTATTGAAAAATAAGGAAAAAACACAAAAATAGGTTTACAAAAAATATTTCTTTTTTATAAAAAGGCTAAAAGTCATTTTTTTAAAAAATCATTTTTTTCTCAAAAAATTCTATTGCAATTAACTAAATATAATGCTATTATGAAGGTGTCATAAATAAGCATGGAGGTAGAATTATGGTAGGCTTAGGAGAAGAATTAAATGAATTAAAAGTCGTTAAAAGAGACGGACGTAAAGTTGATTTTAACGGAACTAAAATTGCGCTTGCAATTCAAAAAGGTTTTGAAAGTATCAAGATCATTGACGATGATAACGCATATGTATTTAAATATACTGAAAAAGATACTAATAAAGTATTTGTAGGCGTTATGAAAAAAATCGTTAAAGATTATAAAGACAAAGAAAAAATAAAAATCGAAGAAATTCAAGATTTAATAGAAGAACAATTAAAGAAAGATAAATATGAAGATGTTTATGAAGCTTTTAAAGAATATCGTGAACGTAGAGCTTTATCAAGAGAAACATTCTTAGGCTTTGATGAAAAAAGACGTCATCGTTTATTAAAAGCCTTTGAAAACTTAGGCTTAAAATCAGCTCATGAAGAAGATGCTAAAAGAGAAAATGCCAATGTTGATGGTGATACCGCTATGGGAACAATGCTTCAATATGGTAGTACTATTTCTCGTGAGTTTGCTAAGTCATACTTGATGAAGAAAAAATTTGCTGAAGCTCATGAAAATGGTGATATTCATATTCATGATATGGATTTCTTACCAATGGGAACTACAACTTGTACCCAAATCGATTTGAATAAATTGTTTAAAAATGGTTTTTCAACAGGTCATGGTCATTTGAGAGAACCAAATGATATTATGTCATATTCAGCTTTAGCAGCAATTGCCATTCAATCAAATCAAAATGATCAACATGGTGGTCAAGCAATCCCAGCATTTGATTTCTATTTAGCTCCAGGTGTTTTAAAAACTTTTAGAAAACAATTTAAACAAACATTATATGATATTTTAGATGTTACGGATTTTGCTCGCTTCTTAAATTTTGATAAAATTGCGCAAACAATCGATAAATTAACAACAATAACAGTTGATATTACTATGTTAGAACCATTCTATAAAGATTCAACAGAAGTTAAAAGAATTTTTGAAAAAGCTTATGAAAAAGCTTTACAAAAAACTGATCGCATTACTTATCAAGCAATGGAAGCCTTCATTCACAATTTAAATACAATGCATAGTAGAGCAGGAGCTCAAGTTCCATTTAGTTCAATTAACTTTGGAACTGATGTAAGTCCAGAAGGAAGAATGGTAATTAAAAATTATTTACTAGCTGCTGATGCCGGCTTAGGTCATGGTGAAACACCAATTTTCCCAATTTCAATTTTTAAAGTAAAAGAAGGCATAAATTATAATAAAGAAGATCCAAACTATGATTTATTCCACTTATCATGTGAAGTATCAGCAAAACGCTTATTTCCAAACTTCTCATTTATTGATGCTCCATTCAATTTACAATATTATAAACCAGGTGATTATCAAACCGAAGTAGGCTATATGGGTTGTCGTACTCGTGTTTTAGGTAATGTTGTTGATGAAGATCGTCAAATAACTCCTGGTCGTGGTAATTTATCATTTACTTCAATCAATTTACCAAGATTAGGTATTAAACATGGAATTGTTGGTGGCGCTGAAAAGCCAGATCTTGAAGGTTTTTATCAAGAATTAGGTGAAATGATGGAACTAGTTAAAGATCAATTATTAGAAAGATTTGAAATCCAATGCAATAAACGTGTTTATAATTTCCCATTCTTATTAGGTCAAGGTGTATGGATTGATTCTGAAAAATTAAAACCAACTGATCGCTTAAGAAAAGTATTAAGACATGGAACTTTAACTTTTGGTTTTATCGGTTTAGCTGAATGTTTAAAAGCATTAATTGGTAAACACCATGGTGAAGATCCAGAAGCTCAAAAATTAGGTTTAGAAATTATTGGCTTTATGCGTAAAAAAGCTGATGAATATGCTAGTAAATATCGTTTAAATTTCTCAGTAATAGCAACACCAGCCGAAGGACTTTCAGGTCGATTTGTTAAAATTGATCGTGCTATATATGGAAAAATTAAAGGCGTAACTGATCGTGAATACTATACAAATTCATTTCATATCCCTGTTTACTATAATATCTCAATTAAAAATAAAATTCATTTAGAAGCTCCATATCATGCATTAACTAATGCCGGACATATAACTTATATAGAGTTAGATGGTGATACAACTGCTAATGTTGAAGCTTTTGAAAAAGTAGTTCGTATTATGAAAGAAGAAGGAATTGGTTATGGCGCTATTAACCATCCAGTTGATCGTGACCCAGTATGTGGTTATGTAGGAATTATTGGAGATGTTTGTCCAGGATGTGGTCGCCGTGAAGGTGAAGGAATTCCTGTAGATAAATTAAATTAGGAGGAAAATATGGAAAAAGTTGAAGAAAAAATTGTTAAAGAACCTAAAAAAGTAGGCGAAGGCGTAGGCTTCGAAAGAATCAGAAGAATCACCGGTTATTTAGTAGGTACAGTAGATCGTTTCAACAATGCCAAAAAAGCTGAAGTAAGAGATCGTGTAAAACATACATTATGAAAATTAGATTAGCAGGGCCTATTTTAAAAGATAGTATTGTAGATGGTCCGGGAATTCGAGCAGTAATATGGACTCAAGGCTGTAAACATGCCTGTCCTGGCTGCCATAATCCCGAAACTCATTCATTTACAGGCGGTACTCTTTATGATGTTGAAGATATAAAACATAAAATCGATGAATTAATCGATCAAGATGGTGTAACATTTTCAGGTGGCGATCCTATGTACCAAATTGAAGCCTGTTTAGAATTAGCTAAATACATTAAAACTAAAAATTTAAATATTTGGTGTTATACCGGTTTTACATTTGAAAACATTTTAGAAAAAGCCAAAGAAAATAAAGACTACTTAGATTTTTTAGAACAAATAGATGTCTTAGTTGATGGACCATTTATTCTAAGTAAACGTAGCTTGAGTACTCTTTACAGAGGATCAACTAATCAAAGACTTATCGATGTTCCTAAAAGTTTAAAAGAAAATGAAACAATAACTATCGAAGAAAAAGATCGTAGATTAAAACAAGAAAAAAAAGAATGCATCTTTATTTAGCATTCTTTTTTCTTGAATTTAATAACTCTAAATCATCTTCGTAATGAGACCCAATTTTTTCTAAATATTTTACCTTTTCTTCATTACCCATTTCACTTATAAAAAGGTGAATTTCATCTTTAAAATAACTAAGATCACCTTGAAAAATTACAATTAAACTTCTAAGAAATAATTCTAAAATAGTCATAATAGGATCTTTGTCCCCATTAAAGTTACATAAAATTGAACTTAAAGCAGAACCAAAACAATTTTCAAGATCTAAACAAACAAGACCTAAATCTTTTTTATCTTCAAGTAAGTTATTAAGTTTTTCAACATCAAAATTATTATCAGCCAGTGCTAAACTAAGTTCAGGACATATAAAAGGCATTTCATATTTTATGCGATCAAAGAAAAGCAAATTAGGATTCTTTTTGATCTCTTCTTCTAACAAAGTCAAAAAGATAATATGCAAATCTCGATTATTTTTAATACAAGAATCACCACTATAACCACTTTTATCATTAAAATCCAGTTCAAATAAAAGAAAAGAAGTGTTAAAAATATAATTTTCAATCAAATTTGTATCAATACCTATTAAAAAAGGTACAGTGAATCCCTTAGGATAAACATTAAATTCAGTTTTTTTTAAAAAATATTTTTTTAAATCAACTCCTGTAATACCAGCTTTACTAAGTTCATACAATTTTTGATTCAAACTTATTACAAGATCACGATATTTAATATTTATTTCTTCAAACTTTTTAGAATTTTTCTCACCATTTACATCTAATACATAAAGTTGCTCTAAATAATTATATAAATTTGAACCATCTTCATAAATAGCATCCAATAAAGTATCCATAAAATTCCCCCTAAAAAATGCCTTTATTATATTTCACAAATTAGAAAAAAGCAATAAAAAAAGAACTATTTTATTTTGGTTCTCTCACATAATTTAATATCATCTTCCAAATGCTTACCAATATTAGAAATAAAATTTTTATTTTCTTCATTACCAAACTTTTCTAATATATTTTTTAGATCATTTTCACTAAAGGTAAGATCACCATTAAAGAAAACAACTAATGCTCTAAAATAAGCTTCAAAAATAGACATAATAGAAGAAGATTTAAATCCTTCATAATTAATCAATATACTAGCCAATGTTGCTAAAAGCGCATCTTCAAGTTCAGCTTCTTTCGCATCTTTAATTTCGTAATTTTTATAACTTTCATAATTCAAATCAATTTTCTTAACTAAAGCGTCAACATCAAAATTATTATTAACAAATTCTAACTCTAATCCAGGTATTATATAAGCAGCTATGTATTTTAGTTTTGAAAAATCATAAGGCATTTCTTCTAAAATTTTTAAAAACAAAACATGAAAATCACTTTTAATTTCACATAAAAGACTATTAGTATTATCAAAATATTCTTTTAAACTTGGATCATTTTCTTCAATATCAAATGCAGCTAATGCTTCATAGCTATAGAAAATATGTGTACTAATTAAATCAATGTTTTTATAAAAATTTGGTAAAGTGAAACTAGGTTCAAAAACATTTATATCTTTTTTTAATTTCATAGAAAGATATTTCTTTAAATCCGATAATTTTAAACCTTGTCTAATAAGTTTATATAAATTATTATTAATTTTATAAGAAGTACTACTAATAGATGAACAAATACATTTATATTGATGGCTACTTTTTTGATTATCAAGCTCTAATTGATGCAGCTTAATTAGCATATCATGTAAAGATATCGAATCGTCTAAAATAAAATCAATTAGTTGATAATTCATAGTATCATCTCCTTAGAGAAAATATTATAAATTAAAAGCAACTAAATTGTCAAACTAAAGTAAAAAATCTTTAACACTTAGAAGACTATCATCACAATTTTTATCTATTATTAAAATATTTTTTAATAAACCCATTATTTCTTTACTTTTATTATAATTATTTATAATATCACTTATAGAAATAATGCCAACGATCTTTTTCTCATCTACAACCAGTAATCTTCTAACTCGATATTTCTTCATTATATCAATACAAGACTTGATAGAACTATTATAATCAATCGTTATTAAAGTTCGATTCATAATATCACTAATAGCACTATTATTAACAATCCCATTTATAACCAAGTCACGATCAGTTAAAACTCCAACAATTTTTTTCTTGTTTTTAATTGGTAAAAAACCAATATCATAATTTAACATTAAAAGACTTACATCTTTTAAACTATCATTGATACTACCTACAACAATATCTCTAGTCATAATATCTTTTACTTTCATATAATCACCATTAAATAGTGTTAACAAAATAGAAAAAATCATACACTTAAGTAGGTGATCTACTTGAAAAAAAGAATGCATTTAAAAAGAAAGAAAAAAAATTTCAAAAAATTTTTAATTATAATTATTATATTAATAATACTAGCATTACTATTAAAAAAATATGTAAGTGTTAAACCCTTAATTATTGCTTATAGTGAAATGGAAACTAATAAACTAGCAACATTAATAATAAATACAGCGATCCTAAAAGAAAATACTGAAGAAAAAATAAATGATATTTATAAAATAAATGATACAGCTATAACTAATATTAGTTATGACACCAAAGAGTTAAATAAAATACTTACTAATATTACTTTAAAAATTCAAAATTATTTTGGAGCCATCGAATCCGGCAACATCGACGATATCGGAATAGACATTTTAGATAAATATAATTACAACAATCTTAAAAAAGGACCAATAATTTATATACCAATGGGCTATCTAACAGGTAGCCCTTTTTTAGCAAATGTTGGACCCAAAATTCCTTTAAAAATAACCCTAATAGGTGATGTTCGAACTGACATAAAAACAGAAGTAAAAGATTATGGATTAAATAATGCTTTACTAAAAATTTACATTCATGTCGAAGTAGTAACACAATCAATATTTCCTTTAGTTTCAAGCATTCAAACAACGATAGTAGAATACCCAGTCGTTTTAAAAATAATTGAAGGTAAAGTTCCTAGCTTTTACTTACCAAATACTTAAATAAAAACTATAGTTCGTGTTATAATATAATAGGTGATAATATGAAAAAGAAAGTAAAACTAAGGTATGATCGAATAGCAATATTTGCAGTTTTTTGCTTTCTTGCTGTATTTTTATTTATAAAAAGTATAACATTCTTATTTTCTAAAATAAATCCTAAAACAGAAAAATACTTTTTAGCAAGTATCAGTAATAAAGTTAATTTATATGACAAAAATAAAAACAAAATCAAAGAAGAAAATAGAGGTCAAGAAGTTTTTCTTTATGTTGATACTATAAAAGATGAATATAGTAAAGTAAAGTATCAAGGTAAAAACTACTATGTCAAAAATGAAGAGTTGTCTAAAGAATATAGTGATGTCGTTTTAATAAAAGATCTATATGTTCGAACAGCAACTGTTTTATTAGATGGTATCAGTGTTTTAAATTACATTCCGAAAGGATCAAAACTTGAAGTCCTTGGCTTTGATGAAATAGATAATAATGGCAATGTTTTTAATTATAAAGTAAAATATGATAATCAAGTCGGGTATGTAAATGAAGAATATTTAGTTGGTTCTAAAGAAGAATCACTTATTAACTATGATCAAAATGGTAATTATCTAATTCATAAAGCTAGAACCAGTAGCTATGGTGGCAATGCTGGAGATTTAGATTTTTATCCTCGTCAAAAAGGTAATTTTCAAAACAATAAAATGCCTGATAAAGTCCGTGCTTTATACTTAAATGGTGAAGCTATTTATGAAGCCCAAGATTATATTGAAATAGCTAAAGGTAGTCAAATAAATGCCTTTGTTATCAATATTAAAGATGATGTATTATCATATAAATCAGAAGTAGCCAAAGAATTTTCTTTAAGAAGCTATAATAATGCTTTGGGATCAATTGAAAAATATAAGCAAAATATTGAACTTTTAAAAAATAATGGATATTACTTAATTGGGCGAATTTCGGTTTTTAAAGATTACGCTTATGCTCTTGATAATCCTAACAATGCTATAACTGATAAAAATGGAGATCTTTATAAACATAATGGTTCATATTGGCCAAGTGCTTATAATACTAATGTCTGGGAATACAACTTAAAGCTAGCTTTAGAAGCAATTGAATTATTTGGTTTTAATGAAATACAATTTGATTATGTTCGCTTTCCAGATGGCACTAGCAGTCTTGAAAAAGATGGCGTAATCGATATGAAAAATAATTATAACATCTCTAAGATTCAAGCTATTCAAACTTTCCTCATGTATGCAACTGATATATTACATCAAAAAGAAGTTTATGTTTCTGCTGATGTTTTTGGTGAAAGTGCTCATACATACGTTAACTCTTATGGTCAATATTGGGGAGCAATTTCCAATGTTGTTGACGTAATAAGTGCCATGCCATACCCCGATCACTTCAATATAAATCAATATGGGATAGAAGAACCAGTATGGACAAATCCCTATAAATTGTTGTATACTTGGAGTAAGAATTTTGCAATGAAACGTCAAAGTGAAATACCAACTCCTGCTATAATGCGAACTTGGATTCAAGCTTATAATACAACTAAAACTCCAGCTGTAGAATATAATGCTGAAAAAATAAAAGAGCAAATAAAAGGACTAGAAGATGGCGGAGCCGTTGGGGGATATATGACTTGGAATTCAGTTTCCAGCAAATCAAAATATCGTGAAATTGCAAATTCAATGTGAGGTAACTATGAAAATAAAAATAAATGATAAAGAATATGAATTACTTGAAAACTATAAAGATGGTTTTAATCAAGAAGAATTTACAAAATGTTTAACTGAGTTTTATGATAATTACGATTACATTTTAGGTGATTGGGCTTATGGTAAATTGCGATTAAAAGGTTTTTGTGATAAAAGCAATAAAAACTTTAACAATGTAAATGATATAAAAAATAAAGAAAAGTACATAAAAGAAGAATGTGCTTATGAATGTAAATACTTTTTAGTAAAGATATGTAGGTGAATATATGTTTGAAAGGATAGGTAATTTAGAAACAGAAGAAAAAATCCACAGATATTTTTCTTACCTTAAATATGCTTTAATCGGCATTTCAATAATTATCTTGTATTTCTTAATTCGTAATTTTATTCATACCTATAGTGATACTGAAAAAGAAATGATTGAACTTGCTAAAAATTACATTAAAGATAATAATATCGCTATAAGTGGTGATTACTATATAGCTTTAGGTGATTTAGGTGAGGTTGAAGGTGCGGAACTATGCTATAACACCAGTGGCGTTATTGTTACTAAAAATAAGAATAAGTTAAACTTTCAAACATACTTAAAATGTATTGATCATGAAACAACAATTGTTAAAAACAAAGAAAAATATATCACTTTGAGTGGTGACACCATCACTATATTAAATGCTGGTGAAATTTATGAAGAAAAAGGTTTTTACACTGAAGATGATGTTGAAGTAAAAACAACAGGAACAGTTTCTCGAGAACCAGGTATTTATACAATAACTTATGATGTTTATATAGATGGTAAAAAGAAAGAGACTCTTTACCGTAAAGTAATTGTAACCAAATATGATAAAAATGCTACCAATAGTGGGGTTAAAAATGTTGACATTCCAAGCTTAACATTGTTAGGAAACTCAACAATGATTCTTGAAAAAAATGAAAGATTTTATGAACCAGGTTATAAAGCTGTCGATTATAAAGATGGTAAAATCAGTCGTCAAGTTGAAGTAAGTGGTAAAGTTGATAGCAGTAAAACTGGTATTTACATTGTCAATTATTCGGTTACTAATTCTCGTAGCAAAAAAGTTACAAAAACACGTGTAGTAAGAGTAGTAGAAGAAAAAAGCGATCTAGTAATTGATCATAAAATTGAAAAATTATCGTCAGGATTTGTTGTTAATTTAAAAATAACAGGAAGTGGCTATAAACAAACGATTTTACCGGATGGTAGTAAAACAAGTAATACTGTTTTTAGCTATCCTATCAAAAGTAATGGCATATATTCTTTTGCTGTTTATGATGTTGAAGGTAATGTCAATGTTCGTGAAGTTGATGTCAATGATATTGATATTACAGGACCGACTGGAAACTGTATCGCCAATGTTAATTCAAATAAAACGGCTGTTGTAATTAATGCAACCGATAAAAGTGGTATTAGTGGCTATAACTTTATTGTTGATGGCGTTGCTTCTAATTTCATTTCGAGTTTATCATATGAAACAGCAGCAACTGGAATTAAAGTTATAGGTCAAGTAAAAGATACATATGGAAATGTAACTACTATGACTTGTCAAGTGAATGATATTTCTAGGACAGTAGGTACAATGACCAATGGCGTTATGAATATTCCTCTTTATTTACAATACAACTATACAACACCAATCTATTGGGGAACTCAAGGAAAAACTTCCACAGTAAAAAGATCCGGATGTGGACCAACTTCCGTTTCAATGATTATTACTTACTTTACAGGCAATGTTAGTCAAAATCCTCAATTCCTATTTGAGTGGTTAAATAGTTTAAATTATTACCATGGAGCTGGTTTCGGGCAAGCAGCTTTAACGAAGGCTGCTAAAAAATATGGTGTCACTTGTACATGGCGTGGATTAAATGAAGAACAATTGAAAGCTACTATTTTAGCAGGTAATCCAATAATTGCTTTCATGGGACCTGGTGCTTTCACCAGTGGTGGTCATTATATAGTTTTAAAAGGTGTAACAAGTGATGGGAAGATCCTAGTAAATGATCCTAATAGTGAAAAAAGAAGTAAACAAGCCTGGGATCCTAAAATAATACTAAGCCAAAGTGTAACTAATGTTCCTTTTGCTGTATGCCATTTGTAAAAAGATAAAAGGGTGGTAATATGAATACTCTAGAACGTGAAGAAAGAATTCAAAACATAATCAAATATGGAAAATATGTTGTTTTGATAGTAATAATTGGCATAATAGCCTTGATTATAATAAATTCCAAACAAAGTTATAGCAAAATAGAAAAGACTTTGATCGAAGCAGCTCAAAAATATGTAGCAGACAACAAGATTCAAGTTAATGATACGACATACATTGAAATTACTAAACTAGGCGAAATAGAAGGAACCGAATTATGTAGTAAAGCAAGTGGGGTTTCTGTAACTAATGAAAATGGTAAATTTAAGTATAAAGCATTTTTAAGCTGTAATAATTATCAAAGCAAAGTTTCAACAGCAAATACCAAATATATAATTTTAACTGGTGGCGATGTAATAACTCTTAATAAAGGCGAAGTTTTTAATGATCCTTTATATACATTAAAAAAAGAAGCTGAAGTTATCATATCGGGTAAAGTTTTGACAACACCAGGAATATATACTATAAGTTATGCTGCCTATGTAGATAACGAATTGAAAGAAACTGTTTATCGTAAAGTAATAGTAAGTGAAAACGATAAAGCGAGCAATATCAGTGGTTTAGTCAATGAAGTTGATCCCATTATTACATTACTTGGTGATAAAAATATGACAATATCACTTAATTCTCGATATAAAGAACCTGGATATAAAGCTATTGATTATGTTGATGGCAAAATAAGTAGAAGTGTCGACGTTACTGGTAAAGTAAATACCAGTCAAGTTGGTACTTATCCAATTACTTATAAAGTAACTAATTCCAGGGGCAGAACAGCAATAGTTCAAAGATTTGTTAAGATAATCAAAGAAACAAGTAATTTAAATATTTCCTTGAGTCAAAACAATGAAGAAGTATCAGCAACAACCGAATTAAACCTTGAAATAATTGGAGAAGATTATAGCTATACAATCATTCCCGACGGTACTAAGTGTATTATGAAAAATTGCAGTTATACTGTTAAAAATAATGGCACATATACTTTTAAAATATATGATATTAGAGGGAATGAGTTTATTAAAGAAATAGAAGTTTCTAATATAGATAATACTCCACCAGCAGGCTCGTGCAGTGCTCTTATCCGTGGTAATAATACAGAAGTGGAAGTAAATGCCAGCGATAACAAAGGAATAGCAAGTTATACTTATATACTAGATGGAGTAGAAGCATCAAAATCAAGCGACAACACTTACAAAGTTAGTAAAAAATCCAGTAAGGTGACAGTTAAAGTAACGGATATCGCTGGTAACGAAGCAAATCTAACATGTTCTGTTACTGTTAAAGAAGAAACGATTGTTCCTGTAAGAACAAGTGGTAGTACCTCTGTTAAAGATGTAGATGAATATTTAGTTGTTGATACTAAAAACGATGTTATATCCTTAGCTAATTATGTTGAGGGAAGAGTTTCGCAAAATACGCCTCCAGGCTATCCTGACATGTGTTTATCGTTTGCATATTATCACGCTTACAAATTGTATAATGGTGACCCTTTAAGTAGTATGACTGCTGTTGAAGGGGCAAAATATCATTATGGCTCATTTTTTACTGGAGTAAAAAATGATAGTAAACAAGAAATACTTAAAGTCGTTTATGAACAAATAAAGCAAGGTAGACCATGCATATTACATGTAAATGGTAATACATCTGGAACATCGCGCCATTATGTAACCGTTGTCGGTTATAAAAAAACAGTTACATCGGGAGAAACAATGAGTGAAACAGACTTACTAATAATTGATTCATACGATGGTAAACTAGAAAGAATGGATAAAGAAGGTTCACGTTTTATGATATCTGGTTATGATACAGGACGTAAAGGTAATAAAGCTTATGGCTATCAAGTATATATATTAAAATAAAACTCCATTGGAGTTTTTTTTATGCTATAATTAAAATGGTGATAAAATGGATGGTTTTTACTTACAAGAAAACTTAGAAAAAATAAAAAAATATATTATTTATTTCTTTATCTTAGTAGGAATTATTATAGTAGTTTTTATAGCTTTAAGGCTATTTGAAAACCCTTATAAAAATTCAGAAAAACTTGCTATAAAAGCTGCTGAAGTTTATGTAAAAAAAAATAATATAGTTGTAACAAGTGAGATATATATCCCCTTAGAAAAACTACCATCCATTGATAATACCGATTTATGCAAAACTTCGAGTGGAGTAATTGTAACCAATGAAAAAGGAAAATTAAATTATCAAGCTTATTTAAAATGTGATGACTATGAAACTAAGATTGTTAATAACAAAGGAAAAATAATTGAATTAGTAGGGGATCCTGTAATCATTTTAAATAATGGTGAACTATTTAAAGATCCTTTATATATTTTAAAAGATGAAGCTCGTGTCGAAATAGTATCTAATGTAACAACCAAACCAGGAATTTATACTGTAAAATATTGTGCATATGTTGAAGACAAATTACAAGAAATAATAGAAAGAAGAGTAATAGTAAGTGAAAGTGATAAAGAAAAAACTATTACCGGTTTAATAAATAAAGAAGTGCCTGTTTTAAAATTAATTGGGGACAAAAATATTTATTTGAGTTTGAATTCCAAATATAAAGAACCCGGTTATAAAGCTTACGATTATAAAGATGGCAAAATAAGTAGAAATGTTGAAGTAACAGGTAAAGTTGATAGCACTAAGATAGGAACATATACTATAACTTATAAAGTGACCAATTCTAGAGGGGCAACTGTTATTGAAACACGAAATGTAAGTATCCTGCAAAAAAAAGCTAATTTTGATATTGATTTAAAAAGTTCTTTTGTAGAAGATAAAACCACTATAACTTTAAGCATAAATGGTAATGATTATAACTATAGTATTGATCCTATGGGAAATAAGTGCGTTTTTAAAACTTGCACTACTGAAGTAAAAACCAATGGAACTTACAAATTTAGAATATATGATATTTATGGAAATGAATATATCCGTGAAATAGAAATAGATGGAATTGATGATCAAGCTCCAACGGGGATATGTACAGCAACAGTGACTAGTAAAAAAAGTACAATTGTAATATCAGCTAGTGATAATAAAGGAATTGGTAGTTATACTTATATAATTGATGGATCACGTATTGAAAATCAAAAAACTAATGTTTATGAAGTTGCTAAAGAAATAAAAACTGCCAGTGTTGAAGTTAAAGATATATCAGGGAATACTACTAAGTTAGCATGTGATATTGAAAATAAAAAAGTAACAAGTGATATGTCATCTGTTACTATGGCAACTACAACATTTCCATGCCAAGCTGGTTCTAATCAGGCTTTAAATGCTGCCCTAAAAGCTAAAGTAAATGCCGCTGGGCGTAAAACTAGAGCTGGAGTTGTCGCAGCTGCTACCTATTTAGCAGCCGACTTAGGATATCGCATCGAATATTTCTGGGCTGGTAAATATGATTATGAAGGTTTAAATTCTAAATGGGGTTGTGAAATGAAGTGGTGGGATCGTAAAGTTTGTAGTCAAAAATCATCAGGAGATACTTGCTTGTATGGAATGGATTGTACAGGATTTACTAAATGGGCATTTGTAAATGCCGGCTTTGATGCCAATCTGATTCCAAGAAGTAGACAACAAAGTAGTAACTGGGGAACAGTAAAACCAGCATATTTTACTTTTGATAGTCCTTCAAAAGTGGAACCACAACCAGGTGACATTTTATATACACCAGGACATGTAGGTCTTATAATTGGTGTTGACGATAAACTCATCAAATTGGCTCAATTGACTCCAAGATCTTTAAGTATCGATTTTATTTATAAAGATACTGGCAAAAGCGTAGACAACAAAACTAACTTTTCAGGCTTTGTTGCTTTAGATGAATTCTATCAAGCATATGGCGAATAGGAGAATAACATGATTAAAACTGTAAAAATAACCGATTTTGACTATCAAGGAAGAGGTGTAGCAAGGATCGATGATAAAGTAACATTTATCAGAGGAGCACTTTTAGATGAAATAGTCGAAATAGAAATAACTAAAACATCAAAAAAGTTTGATGAAGCAAAAACTATCAAAGTAATTAAAAAAAATAATTCAAGAGTAACAGCACCATGTCCATATTATGAAAGATGTGGTGGTTGTGATTTAATGCATATGAATTACAATGGAGCATTAAAATTTAAAGAAAATAAAGTAAAAAATACAATAAAAAAATTTGCTAACATAGAAACAACTATTAAACCAATAATTCCAGCTGAAGAAATACTTAACTATCGAAATAAAGTAACGTTTAAAGTCAAAAATAAAAAGATAGGTTATTATAAAAAAGAAAGCAATGAATTTATAGAAATAAATAATTGTTTAATATGCGATAATTTAGAACAAACATTAAAAGAAATAAAAAAATGCGATTTAAAAGATGTATCTGAAATAATAATAAGATCATCTAAAAATTTGTTAGAAAAAATGCTTATATTTAAAGCAACTAAAGATTTAGATACAAGTAAATTAAAAGGTTTTGATTCTATATATTTATTAAAAAATAATCAATATATCTTAAAATCAGGTAATAAAAATATAATTGAAATTATGAAAAATTTTCAATTTTGTATTTCACCAGAAGCTTTCTTTCAAGTAAATACTAATCAAGCAATAAAACTATATGATAAAGTTTTAGAATATGCCGATCCCAAAGAAAATGAAACCATTTTAGATCTTTATTCCGGAACTGGAACCATTGGTTTATACTTAAGCAAAAAAGCTAAAAAAATTATAGGTATTGAAATCAACGAAGAAGCGATTAAGGATGCCAATTCTAACAAAGAAAAAAATAATATTAAAAACGCTACTTTTTATGCATTAAATGCCAATCAATTCTTAAGTAAAATCAAAGAAAAAATTGATACAGTTATAGTAGATCCTCCAAGAGGTGGTCTAGATACAAAAACAATCAATTCCATTTTAAAAATACATCCTAATAAAATAGTCTATGTTTCATGTGATGTTTCAACTTTAGCAAGAGATTTAAAAATATTAAGTGAAAACTATAACGTTCAAGAAATAACCCCTGTTGATATGTTTCCCAATACTTGTCACGTTGAATGTGTTTCAGTACTACATCGAAAAAGTCTTGAAAAATAAGGCTTTTTGTTCTTTGCTCAAACTAAAAAAATGATATTTTAAATAGAATTTATGTAAAAAAATTAAAAATAATCAAAAGGTTGTCTTAGTATGATATATACACGACGTTGGGATAAGTGGTATATGAAAACATATGCTACTTAATATGTTTTAAAGGTGATGATAAAATATGAATGAAAGCAATATATTGTTATATGAAACTGATGAAGGTAAAATTAATGTAGATGTAATATTAAAAGATGAACCAATATGGTTAACTCAAAAGAGTATGAGTGAACTTTTTGATGTTAATGTACCTGCAATTAATAAGCATTTAAATAATATATATGAAGAGAAAGAACTTGATAAAAATTCAACTATTTCCAAAATGGAATGGTTCGAAAAGAAGGAAATAGGAATGTTAATCGAGAATTAGGATTTTATAATTTGGATGCTATTATTGCAGTTGGATACAGAGTTAATTCTAAGAAAGCAACAAAATTTAGAATTTGGGCTACAAAAATATTAAAAGATTATATGATTAAGGGGTTTGTAATTGATGTTGATAAAATGAAAGTGGTAACTTATGATGAAGATAAATGATTTAAACCAAGAATATGATAAATTACAATTACAATATGGAGCAAAAGAATTAACATCTATATATAATGGCGGATGTACTGATAATCCACGCTTTTGCTTTGTTTTTATGAATCCTACAGGTAGAAATATTGCTTCAGATCCTAATTGGAAAGGAAGAAGATCACCTTGGATAGGAACTAAAAACATCTGGAAACTATTTTATAGAATAGGACTATTAAGTGAAGATTTATATAAAGATATCATGATAAAAAAGCCCCAAGAATGGGATGAACATTTTGCTGATTTAGTATATGCTGATATTGAAAAACATAAGTGCTTTATAACTAACTTAGGAAAATGTACTCAAATAGATGCTCGCGTATTACCAAATTCAGTTTATAATCAATATTTAGATTTATTATGTAAAGAAATTGAAATAATTAATCCTAAAGTCATCATAACCTTTGGAAATCAAGTAAGTTCAATTTTTTTAAGTAAAAATATATCTGTATCTCAATGTAGAAAACAAAGTTTTACTAAAAACATAGCCGTTAAAGAATATAAAGTGTATCCTGTTTATTATCCAATTGGCAATGGCATGATGAATATAGAAAAGGCAATAGAAGATTTAACTTACATTATTAACGAAAATTAAGTTAAAAGTGAGGAAAAAATGAAAAAAATATTATTAGGTGAATCAATTGTAAGTCAATTTGTGCAAGTATTACCAATCACAATTATTATTGCCGTTTTATATGCTATTTTTAGAATCAAATATTTAAAAAATAAAGAAATCAATTATCGAAAAGAAGCATTATATTTAATATTTATTTGTTATATAGTAGGTTTATTTAATTTAGTACTAGTACCAAGTAATTTTTGGATCATAACTTGGAATAATATATTTTATGGTTATGGTGAAAATCCCTTTGAAGGAATGTTTGATTTTTCCTACAGTTTTGTTCCTACATTGTATAGAGTTATTAAAGGTGAACTAATTATTGGTAGTTGGGTAAAAACAATGCTAATAGGAAATATTTTAATGTTTATACCTATGGGAATATTTTTAGCATTATGTTTTAAAAAAATAAATAATAAAAATATATCTCTTTATGCTATTTTAATTACTATTATCATTGAATTCACAACTTATAATTGGTAGAAGTTGTGATATTGATGATCTAATAATGAATTCTTTGGGAATTTTAATTGGTTATTTTATATCTAATTTAATTTTGAAAATAAAAAAGAAAAAAATATAGAAAGAAGGTTTTAATGATTAAACAAACAGCAGGACGCGAAGCTTTAGGAGAATTTGCACCAAATTTTGCTCATTATAATGACGACATTTTATTTGGCGAAAACTGGAATGATGACTCTATTGATTTAAAAACAAGATGCATAATTACAGTGGTGGCATTAATGTCGAGTGGAATAACCGATAACTCTTTAAAATATTATTTAGAAAATGCTAAAAAAAATGGTGTAACTAAAGAAGAAATGGCTGGTATTATTACTCATACAGCTTTTTATGTCGGTTGGCCTAAAGGCTGGGCAGTATTTAATTTAGCAAAAGAAGTTTATAAAGATTGAATATACCAAAAAATGATGGCTTAATTGTCATCATTTTCTGTTTTAATTAAATAACTAAAATATTTTTTCTTACCAGATAGAACATCTTTATAAAAATTTTGTTTCCAGTGAACAAAATTAATCTCTTTTTCAATTTACTGTTTCTTATATTCTAATTCATGAAGTTTAGTATCTAAAATATCTTGTCTTTCAGGTATAGAAGATTCACCTTTTAAATATAAATCCAAATATTCTTTCATTTCTACAATACTCATCCCACAATTTTTTAGACAAGATAGACTTTTAATCCAGTTAATATCGTTATCATCAAATACCCGGTAGTTACTTTTAATTTTTGATATATTAAATACTGAAGATATTTTAGAAAATATAAAAAAATAAAAAATGAAATATAGTTTACAATCAATTCAAAAATAACTAAAGAGATAAATCTTTTTTCGTTTCTTTTTCATAAGGTAAACCTAAAATTTTGGTATAATAAAATAGGTGATAATATGCAATCAAATCAAGAAAAAATAATTAAAACAAAATTAAATGAACTTTCTAAATCAAAGTTTAGAACAAGTTTTAAGTTAAATAAAGAAGATATTGAATATATCAATAAAAAAGGATTTGAAAAAATAAAGGATCATACTTATGAATTTATTAATGAAAAACTAAAACCAGCAATAATAAAAAATGATGGCAAGCAAACACCAACTCATAAACATCCCACATTTAAAGCGATGCATGCAACTGCAACGTGTTGTCGAGGATGTTTATATAAATGGCATCATATAGCCAAAGATCGTGAATTAACAAATAATGAAATAAATTATATTGTATTATTAATATTAACTTGGATAAAGCAAGAGTATAATAAAAGTAATTAGTATTTTTGTTGTAAAATATAGTAATATAAGTTATAATAATAGTGGTGTTATATGAGAAAGTTAATTAAAAATATAAATGTTAATTACGAATTATATGGTGAAGGAAATGATACTATTGTTCTTCTTCATGGCTGGGGTCAAAATATTGAAATGATGAAACCAATAGGTGATAATTTAAGACGTGAACATCAAATTTTAATAATTGATTTACCAGGCTTTGGTTTGAGTGATGAACCAGATTTTCCTTGGACATTATATGATTATGTTGAAATGCTTAAAGAAATGATTGAATCATTAAAATTAAAAAATATTATTTTAATGGGACATTCTTTTGGTGGAAAAATAAGCTTATTATATGCTAGTATGTACCCTGTAAAAAAAATTGTTGTTTTTGGTAGTCCTTACAAATGTAAAGTAGCTAAAGATAATTTAAAAACTAGAACTTTAAAGAAATTGAAAAAAATACCAGGTTTAAATAAGTTAGAAGAATTTGCTAAAAAACATATTGGTTCAACTGACTATAAAAATGCTTCACCTATGATGCGTGAAGTGTTAGTGAATCATGTAAATTTAGATATAACAGAAGAGGTAAAGAAAATAAAAAGTCCTCTACTTATTATTTGGGGCACTAATGATGCTGCTGTTCCTATAGCTGATGCCTATGAACTTGAAAAATTAGTTCCTGGCTCTGGTTTAGTTGTTTATCCTAATTGTACCCACTATGCTTATTTAGAAAATTTAGGTCAAACAATTAATGTTCTAAGAAGTTTTTTAGGAGGCTAATATGAAAGAAGAATTTATAATTTCAATTATATGCTTATTAATATATTTAATATTTAAAACTAAAAAAGCTTTTCATATGTTACAACAAAATTGGTATGATAAAAGCTATCGTTATTTAAGATGGATGTTTAAAAATTTGAAAAAAGTTTTCTTAGAAATCGATACTTTAATATTTTTAGTATTAATAATTAATCATTTTTATGCATTTAAACATCTAACATATATATTTGGTATATTATATTTATTATTTACAATCGTATTTGTTTATAAATCTAAAAAAGAACAAGTAAAAAAAGCAATTGTATATACTGCAAGAATTAAAAGATTAACTCTTACGATGTTAATAATTTATCTAATTCCCTTAATTATAATATTGAGTAATTTTCAAGTTCAAAAATTAGCTAACTATTATTTAATGTTTAGTATTATGGCTTATTTAAACTATTTTCTAGTTTTAATAGCTAATAGAATAAATATGCCGATTGAAAAAATGGTTTATTTTTACTATTTAAATAAAGCTAAAACTAAATTAGCGTCAATGCCTAATTTAAAAATAATTGGTATAACTGGTAGTTATGGTAAAACCACTAGTAAAAATATTTTAAATGATATTTTAAGTACAGAATTCAATACTTTAGCTAGTCCTTTAAACTATAATACTCCTTATGGATTAATGCGAACAGTTAATAATTATTTAGATAAGTTCACAGATATTTTTATTGCTGAAATGAGTACTTCTAAAAAAGGTGATATTCGTAAACTTGCTAAAATATTCAAGCCTCAATATGCAATATTAACTAAAATTGGAGTTGCTCATTTAGAAACATTAGGTAGTCAAGAAAATATTCAAAAAGAAAAATTTAGTTTAATAGAATCATTACCTGAAAATGGTATTGCTGTTTTAAATAAAGATGATGAATGGCAAGTTAATTATAAAATAAAAAATAACTGTCGTGTTATATGGGTCGGAATTGATAATGATGCTGATATTCGTGCAACTAATATAAAACTATCGCATGAAGGAAGTACTTTTGACTGTATTATTAAAGGTCAAAAATATCATTTTACAACTAAACTTTTGGGTAAAACTAATATATATAATATATTAGCAGCTATTGCCTTAGGTGTTGAATTTGGTATTGAAAATGACAAATTAGAAATGGCAGTTAGAAGAGTAAAACCAACGGAGCATCGCCTAGAATTAAAAAAATATAAAAATATTAATATAATTGATGATGCTTATAACTCTAATCCTATTGGTTCAAAAATGGCAGTAGAAGTTCTTGGATTAATGCCAGGTAAAAAAATAATTGTTACACCTGGTATGGTTGATCTTGGTGAAAAACAAGAAGAATTAAATAAACAATTTGGTGAATATATTGCTTCTGTTGCTGATGAAGTAATATTAGTAGGAGCCAAAATAACGAAACCAATTTATGAAGGTTTAAAAAATAAAAAATATAATGAAAAACAAATTCATGTTATTGATGATGTTAAATTAGCATTTAGTTTGATGGAAAAACTTCAAGGAGAAGAAACTTATGTTTTACTTGAAAACGATTTGCCAGACATCTTTAACGAAAAATAGGAGGAATTTATGAAAATTAAAGTAGGTGTAATATTTGGTGGAGAAACAGTTGAACATGAAGTAAGTATTATTTCAGCTGTTCAAGCTATGAAACATATAAATGAAGAAAAGTATGAGATTGTTCCCATTTATATGGCTAAAGATCGTACTTGGTATACGGGAAATATGTTAAAAGATATTGATGTATATCGTGATTTTGATTCTTTAAAAAAGTATGCTAAAAAAGTTGTTTTAACTAAAAAGAATAATCAATATATTTTACAAAAAATAGATGGTCTTTTTAGAAAAGAAGTAACAGATATCGATGTTATGTTACCAATTGTTCATGGTCATGGTGCTGAAGATGGAACTTTACAAGGATATTTTGAAACTTTAGGTGTACCATATGTTGGATCAAATGTTTTAGGTTCAGCATTAGGTCAAGATAAAGTAGTAATGAAACAAGTAATGAAAGAAGAAAATCTTCCTATTGTTGATTATGTTTGGTTTTTTGATACTGAATATGAAATGAATCATGAAGAAATTAATAAGAAGATTAGTAAAATGGGCTTTCCAGTTGTTGTAAAACCAGCAACATTAGGTAGTAGTGTTGGTATTTCTTTTGTAAAAAAAGAAGAAGAATTAGAAGATGCTATTGCTGAAGCTATAACTTATGATTCTAAAATTGTTGTAGAAAAAGCTGTTCAAAATATGGTTGAAGTAAATGCTAGTGTTATTGGCAATTATGAATTTCAAGAAGTAAGTGTCTTGGAAGAAGTAATGGGTGCTGATGAATTCTTGAGCTATCGTGATAAATATCTTGGTGGTGGTAAAGTAAAAGGTGCTTCTAAAGGAATGGCTTCAACTAATAGAATTGTTCCAGCTCGTTTAGATGAAGCAACTACTAAAGAAGTAGGCGAAATAGCTAAGAAAGTATTTAGAACATTAAATTTAAATGGTGTTTGTCGTATTGACTTCCTTATTGATAAAAAAGCTAATAAGATATATGTTAATGAACCAAATACTATTCCTGGGTCTTTATCATTCTATCTATGGGATAAATGTGGCAAAGATTATACAAAACTATTAGATGAAATAATTACTTTAGGTTTAAGAAGATATAAAGCAGAAAGCAAAAAAGTTCGTTCTTTTGAAAGTAACATTTTAAGCAATTTTGCTGGAGCTAAAGGTGTTAAAGGTGTAAAAGGAGTAAAATAAGCATTTGCTTATTTTTTCTAAAGGAGAACAATGAAAGAAAGAATAGAAGAATTAGTAAAAATACTAAATGAAGCCAACTATAACTATTATGTTCTTGATAATCCAACAATAACTGATCAAGAATTCGATAAATATATGCGTGAACTTATAACTCTTGAAGAAAAATATCCTCAATACAAACTAAAAGATTCACCAAGTACTCGTGTTGGTGGTGAGGTTGTAAGTGAGTTTAAAAAAGTGTATCATGAAAAACCTATGTTAAGTTTAAGTAATGTTTTTAACGAAGAAGAAATAGTTGCTTTTGATGAACGCTTAAAAGGTATGAATATTGTACCAACATATATTGCTGAGTTAAAAATTGATGGTCTTTCTGTATCTTTATTGTACGAAAAAGGTGAATTAGTAAGAGCAGCGACTAGAGGCGATGGCGTTGTTGGTGAAGATATTACTCATAATGCTAAAACTATTAAAAGTATTCCTTTAAAAATAAAAGAACCAATTGATATTGAAGTTCGTGGCGAGATTTATATGAGTAAAAAATCTTTCAATGCTTTAAACAATGAAAGAAAAGAGAAGGGTTTAGAACTTTTAGCTAATCCACGTAATGCTGCTGCTGGAAGTGTTAGACAATTAGATAGTAAAGTTGCTGCTTCAAGAAAATTAGATTGCTTTATATATCATCTTCCTAATCCTGAAGATTATGGGATAAAAACTCATGAAGAAGCTTTGAATTTTATGAGTTCTTTGGGATTTGTTGTTAATTCTAATAATAGAAAAGTAAATAACATTCAAGAATTAATAAAATATATTGATTATTGGACAGAACATCGTCCAACATTACCATATGAAATTGATGGTATTGTTATTAAATTGAATGACTTAGCTGATCAAAAAAAAGCAGGATTTACAGCTAAATATCCTAAATGGGCAACAGCATATAAGTTTCCAGCAACTATAGCTTTAACTAAATTAAAAGAAATCAAAATGACAGTAGGTAGAACAGGACAAGTAACACCTAATGCTATCCTAGAACCAGTTTTATTAATGGGATCTACGATTTCTAAAGCTACTTTGCATAATGAAGAATATATAAGAATTAAAGATATTCGTGTAGGTGATACTGTAGCTATAAGAAAAGCCGGAGATGTTATTCCTCGTGTTGAAAATGTTCTTCTTGATCGTCGTACTGGTAACGAAAAGGAATTTGTTATGCCAGCAACTTGTCCAATATGTAATAGTCTTTTAGTAAAAAAAGATGCTGCTTATTATTGTGTTAATCCTAGTTGTGATGCCAAAACTATTGAAAAATTAATTCATTTTGCATCTAGAGATGCTATGAATATTGACGGAATGGGCGATTCAATAATTGAAGATTTTTATAATATGGGTTATTTAAAAAGTATTGCTGATTTTTATGATTTAGCTAAATATAAAGAAGAATTAATGATGTTAGAAGGCTTTGGAAATAAAAGTATTCAAAATCTTTTAAACGGAATTGAAGAATCAAAAAACAATTCTCTTGAAAAACTTTTATTTGGATTAGGAATAAGACATGTAGGAGCAAAAATGGCCAAAACTTTAGCTAAAACATTCAATAATATTGATAATATTATTAATAAAACATTTGAAGAATTAATCAGTATTAATGATATTGGAGAAATAATAGCTCAAAGTGTTGTTGATTATTTCAAAGATGAAGAAAATATTAAATTAATAAATACATTAAAGAATTATCACTTAAATATGAATTATTTAGGTAAAGAAACTAAAAATGATGAGTTTTTAAATAAAACATTTGTTTTAACAGGTAGTTTAGAAAAACTAACTCGTGAAGAAGCAACTAAAATAATTGAAGAAAATGGTGGTAAAACCTCTTCAAGTGTTAGTTCAAAAACATATGCTGTATTGGTTGGAAAAGATCCTGGAAGCAAATATGATAAGGCATTAAAACTAAATATTCCTATTTGGAGTGAAGAAGAATTTTTAAATAAAATTAAAACAAATTGACAATAAAAAATACTTGATATATAATCAAAATATAAATTGTTGATTCAGAGAAGTAAATATAAGATATTTTAAAGAGAGCAATTGTTGGTGTGAAATTGTAAATTAATTATATTGAATGGACTGATGAGAGACCACCGAAATTAGTAGGCTGGTACGGAATTCTACCGTTAACAAGAAATGTGTATGATGGTACATATTAAATTAGGTGGCTAAACTTATCCTATTTTGGGATAAGTTTTTATTTTTAGGAGGGAAAATGAAAAAGATAATTTTAACAGGGGAAAGACCAACCGGACCATTACATATAGGACATTATGTTGGTTCAATTAGAAATCGTGTAAAGATTCAAAATAGTGGTGATTATGATGAAATGTATTTATTTGCAGCAGATGCACAAGCATTAACTGATAATTTTGATAATCCTAAGAAAGTACGTGATAATGTTTTTGAAGTTGCATTAGATAATTTAGCATGTGGAATAGATCCAAATAAAGTAAATTATTTTATACAATCAGAAGTTCCAGAATTAACAGAGCTTACTTTTTATTATATGAATTTAGTTACAGTATCACGATTATATCGAAACCCTACCGTAAAGGAAGAAATAAAGTTGCGTGGTTTTGAAGAGAGTATTCCTGCAGGATTCTTTACTTATCCCGTAAGTCAAACTGCTGATATAACAGCTTTCAAAGCAACGATTGTTCCTGTTGGGGAAGATCAATTACCTATGCTAGAACAAGCTCGTGAAATTGTTAGAAAATTTAATAATATTTATGGTGAAACACTAGTTGAACCTAAAGAATTATTACCAGAAAATTTAAATGAAAGAAGATTAGTAGGAATTGATGGTAATGCCAAGATGAGCAAATCATTAGGTAATTGTATTTATTTAAAAGATAGTGCTGAAGAAGTTAGAAAAAAAGTATTTGCAATGTATACAGATCCTGATCATATTCGTGTTGATGATCCGGGAAAAGTAGAGGGTAATGTTGTTTTTACTTATTTAGATGTTTTTTGTAAAGAAGATTCTTTTAGTAAATACTTACCAGAATATAAAAATTTAGAAGAACTAAAAGAACATTATCGTCATGGTGGCTTAGGTGATGTTAAAATTAAAAAGTTCTTATATGAAGTGTTAGAAGAAGAATTAAAACCAATTCGTGAACGTCGTGAAGAATTAGCTAAGAATCCTGAATATGTATATCAAGTTTTAAGAGAAGGAACTAGAAAAGCTCGTGAAAAAGCTACTGAAACTTTAAAAGAAGTAAAAAAAGCGATGTTATTAGATTATTTTGAAGAGCAATAATGTTTGCTCTTTTCATTTACAAAAGTATTAAATCTATATATAATAATCTTATAAGGAGATGATACAAATGGAAATTATTGTTCAAGGTAAAGGAACTAAATATATCAAACCCAATGAAGTGATTTTAAATCTTACATTTACTAATAAAGCTAAAACTTATGATGTAGCATTAAGTGATGGCATTAGAAATGTTAATTATTTTGTCGAAGAAATTTTAATTAAAAATGGTTTTTCCAAAGATGAATTAAAAACAAGAAGTTTTGTTATTAATGAAGAGAAAAAGTATGATGAAAAAATGAGAGAATATATTGATGCTGGCTATTCATTTAATCAAGTAGCAACACTTAAATTTGATTATAATATGGAATTGTTATCAAGATTAATATTAGCAATATCAGAAATGACTATTGCTCCTACATATTACATAAAATTTGGTGTTAAAGATGAAGAAGAGTGTCGTAATGAAGTATTAGCAAAAGCTTATCAGAATGCATATAACCAAGCTTTAGCTATAGCAGCTTCAGCTAGTAAAAACTTAAGGTACTGCCAAAAAGTAGATTTTCAACCTATATCAAATAACTATTATTCTCCTGCAGAATTTTCATCTAGTTTTATGCGAACTAAAGCTATTAACAATGATATGATTATAAATAGCTTTACTCCAGAAGATATTGAAATATCTGAAACGTTATATTGTTCATGGATTGCTGATTAGAAGACTTATTTTATCAAAATAGGTCTTTTTCTAATTTTTGTTAAATTTATACAATAATAAATTTAACAAAAAGAGAATTTATTTTGAAACTAGTATTTTTGATCTTATACTTATTAGTAGAGTAACTAAGTAATATTAAAAGAAATTAAAACTATAATAATTACTTAATGTTTATAGTTGAAGAAAAAAACAACAAAAAATTGCTTTATATCATAATAAGTATTATTATATTAACATGCTTAAAAGACTTTTTCTTCTAAATAAGAAAAATCAAAATAAAATAGATTAAGGTGAAAAAAATGGCTAAAAATCGTATATCAAAAATGTATCGTGAAACTAAAAAAAGTGTTTTTTTAGTTTATTTAATTCTTAGAATTTTAGTTTTATTATGTATAATAATTCAAATTACTAATAAAAATTGGAATAATGTATTTTACTGTGTAATGGCATTAATTCTTTTTACTTTACCATATTTTGTTAGTAAAAACTTTAAAATAGGCATACCTAATCTTTTAGAAATAATAATTATGGTATTTATATTTTCAGCAATGATACTTGGAGAAGTAAATCGCTTTTATTTAACCATTCCACATTTCGATACCATTTTGCATACGATTAATGGTTTTATATGTTGTGCTATTGGCTTTAGTTTAGTTGATTTGTTAAATGATAATGTAGAATCATTTAATTTGAATCCTTTTTTTAGAGTAATGTTTGCTTTTTGTTTTTCTATGACCATAGGAGTATTATGGGAATTTCTTGAGTTTGGTTGTGATAAATTTTTTAAAAGTGACATGCAAAAAGATACATATATTAAACAAATAGCCTCTGTTGATTTAAATAAAGATAAAATAAACAAATCCGTTATTTTAAATGATATTGAAGAAGTTACTATAAAATATAATGGTGATCAAGTAATAACTTTAGATGGCTATTTAGATATCGGTTTATATGATACTATGAAAGATTTATTAGTGAATTTTCTTGGTGCTATTGTCTTTGGAATTATAGAATGGTTCTATTTCAACAATAAAGACAAGCTAAAATTTACAGAACAATTATTCTTGTATAAAAATGCTACTGAAAATAGTCAAAAAGCATCTTAAAATAGGTAGTGCCACTGATAATATTTTGGTTATAATGACGGTAGAGGTGAAGAAAATATGAAGTTTTGTGATAAACTTTCAAAATTAAGAAAAGACAACAATCTAAGTCAAGAACAATTGGCAGAGAAACTTGATATGTCCCGTCAAGCAATATCCAAATGGGAATCAGGAGCATCTTATCCGGATATGGCAACAATTATGAAATTATGCAAAATACTTAATTGTAGTTTAGATGATTTAGTTGATGATGATGCAACAGGAAATAAAGATAACAAAAAGACTCAAAAAATAACGCCAGAAAGTATATTAAAAGATTTTCTAGCTTATATTACTAAAACTTATAATATGTTTATAAGCATGAATTTGAAAGAAAAAATAAAATGTATTTTTGAAATGATTTTTATTATTTTTATTTTAACATTACTAGGAATAATGCTTGATAATGTTGGACGTGATCTATTAAGTAAATTAATATATTTATTGCCATATGATGCAAGAATAATGGTAATAAATATATTAAATGTAATATTTGCTATATTATATATTGTTTTATCAACAATTATTGTTTTACATTTATTTAAAATCAGATATTTAGACTATTATGTTGTAATAGAAGATAAAAATGTTACCAAGAAAACAATAGAAAAACCTGTTGAAATAAAAGAAATAAAAGATCAAGAAAAAATAATAATAAGAGAACCTAAACATCAAAATTACTCTATTTTTAATGGTTTATTTAATTTAATAATTTCAATTTTAAAAACATTTTTAATATTTTTATTAATACCATTAATATTAAGTTTTATTGCTTTAGTCATATGTTTAGTAATTGTTTTTTCAGTTTTAAAATTTATACCATTATCATTCTATTTAATGATTTTAATAATTGGTTTTATTCTTTTAACCCTAATTTTTATTAAAGGTTTTTATAAACTTATATTTAATCAAAAATTAAATTTTAAATTGTTCTTTATTTTATTTATAGTATCTTTATCTTTAATCGGTATTGGTTGTGGCACAACTATTGTAGATATTTCTAATTTTAAACCTAAAACTATCAAATCAGAATATCAAATAACAAAAGAAAAACTTGATATGCAAGATAATTTAACTCTAGAGTTTTTTAAAGATCAAAATGTAACTGTTGTTGTCAATAACAGTTTAAAAGATGTAGAATTAGAAATAAAATCATCACCAAATATTGAATACTATATTTATAGTCGTTATGTACCTTTTAAAAATAAAAATTATTTATACTATAATATAAGCTATTATAATAGTTATGATTCTTATGAAAAATTTTTAAAATATAAAGATCAATTTATTGAAGGAATTAAAAATCATGAAATAGTTGTTTATGATAAAATATTTGAAATTACTATAAATGTTTCTGAAAAAAATTATAATATTTTAAAAGAAAATTATAAGTTATTAAACTACTAGTTTTTAGTAGTTTTTTAATGTATAATGGTAATACACATATAAGGGGTGATTAATTATGGAAACTAAAAGATATATTTTAGCTATTTTAGGTGGCATTTTAGGAGGCTTGATCGCAAGTATTCCTTGGCTATGTTTGTTAATTTTTGGTAGTGTTTCTTTGTCAATTTTAGCATTTTTAATTCCGATGGGCGTAAACTATGGTTACCGTAAATGTAAAGGTAGAGTTAATAAAAAATTACCAAATATTACAATATTTACTAGTATTATCGTCTTTCTAATAATTATTTTATTAGTATTACCAATCTGGGAACTAGTTTTATTAGAATTACCAATATCTTTTAAAACTATCAAAGAAACAATTTTTTCTATCAGTTATTGGCGTGACTATGGAAGAATAATTATTATTGCTTTTGTTTTTTTAATAAGTGGTGTTATTAAAACTGTAAATGATATTAAACACGAAATTGGACTATATTATTGAGGTGAATTATGCAACGATACTTTGCTATTGATCAAAAAGAAAATGAATTTATTTTAGAAAAAGATGATTATTATCATATAAAAACAGTTATGCGTATGAAACCAAATGAAAAAGTAGAAGTTGTCTATATAGGTAAAACATACATAGCTAATATTAATAATGATTATAAAATTATGTTTGAAAAAGAAATATTAGAAGATCAGGATCTAATCTATAAAAGATTGATGATTCCTCTTTTAAAAGAACAAAAAATGGATTTTATTTTGCAAAAAGCAACTGAATTAGGAGTTAATGAAATAGTTCTTTACAAATCTAAACGTTCCATAATTCCTTTTGAAGTTTGTAAAGAAAAACGTAAAATGGAAAGATGGCTAAAAATATGTAAAGAAGCTAGTGAACAATCTAAAAGACAGACTATTCCTAGTATAACTATAGCTGATCTAAAAATGATTAAAGAATTAGATGGATTAAAATTAATATGTAGCACGGTTGAAAGCGAAAATAATCTTAAAAAAGTTTTACAAAGTAATCAAAAGTGTGCTAAAATTAATGTGATAGTTGGTCCTGAAGGTGGATTTGATCCAAAGGAAGAACAAGACTTTATTAATTTAGGTTTTATTCCGGTAACTTTAGGAAAAACAATTTTACGAGTAGAAACAGTTCCAATTGTTTTTCTTGGAATTGTAAATTATGAATTTATGGAGTGATTATATGGATTTTTTAGTTGCGAATAGCAATGGAGAGCCAGTTATGATTTTAATTATAATTGCGATTGTGGTTATAGCAGCTGGAATAGTTGTTTATTATTTTCTTTCAAGTACAAATACTAAAAATAAAAAACCAACTATTAATAAACCAGTCAATTTTGAAGTAGCCAATGATTTATCAGATAATAATATAGAAGAGATACCAAACAAATTTCAAGAAGAATTTATGGAAGATGTTTTAGAAGAAAATCTACCAGAAATTGAAAAAGAAGAAGAAAAAACAAGTAATAATATTGCTTCTCTTTTAGAACAAATGCAACAAGATTTAGATGATAGTGAAACAGCTAAAGTTGAAAAATATGAAGAAGAACAAGAAGAAAATGCCATTATTAGCTATAAAGAATTAATGCGTTTAAAAGCTGAAAGAGAAAATAATGCTGAAGTAACAGTAAAACATAATGATGAGATAATTCCAACTCATGTTGAAGCAATAAAACAAGTTGAAGAAGTTAAAGAAGAACCTAAAAATGATGAGATAAAAAAATTTAAGAAAAGTGAATTTATTTCTCCTGTTTTTGGCCTTAATGATAGTAATGTAACATATCGAGAAATAAGAAGACCAGAACGTAAAGAAAGAAACGATGAATATTCATCAAGAGAAGATGAAGTTGAAGTTGTTAATTTAGAAAAAGATGATAATATAAAATCAGTTGAAGATGAAAGAAATGATGATTTTTTAGAAGCTTTAGTTGATTTTAGAAATAAATTGAATTAAAATAGGCTTTAAAAAAAGCTTATTTTTTGAAAGAAGTGAAAAAATGAAATTTATAATATACAATCTTGGTTGTAAAGTAAATTCTTATGAATCGAATGTTATGACCGAAAATTTAGAAAATGCGGGTTATATTTTAACAGATAAAGTAGAAGATGCAGCTATTGCGATTGTTAACACTTGTAGTGTAACTAATACTGCTGATTCTAAATCATTAAAGACTTTAAGACAGGTAAAAAAGAATAATCCTAATATAATTCTTATCGCTTGTGGGTGTTTAGCTCAAGTTAATAGTAAAATTATTAAAGAAAAAACTAATGCTGATATTATAATCGGGAATATTGGTAAAAGTAAAATAGTTGATATTATTAAAAATTATTTAAGGGATAAAAATAGTATTGAAGATATAAAAGATATAATGCATTCTTCATTTGAAACAATGCAATTAAACAATTTTGATAAAACAAGAGCATTTGTTAAAATTCAAGATGGTTGTAATAACTTTTGTTCATATTGTATTATTCCTTATACTAGAGGAAATGTTAGAAGTAAACCTAAAGATGATGTAATTAAAGAAGTTAAAGAATTAATAAAGAGTGGACATCAAGAAATCGTTTTAGCTGGAATTCATACTGGACATTATGGTAGTGAATTTAAAGACTATGATTTTGCTGATCTTTTAAATGAATTAGTAAAAATAGATGGCCTTTTAAGATTAAGAATTTCTTCAATCGAAATTGTCGAGTTAAATGATAAATTCTTAGAAGTTTTAAAAAACAACAAAGTTTTAGTTGATCATTTACATATACCATTACAATCAGGATCTGATCCGATTTTAAAAGCGATGAATCGTCGCTATAATTTAGAATATTATGAAAATAAAATAAAAGAAATAAGAAAAATTCGTCCAAATATTTCTATTTCAACTGATGTTATAGTAGGATTTCCAGGTGAAACTAAAGAATTATTTGAAGAAACAATTGCTACTGTAAAAAGACTTCAATTTTCTAAAATTCATGTATTTCCTTATTCAAGAAGAAAAGGAACAAAAGCTGATTTAATGCCAAATCAAGTAGATGAACATGAAAAAAAAGAAAGAGCTCGTATTTTAATTGAAGTTTCAAAAGAACTTGAAATAGCTTATATGACAAAATTCATTAATACAGAAGTTTCTTTCATTGCTGAAACATATGTTGATGGCTATATTTTTGGTCATACAGGTAACTATTTAGCAATAAAAATGCTCAATTGTGAAAATGTTTTGAAAAAAAATATTCAAGCCAAAATCACAAAAATTGAATATCCATATTGTATAGCTGAATAATTATTGATATAATTATTTTGCTGCCACAATAGTATAATGGCATTACGAGGCCATGGTAAGGCTTTAATCGGTGTTCAATTCACCGTTGTGGCACCATTAAAAAATTAGTTCTATTGAACTTTTAATAAAATCAATCAGAGATGGTTGATTTCAGACTATTGACAAAGTAAAAATTGTTAATAGTTTTTTATTTGAAGAAAATGATTGCTCATTTGTTAATTATCAAGAATGATCCTAAATAAGGATCTTTTTTTGACTTAAAATTCATTTTTTAGATCAAAAAAATAAGAAAATATTGCATTAACTTTCTGTAAAACACACTGAATATATATATATATATATATATAATGGTATTAAAGTAGGTAAAATTCACAAAATAAACGTAATAAGAACGTTACATG